>DOUP01000208.1 GCA_003520545.1 Maritimibacter sp. | reverse complement strand
GGGGCAAAGTCGTGGTCGTGAACTTCTGGGCCACGTGGTGCGCGCCATGCCGGAAAGAAATGCCGTCTCTCGATGCCTTGCAGGCCGCATTGGGCGGCGATGACTTCGCCGTGGTGCCGGTGGCGACGCTGCGCACCAAGCAAACGGGCGCGGAAAAGTTCTTTGACGAAATCGGGATCGAGCATTTGCCTATCCTGATGGACGAAAACGGTGCCCTGGCGCGGGAAATGGGTGTCATGGGCCTGCCGGTGACTGTGATTCTCGACCGCGACGGCAACGAGATTGCGCGGCTCATGGGCGACGCCGAGTGGGATTCGGACAGTGCCAAGGCGATCTTGAAAACCGTGATCGACGACGGGAAGAGCTAAAGCCGGGTCACGGCATCTCACCTCGGTCCAGACATCTTTCACCCCGGCGGAAATCCCCCTTCTGTTTATCGGAATATCGCCGATGACCCGCCGTCAGGATCTCCGCCGATTGACTTGGCGCGTTCACAAACTCACCCTCACGCGCAAGCAGGAGGACAGGCATGCCACTATGGTTACTCGGGGCAATCGTCGTGGTCGGGCTCATCGCCATCTGGGTGGCGATGCGTGCGTTCGGCTATGATGAGCCACTGACATTGGACGAAGACACGGCGCGGCAGGAATTCGTGGCCGACAATCCCGGATTGGACCCGGACGAGGTGCGCGTCTCCGCCACCGGCCAGAATGCCCTGGTGCGCGCGGGCGGCAAGCTGCATGTGCTCTGGGTCATGGGACAGGACGTGGCGACCCATGTTCTCGACGCGCCGCAGATCATTCCGACCAACTCGGGTCTCGTGCTCACTTTGCGTGACTTTGCGGCACCACGCGTTAAACTGGAGCTCGCGCCCGAGGAGGCGCCGACCTGGACTGCGCTGATCGAAAAGAGCTGAATGGACCTGAGCCAACTGACCTATCCTGACGTCGTGTCGCTGGCGGTGCCGTTTTTCGTTGCTGCCGTTCTGATCGAAATGACGTGGATTTTCATCGCCAGGCGCGGGGGTCGATACGAAACGCGGGATGCCATGACGAGCCTCGCCATGGGTGTGGGCAACGTCGCCTCGGGTATCCTTCTTGGCTTTGTCACCTTCGGGTTCTTCATGTGGCTCTGGGCTTTGACCCCGCTCGATCTCGGGACGAGCTGGTGGGTCGTCGGGCTGTGTTTCGTGCTGGACGACCTGCGGTATTACTGGGTGCACCGGTTCGGGCACCGGGTGCGCTGGGTCTGGGCCAGTCACGTGAACCATCACTCCAGCCAGCACTACAACCTGACCACGGCGCTGCGGCAAACGTGGACGGGCACCTTCACCTTCATGATGATCGTGCGCGCGCCTCTGGTGCTGCTGGGTTTTCACCCGGCAATGATCCTTTTCGTGGGCGGTCTGAACCTGATCTACCAATTCTGGATCCATACCGAGGCCATCGGGAAAATGCCGCGCTGGTTCGAAGCGGTGATGAACACGCCGTCGCACCATCGCGTCCATCACGGGCGCAACCCGCGCTACCTGGATGCGAACTACGCGGGTGTCTTCATTATCTGGGACAAGCTGTTTGGCACCTTCGTGCCGGAGCTGGAAGAGGATCGCCCCGATTACGGACTGGTCCACAACATCGGCACCTTCAACCCGCTGCGCGTCGCCTTCCACGAATGGATCGCCATTTTCCGCGACTGGGCTCAACCGGGCGTGACGTGGCGCGACCGCTTTCTCTATGCCGTCATGCCACCGGGCTGGCGACACGACGGAACCGGCGGCGGGTCCGAACGGCTCAAGGCTGAGTATATCAAGTCCAACCCCGAGCAGCGCGGCACACCGGGGTTCGAAAAAGTCTGAGAGCCGCGGGCTATTCGTCCTGTCGTTCTTTGATTGTCCTGCGTAGGCTGTCCATCAATTGACCCAGGAACTTCACCGAGGTCTCGTCCTTCAACCGGCCATCCTCATCAAACGCCTTGTCCGAATTGCCGATGAAGATTTCCGGGCCATAGACGAGGTTCGGGCGAAACGGCATCATGCACAGGATCAGGTTGTGCATCATGCGCTCGCCGCCCGCGCGCCCCCCGGAGGCCGCGATCAGCGACACGGGCTTGTCCTTCCACGGATTGCCCTTGCACCGCGACACCCAATCGAGCGCGTTCTTCAGGACACCGGGGATGTTCTTGTTGTACTCAGGCGACGAGATGATCACGGCATCCGCCGCGTCGATCTGGTCGAAGAGCCTTTGCACCGCCTCGGGGATGCCCGGCCCGTCTTCGATGTCCTGATCGAAAACCGGGAAACCGATGTCCGCCTCCACGAATTCACAGTCCCCGTAGACACGAACCGCTTCACGCAGCAAAAGCCGGTTGGTCGAAGCCTTGCGCAACGCTCCGGGAATTCCAAGAATCATGGGTCTGGACATATTGGGCTCCCTCATTCTGTTTAGGTGGTAACGGAACGGCGCTATGAAAGGTTCAAAATGAGACATGGCGGACAGATCCTTGCGGATCAACTGGCAATCCAGGGTGTGCGCCGGGTGTTTTCGGTGCCGGGGGAAAGCTTCCTCGCCGCGCTCGATGGGCTTTATGAAAGCGGGATCGACAACGTGGTCTGTCGGCAGGAAGGCGGTGCGGCGATGATGGCCGAGGCGCATGGAAAGCTGACGAATACGCCCGGCGTGTTGTTCGTCACACGCGGACCCGGCGCGACGAACGCCTCCTCTGGCCTCCATGTGGCCATGCACGATTCGACGCCGATGGTGGTCTTTGTCGGTCAGATCGAACGCGGACACCGGGATCGCGCGGCGTTCCAGGAGGTCGATTACCGCCAGATGTTCGGCGGGCTCGTGAAATGGGTGGCCGAGGTGGACGCGACCGAACGTCTGCCCGAATACATCTCGCGTGCGTTCCACGTGGCGATGTCGGGGCGACCGGGGCCGGTGGTGCTCTCCTTGCCCGAGGACATGTTGTCGGCGCGGGTCGAGGTCGCGGATATCCCTGCGCGGGCCCCCGCCCCGGCGCGCGTTGCCCCCGAGACGGCGGCCCAAGTGCTCGACCGATTGAACGCGGCGGAGAAACCGCTGGTGGTCGCGGGCGGGCCGCTTTGGACCGAGGCGGCATCGCGCGACCTGACCACCTTCGCCGAGGCGCGCGGGTTACCGGCCGCGGTGTCGTTCCGTCGTCAGGATTACATGGACAATCGCCACCCGAACTATGTCGGCGACCTGTCGGTCGGGATGCGACCCGGTTTGAAAGCCGCTTTGGCGGAAGCGGATACGCTCCTCATTCTGGGATCACGCTTCGGGGACATCGCCTCCGGCGGCTACGCGGTGGACCCGGCCGCGCCCGGCAAGACGATTATCCACGTTCATTCAGACCCGGACGAAATGGGCCGGGTCTTTCGACCCGATCTGGCGGTGACGGCCAGCGGGACGGACATGCTCGCCGCGCTGGCGCGCACCGATGCCGAAAAGCGAAACGACTGGGCGGACTGGACCGCGCGGGTGCGCGCGGATTACGAACACTGGCTGGAGCCGGTGGAAACGCCGGGCGCGGTCAAGCTGGAGCGCGTCGTTGCCGCGTTGAGCGAAGCGATCCCGGAACGAAGCATCGTCGCGAACGGGGCGGGCAATTACAACATGTGGCTGCACCGCTATTTCCAGTTCAAGCGCCCGAAAAGCTATCTCGGCGCCACGTCCGGTTCGATGGGCTACGGCTTCCCGGCGGCGATTGCGGCCGCCTTGGAAACCGGGGAGCCGGCGATCTGCTGGGCTGGCGACGGGTGTTTCCAGATGACCCTGAACGAGATGTCGACCGCCGTGCAGCACGGCGCACAGGTGATCGTCCTCGTAGCGAACAACGGGCGGTACGGGACCATCCGGATGCACCAGGAACGGGCCTATCCGAGCCGGGTTTCGGGCACCGACCTCGCCAACCCGGACTTTGCCGCTCTGGCACGAGCCTATGGTGGACACGGGGAAACGGTGCGCAGGCAGGCGGAGTTCGCCCCGGCTTTCGCGCGGGCCGTGGAAAGCGGCGGGTTGGCGGTGATCGACCTGATCCTCGACCCGGAAGCGCTGACCACGACGCAAACCTTGCGCGACATCCGCGGCGGGTGACACGAGGCTCCTGGCTGGATCACCGGGCCTGGGACCGCAAGAAACTTTCAGTTTGACACTGACAACCTTGACGGGCGTAAATTATCCGTAAATTTGAGACGCTGCTTTTCAGCACCGTTGCTGCACAAGCGCGACGCATGAAAAGAGAAAGGAAGACCGGCGGTGAGTGACCCGAAGATCAAGAACATGGAAGAGTTCGCGACAGCGAGCGGGTTCTCCCGACCGACGGTCTCGAAATATTTCAATGACCCGAACAGCGTGCGAAAATCGACGCGCGAGCGGATCGAAGCGGCGCTGGAGCAGTTCGATTATCGGCCGAACATCTACGCGATGAACCAAAACAGGCGGCAGACCAAGAACATCGGTGTGGTCGTGGCGAACCTTGCCGACCCGTTCTTTGCCGAGATTGCCCGCAACATCGAGCGTCTGATCGTCGAAGCCGGGTTCCGCCCGATCCTCGTCAGTTCCTATGGCAGCCCCGAACAGGAAGCGGATGCGCTCGATGGCCTCCGGTCGATCAAACCGGCGGGCGTTCTGATCGCCCCGCTTGGCCGATCCTCCGACCGGGACGCGATGCGGGCGTTCTGCGATGACGTGCCGAGCGTGTTTTTCGACAATGAAATCGAAAACGCCGGCGAAGCCTTTGTTGGGCTGAACAACCACCAAAGTATCGGGATGATCGTCGACTACCTGTGCCGGTCCGGCGAAGCGCCCATCTTTTTCGAGATGAAGCTCCCGCCCAATCCGAACGCCTTCAAGCGCCGGAAAGCCTATATCTCGTCCATGGAGCGATTGGGGCACGAGCCTCGGCTCGTTCAGATCGACGGCGACGGCTGGGATTTCGAGGAAATCGGGTTCCGGGGCGCGACCGAGATGCTGACCGGCCGTCCCCTGCCGAGTGACACCGTGCTGTGCTCGAACGACCGCTTGGCAATCGGCTTTCTGTCAGCGGCCTACGAACAGGGCATCCGTGTCGGGATCGGACCGGACTGCACCCTGCGCGTCGCCGGCCATGACGACCATCCGTTTTCCCGTTTCACCTGCCCCAAGCTTACCACCGTGGCGCAGGATTATCGCTCCATCGCGGAGAAAAGCGTCCGCACTTTGCTGGAGGTGATCGATTCGGACCGACGCGCAGAAACGCGCGAGTCCACCTTGTTCGACGGAAAACTTGTGATGCGGTGCTCTGCCTAAGGGAATGCGATCATTGTGTATTCTCAAATAATTTTACGCATGTAAAAAAATGAATTGACCCGAGTAAATCCATCTTGCTAGCACTATTGGGCAACATCCAAACTTAGGGAGGAGCCCGGATGTACCTTAAGAGCGCACTTCGCGCTGCGACGGCCGTGTCTATGATCGCCGCCAGCGGTGCTTACGCAGAAACCATCACCATCGCGACCGTCAACAACGGCGACATGATCCGTATGCAGGGCTACACGGACCAGTTCACCGAAGCGACCGGTATCGACGTCGAGTGGGTGACCCTCGAAGAAAACGTGCTTCGTCAGCGAGTGACCACAGACATCACCACCAAGGGTGGCCAGTTCGACATCATGACGATCGGCATGTACGAAACCCCGATCTGGGGTGCGAACGGCTGGCTCGTCCCGCTTGACGACCTGTCCGAAGAGTACGATGCGGACGACATCCTGCCCGCCATGGCAGGCGGCCTGTCGCATGACGGCACGCTTTATGCCGCACCGTTCTACGGCGAAAGCTCGATGATCATGTATCGCACGGACCTGATGGAACAGGCCGGTCTGGACATGCCCGACGCTCCGACCTGGGAGTTCGTCCGCGAAGCGGCAGCGGCCATGACCGACCGTGAAAATGGGATCAACGGCATCTGCCTGCGCGGCAAGGCCGGTTGGGGGGAAGGCGGCGCATTGATCACCGCGATGTCCAACTCCTTCGGCGCACGCTGGTTCGACATGGACTGGAAACCGCAGTTCCACACACAGGCCTGGGCCGATACGCTCACCTTCTACAAGGGCATGATGGACGAAAGCGGCCCCGCCGGTTACGCCACCAACGGGTTCAACGAGAACCTCGCGCTGTTCCAGCAGGGCAAGTGCGGCATGTGGATCGACGCCACCGTGGCGGCGTCCTTCGTGACCAACCCGGACGAAAGCACCGTCGCCGACAGCGTCGGTTTCGCACTGGCGCCCGACACCGGGCTTGGCAAACGCGCCAACTGGCTCTGGGCCTGGGCGCTCGCCATTCCGGCTGGCACCCAGAAAGAAGACAGCGCCAAGCAGTTCATCGAATGGGCCACGTCGAAAGACTACATCGAGCTGGTTGCCGAAAACGAAGGTTGGGCAAACGTCCCGCCGGGTGCACGCACCTCGCTTTACGAGAACCCGAACTACATGGACGTGCCGTTCGCCCAGATGACGCTCGACTCGATCCTGTCGGCTGATCCCAACGACTCGACCGTCGAAGAGACGCCTTACGTCGGTGTTCAGTTCGCGGCGATCCCCGAGTTCGCCGGCATCGCCACCGAGGTTAGCCAAGAGTTTTCCGCCGCATACGCTGGTCAGCAGTCCGTGGAAGAAGCGCTTGAAAAGGCACAGGCCCTGACGACCGACGCCATGGAAGCGGCTGGTTACTAAGCCACCTCCCGAACCAGAAGGCGGCGTCCGCGTCGCCTTCTGGCCCCCTCACCCCGAACACGCGTAGACTCACGTCCGACGGCACGTTTGCCCGTCTATAGAGGAGATGTGTCCATGGCGACCCAGCATTCCCGATCCGCAGCCCGCATCATGATGGCCCCCGCCGTCATCCTGCTTCTGGGCTGGATGCTCGTCCCCCTGACGATGACGGTCTGGTTTTCGTTCAAGAAATACCTGCCGATGCGCGGCGGCGACCTTGGCTGGGTCGGCTTTGAAAACTACGCCCGGTTCCTGAGCTCCAGCGCCTTCTGGCCGAGCATCTACGCCACCCTCGTCATTGTCGGCGGTGTCCTGATCATCACCGTTNNTGGAAGAACATGTTCATGGACCCCACGAACGGTTTCTTCGCGCATATCCTGAAAGCCTTCGGCGGCACGCCCATTGAATTCCTCAGTCAGTATTCGCTCTTGTCGATCGTCGTGATCGTCTCGTGGCAATGGCTGCCCTTCGCGACGCTCATTCTTCTGACCGCCACCCAGTCGCTCGACAGCGAGCAGCTCGAGGCCGCGGAAATGGACGGCGCGCCCTGGATTTCGCGGTTCTTCTACATCATGCTGCCGCACCTTGGCCGCGCGATCACCGTCGTGATCCTGATCCAAACCATCTTTCTCCTGGCGATCTTCGCCGAGATCTTCGTGACCACCCAAGGCGCCTTCGGCACCAAGACGCTGACCTATCTCATCTACCAGCGTGTACTTGAGAGCCAGAACGTCGGGCTGGGGTCTGCAGGTGGTGTCTACGCCATCATCCTGGCCAATATCGTGGCGATGTTCCTGATGCGCATCGTCGGCAAGAACCTGGACTCGTAAGGAGAGCTGACATGGCACGTGCTGTTACCCCGCAACGCAAGGCGCTCAACACGCTCATCGCCTGGACGATCGGACTGGTCATCTTCTTCCCGATCTTCTGGATCTTCGTCCTCTCGTTCAAGACCGAAGGCAATGCGATCCTGCCGCCGCTTGAGGTTCTGACGTCCCCCTGGACACTGGAAAGCTACGGTGTGGTGCAGGAGCGGTCGGACTACTTCAAGCACTTCGGAAACTCGGTCATCATCGCCTTTGGCTCGACCATCCTCGGCCTGATCGTCGCGGTGCCTGCAGCCTGGGCCATGGCTTTCGTGCCGAGCAGGTCGACCAAGAATATCCTGATGTGGATGCTCTCGACCAAGATGCTGCCCGCTGTCGGTGTGCTCTATCCGATCTACCTGGTCTTCATCCAGCTCGGGCTTCTCGACAGCCGCCTCGGCCTGACCATCGTGCTGATGCTCATCAACCTGCCGATCATCGTCTGGATGCTTTACACTTACTTCCGGGAAATTCCCGGCGAGATCCTGGAAGCCGCCCGGATGGACGGGGCCACGCTGCGCGAAGAGGTGCTTTACGTCCTCACGCCCATGGCGATCCCCGGCATGGCGTCCACCGTCCTGCTCAACGTCATCCTCGCCTGGAACGAAGCCTTCTGGACGCTCAATCTCACGGCGTCGAAAGCCGCGCCGCTAACCGCTTTCATCGCGTCCTATTCCTCGCCCGAAGGCCTGTTCTACGCGAAACTCTCGGCGGCCTCCGTCATGGCCATCGCGCCGATCCTCATCATGGGCTGGTTCAGCCAGAAACAACTCGTCCGCGGCCTCACCTTCGGCGCGGTTAAGTAAGGGACATCGACATGGGAAAGATACAACTCAACCAGGTCACGAAATCCTTCGGTGACGTCGAGGTCATTCCGCCGCTGGACCTGACCATCGAAAATGGCGAATTCGTCGTCTTCGTCGGTCCCTCGGGCTGCGGCAAGTCCACGCTCCTGCGTCTGATCGCCGGTCTGGAGGATGTGAGCGGCGGGCACATCATGATCGACGACGTCGATGCGACGACCATCGTGCCCGCCAAACGCGGCCTCGCCATGGTGTTCCAGAGCTACGCGCTCTACCCGCATATGTCGGTGAGGAAGAACATCGCCTTCCCGCTTCGCATGGCAGGCATGGACAAGGCCGAGCAGGACCGCCGGGTGTCGCAAGCCGCCGACGTTTTGAACCTGACCGATTACCTCGACCGCCGCCCCGGCCAGCTTTCGGGCGGTCAGCGCCAGCGCGTCGCCATCGGTCGGGCCATTGTCCGCGAACCCGCTGCCTTCCTCTTCGACGAGCCGCTGTCGAACCTCGACGCGGCGCTGCGGGTCGGGATGCGGCTGGAGATCAGCGAGCTTCACAAGCGGCTTGAAACCACGATGATCTACGTGACGCACGACCAGGTCGAAGCCATGACCATGGCCGACAAGATCGTCGTGTTGCAGGCGGGCAGGATCGAACAGGTCGGCAGCCCGCTGGAGCTCTACCAGCGCCCGCGCAACACCTTCGTGGCTGGCTTCATCGGGTCGCCGAAGATGAACCTCATCACCGGGCCAGAAGCCAAGAAACACGACGCCACTACGATCGGCATCCGCCCCGAACACATCGAAGTGTCTCAAACCGAAGGCGACTGGCAGGGCACCGTCGGCGTCTCCGAACACCTCGGGTCGGATACCTTCCTGCACGTACAGACCGACGCCTCGCCGGACCCGCTGACCGTGCGGACCACGGGGGAGCTTTCGCTGCGCTACGGCGACAAGGTCCACCTCAGCCCGCGGGTCGAACACCTGCATCGTTTCGACGCGAAAGGGCTCCGGATCGAATGAAACGATCCGGTGGGGAAACCGCCCTCGTGACGGTTGGCGCGTGCTTTGTCACCGCGCTGACCCTGAACCTGGACGGCGGAAACCGGATGAGCTGATGGACCAATCTGTTTTGGGAACCGCGCAGATGAAATTGACGAACGAGACCTTGGACGATCTGCCCGCGGACGTGTCTCGCCCGACCTATGACCGGTCGGCTCTCACCGCCGGTATCGTCCATATCGGTGTGGGGAATTTCCACCGGGCGCACCAGGCGTGGTATCTCCACCGGCTGATGCAACAGGGGCTCGCGCAGGACTGGGCCATCGTGGGCGCGGGGGTGCGTGCCTATGACGAAACGATGCGTCAGAAGATGGCAGCGCAGGATTACCTCACCACGTTGATCAAGCTTGACCCGGCCGGGAGTTCAGCCGAGGTAATCGGTCCGATGATCGACTATGTGCCGATTGTCGAGGGCAACGGTCCGCTGATTGACCGGATGGCGCAGCCCGATATTCGCATCGTGGCGCTGACCGTGACCGAGGGCGGCTATTTCATCGACCCGGCCACGGGTGGCTTCGACGCGAACCACCCCGATATTCTCCACGACGCCACCAACCCGGACAGGCCCCGCACGGCATTTGGCGCGATTGTCGCCGCGCTCAAACGGCGGCGGGCGGATGGCCTCGGTCCGTTCACCGGGCAAAGCTGCGACAACCTTCAGCACAACGGGCAGGTGCTGCGCCAGACGGTCGTTTCGCTCGCCCGGCTGTCGGACCCGGACCTGGCCGACTGGATAGACACAGAGTGCAGTTTTCCCGACGCCATGGTCGATTGCATCGTCCCGGCCACGGGACCGAAAGAGCTGGCCCTGGTGCAAGAGTTTGGCATCGAAGACGACGTGCCCGTGAGCCATGAGAACTTTCGCCAATGGGTGATCGAGGATGATTTCTGTGCGGGACGCCCGCCCTGGGAACACGCGTGCGCGATCATGACCGACGATGTCGGCGCGTTCGAGCGGATGAAGATCCGGATGCTCAACGGCGGTCACCAGATCCTCTCGAACCTGGGTGAGCTTTTGTCGGTCGAAACGATCTCGGAGGCGATGGAGCATCCCTTGATCCGCGCGGCTTTCGAGAAGATCGAACGCGAAGAGATCCTGCCGCACATCCGCCCGGTGCCGGGGTTTACCCCGACGGACTACATCGACCTGTTGCTCGGTCGGTTCGGCAATCCGAGGATCATCGACACCACGCGCCGCGTGGCGTTCGACGGCTCCTCGCGTCATCCCGGCTTCNNCGACCACGGTCGCGCGGGCCGCCAGGGACGATCCACGCCGATGGATCGAACAGCGTCAGACCTACGGCGATCTTGCCGACGATCCACGCTTTGCCGAGGTTTTCGAAGCTTGGCTCAACATGATCTGGCGCGATGGCACCGAGGCCGCTATCACCGCTTACTGTAACGCTTACTGACCCGAGGCGCGCCCCATGTCGAAAAAGACCGATGTCGATCTAACCCGCTTGGCGCGCATCCTGGCCGCGAAAGCCCGGGACAAGCGCATCGTGGTCGCCATCGCGGGAGCGCCCGGCAGCGGCAAGAGCACCATGGCCGAAGCGCTGGCGGCGCAGTTGACCGAGGACCTTGGCGTCACGTCCCAGGTCCTTCCGATGGATGGGTTTCATTACGACAACGCCGTGTTGGAACCTTTGGGCCTCCTGCCCCGCAAAGGCGCGCCCGAAACCTTTGACGTCGCGGGCTTGGCCTCGGTCCTGACGCGGCTTGGGCAGGACGCCCCCGAAGACGTCGCCGTGCCCGTGTTCGACCGGTCGCAGGATTTGGCGCGGGCGGGCGGACGGATCATCCGGGCGGACACGCGGGTCATCGTGCTCGAGGGCAACTATCTGCTCTTGGAAAACCGCCCCTGGGCCGAGCTTCGATCTGGTTTCGACGTGACCGTTTCGATTCAATGCGACATCAGCGTGCTTCGGGAGCGGCTCTTGCAACGCTGGCTCGACCATGGCTACGTCAGGTCCGAGGCGCTGAAGAAAGCGCAGGACAATGACCTGCCGAATGCGGAGCTGGTGACGGCGCATAACGCACGCGCTGATTTCGTTCTGACATCCGGCGCGACCGGCTGACCGGCCGGGCGGGCGACACAGGAAAGGGCTTCGACATGATCCTCTGCTGCGGTGAAGCACTCATCGACATGATACCCTCGCCGACCGATGCGGGGCGCGATGGCTTCGTGCCGCACTCGGGTGGGGCAATTTTCAACACCGCCGTCGCGCTTGGCCGCCTCGGTGTTCAGACCGGGATGCTCAGCGGTGTTTCGACAGATATCTTCGGGCACCAACTGGCCAGAGACCTTCGGGCCAGCCATGTCGACACCTCGCATCTGGTCCGCTCCCGCCGACACACGACCCTGGCCTTCGTGCAACTGGCGGACGGGCACGCGACCTACACGTTCTTCGATGACAACAGCGCAGGCCGCATGTTGGCGCCCGAAGACATGCCCGCGCTCGCGCAAGAGGTTTCGGCGCTCTATTTCGGAGGTATCAGCCTCGCCAGCGAACCTGGGGCCGATGCCTATGCCGCGCTTGCCGCGCAAGAGGCCGGGGACCGGGCCATGATGTTGGACCCGAATATTCGCGCCAGCTTCATCGAGGATATCCAGCGGTATCGCGCGCGACTGGACGCGATGATCGCCCAGGCCGATATCGTGAAAGTTTCGGACGAAGACCTGAACTGGATCTATCCCGGCACCGAAGCACTGGCCGATAAGGTCGCCCGTGTACGTGAAGCGGGGCCGTCCGTGGTCATCCTGACCCGTGGCGGCGAAGGCGCGACCGCTTGGCTGTCAGACGGAACCGAGGTGAGCGCACCCAGTCGCAAGGTCGCCGTGGTCGACACCGTCGGGGCAGGCGACACCTTCAACGCGGGCGTCTTGGCGCGCCTGTCCGAGCTGGGCCTTCTGACCAAGGCGGCGCTCTCGGACATCGCGCCGGAAGCCATGCAGGATGCCCTGTCCTTCGGCGCCAGCGTGGCGGCGGTGACGGTATCGCGGGCCGGCGCGAACCCGCCCTGGCGGCGCGAGCTTTAGGGAGCTGCCCCATAACCCAGCCGCCGGTGGTGGCTGGATTATGAGTCTACGCCCTAGTACTCGATCCCGGCCTGAGCTTTGATGCCGGAGCGGAAGGGATGCTTGATCAGCTCCATTTCCGTGACCAGGTCGGCGACCTCGATGAGCTCCTCCTTGGCATTGCGGCCGGTCAGGATCACATGGGTCATCTCGGGCTTTTCGTCGCGCAGGAACGCCACCACGTCATTCACGTCGATGTAGTCGTAGCGCAGCGCGATGTTGATTTCGTCGAGCAGGACCATGCGGATCTCGGGATCGCGGATCAGCTCCTTCGACTTTTCCCAGGCGGCCTGCGCCATTTCGATATCACGCGACTTGTCCTGGGTCTCCCAGGTGAAGCCTTCGCCCATCGTGTAGAACTGGCACACGTCCGAGAACCGCGTTTCGATCAGGTCGCGCTCGCCGGTCTTCATGCCGCCCTTGATATATTGCACCACCGCGGCTGGCATCCCGTGAGCGATGGCGCGGAAAACCATGCCGAAGGCGGAGGAGCTTTTGCCCTTGCCCTTGCCGGTGTGAACGATGATCAGGCCCTTTTCCTCGGTCTTGGTGGCCATGATCTTGTCCCGGGCGGCCTTTTTCTTGGCCATCTTCTGAGCGTGGCGATCTGTGTTCTCGGTCATGGTGTCCTCATGTGAAAAGGCGGATGATGATGGGAGCGATAAGCGCCGTGAGGATCGCGTTCAACCCCATGGCGACCCCCGCGAAGGCGCCGGAGGTTTGGCTTTCCTGGAAGGCGCGCGCGGTGCCGATGCCGTGGCTGGCGGTTCCAAGCGCGAAGCCGCGCGCACGGTCGTCGCGGATACGCAGGAGATTCAGGATCGGCGAGGCGATGACGGCCCCGGTGATCCCGGTCAGGATCACGAGCACGGCCGTCAGGGTTGGAGAGCCGCCGATAGCCTCGGCCACGCCCAGCGCCACGGGGGCGGTTGTGGATTTCGGCGCAAGCGAGATCAGCACCTCGCCCGACACGCCGAACGCCCGCGCGATGGCGAGCGCCGAGAGGATCGCGACAAGCGAGCCTGTGAGGAGCGCGGCCAGCATGGGGAGCGCGGAGGCGCGGATCAGGGCGCGATTGTCGTAAAGCGGGACGGCAAGGGCAACCGTCGCAGGCCCCAACATGAAGTGAACGAATTGCGCCCCTTCGAAGTAGGTCTCATAGGGCGTGCCGGTGGCCAGCAGGATCACCGCGAGCATGGCCACGGCGATCAGCACCGGGTTCACCCACGGTTTCTTGCCGGATCGCGTCTGGAGCCACGCGCCGACGAGGTAGGCAACCAGCGTCGCGGTCAGCCACAGGAGCGGACCTTGGGCGAGGTAGGACCAGATGTCGGCAAATTCGGTCATTCGGTTCCCCCGGTGAGGCGGTCGACCAGCGTGAAGACCCAGGCCCCCGCTGCGATGGCGAGAGCGGTCGAGACCAGGATCGCCAGGAGGATCGGGATTGTTTGCGCCCCAAGGCTGTCCAGATGGCGCACGATCCCGACGCCCGCGGGCACGAACAAAAGCGACAGATGGAGGAGAAGGCCCCTTGCGGTGCCCGCCATCATCTCATGCAAGCGTGGCCAGATCACGAAGGCAATGAACAGGGCGGCCAAGCCCAGCACTGGGCCGGGAAGGCTCAGCCCCAGCGCGCGGGCGGTAATTTCACCGGCAAGCTGGAAGCCAAGCAATATGGCAATGGATTGGATCATGCGGCCCTCGGCGTTCGGAGCCTCACCCTACCGCGCGAACGCCAAAAGGAAAGGGGCGCGAGTTGCCCCGCGCCCCGTCTCTTTTCGATTACCTGCGGCTCTTACTCCGCCGGAACGGCCGCCGCGTCGGTCGACTTGGCGAAATGCTGACGGTTCAGACGCAGAACCAAGGCGACCATGGCGAACTGGAAGCCGATGGAGATGACGGCAACGACCCAGTAGGCGACCGAGAACTTGTCCAGCACACCGGCCTCCACGAGCCCCTTGTGCAGGAAGAACTGGAGCAGCACCGAGAGCGCCACGCCGGGGCAGACCAGCGCGTAGGAACCGGGCGAGGTCTTCGAGCCGAAGACGAAATCGGCGAAGTAGTTTTCGCGCTTCAGGACCACGAGGCCGAGCAGGAGAAACATCACCTGCACCGACACCAGCCGTGCGAGAAAGACCATGGTTTCAGCCGGCGACCCATGCACCTCGTATGTCGTGTGCAGGCCGTGATTCTGGCGCAGGAACATGATGCCGAGGATGGTCATTAGCGGGATCATGATCATCAGGGTCGGCGAGCTTTCCTTCGCCGTGCCGTAGTGCAGCATCGAGTTGAAGGCCGTGAAGAGCGCCACGGCGCCGTAAACAATCGCGACCGTCGCGAAGAAGGTCGAACCGACCAGCGATACACCCACGACCAGGCTGTTCGTCGACATCGCGGCCGGGGCGGCGAGCCCCACGGAAACCATCGACAGGGCGAAGGCGGGAAGCAACTGGGCAAACGAGTTGTTCGCGGTCACGTCGAACAGACCGCCTTTGGTCAGCACGCGGCCCAGGAAATCACCGATGATCGACAGGGCGAATACCCCGATCGCAAGAAACGCTGCCATCGCGAAGGGGAACAGGTATTCCACGATCCCCCAAAGCCCTGGCACGAACACGAGCCCGACGATGAACAACCCGTTCACCGACATGGCGAGCGCCAGAGGGTAGGCCAGGAGTGTCGTCTCTGAGTTGGAATTGCGCAGCGTCTCATAGGCCTCCGTCCTGCGGAATCGGTTGAAGGCGGAGATGTTCCAGAACAGTTTTTGCAGGTTCATGAACACGAAGAAAGCGATGCCAGCCATGGCGATGACAATGGCGCTCTGCTGAGCGACACCGCCGGTCGAGAACGCCGCCATGATATCCTCGAAGATCGGAACCGGGCGGCCCGGATGCGGCACCCAGAACATCAGGTACATGAAGAAGGTGACCGAAAGGCCACCGGCGCCCACGGAGGCGAGGAAGTAGAGCGGCGAGTATTTGTCCGCCGGACGAGTCGTTTGCATTGTGAATCCCCTTTTTCGTATTCAATATTTGGAATTTGATTATCAAACGTGCCCGCATTTGCGACTGCGGCAAGTTGTTGCAGGTGCAGCGAAATCGGATCTTAACCGCTTGTTAACCATGTCGGTGCAAGCTGCCTCCATGACCCGATATGCCAGTTTGTCCCTTGTTTTGTCCCTCGTTTCGGCCTTCACGCTTCTGGCCTGCAACTCCCCCTCTCCTCGGTTCATGGGTGGCAGTCAGAAGACCGTGGAGGCCGGCGGGATGACATTTGGCGTCTGGCGCGTGGGCGACGAGGTGGAGGTGATCCGGACCTCGATGCACGCGGTTCCGCGCCTGTCGGAGGTGCAGCGCAATGCGGTGGCCGCAGTGCTCATCACGACCGGTTGTCCGGTCAAGGACGGCTCGGTGACGGGTGACCAGGCGATCACGCTGGCCAAGCTGGATTGTCCGGGGTGACCCTCAGGCGAGGCGTTTTTCAAACAGGATAGAGGTCGCGCGACGATACCCCGGATGCGCGGTCATCGCGGTCTTGGTGAAGCCCATATGCCGGAACGTCCGGTGGTTCTCGGTCAATTCGACACGCGCTTGAAGCGTGAGCCGATCAAACCCCTGCGCCTTGGCCCGTGTCTCTGCAAGGGCGATCAGCGCGCGGGCATGGCCTTTGCGCCGGGCGCTTTGCGCCACGGCGAGCTTGCCGATGTAGAGCGCCGGGGGGGTCGGGGTGAAGAAGACGCAGGCTTCGGGGGTCTCGGCGGGCCCCAGGAACCAGATCTCGCCCGCCTTCATGTGCGACCTCAGGCTGTCTTCGTTCAGGGTCTCCATCGAAGACGGCGGGTCGATGCGGCCATTCATATAGGCGAAGGCTTCGCGAACAAGCGACAGGATCGGCGCGACCGGCTGGGTTTCGTGAAGCCGCCGTGGGACCGAGGCCCCGAAGCTGCGGATCATGGAAACGAGGTCTCCATCATCCGCGACCACCTCGAACCCCAAGCCTTCGTGGAAGGAAACAAGACGTGCGTGCCCGGACTCGGTGTCGAGCGACACGCCATCCGCGCCGACGCGCTTTGCCTCCTCGACAACCGCAGCGATCAAATGGTGGGCCAGACCACGCCCCTGCATCTGCGGAGACACGGCAAGTGTCCCGAAATACAATGTTCCCGGATAATCGCGGGACGGACGTGTGAAAACACAAGCGAGCGGCGCGCCCGCCTCCTCGATCAGCATCGCGTGCCCTTCCCCAACCATCTCGACAAGCCGCTCAAGGCTTAGGGTGGCAGACGGCGATCCAGGTTGATCGGCGAAGGTCCGGTGGATCATCTCCAGCAAAGCTGGCAGGACCGGATCGTCCGCTGTCAGCCTCCGGATCATGTCACACCCCGAGCCTCGCCCGCGCCGAATTGGACTTCGGCACCCACAATCCACGCTCGATGGCTTCGCGAAAGCGCGCTTCCATCTCGGCCAGGGCGGGCGCGTTGTGCTCTTCGATGAAGTCGCGGGTCGCCTCGTCTTCGATGAAGGCGGAATAGACGAGATCGAAGTGATGGTTCTTGACCGCGCCGGTCGTGGCGGAAAAGGCAAAGAGGTAATCCACCGTCGCCGCCATCTCGAACGCGCCCTTGTAGCCGTGGCGCTTCACCCCGTCGATCCACTTGGGGTTCACCACGCGGGAGCGGATGACCCGGCCGATTTCCTCGTCCAGCGTGCGGATCAGGGGGCGTTCGGGACGCGAGTGGTCGTTGTGGTAGATCGTGGGTTCCTTGCCCTGAAGCGGCGACACCGCCGCAGCCGCGCCCCCCTCGAACTGGTAATAATCGTCCGAGTCGAGAATGTCGTGTTCGCGGTTGTCCTGGTTCTGCACGATGGCTTCGGTCTGGGACAGGCGCTGTTCCAATCCTTCGCGGTCGCGTGCACCGTCGTTACCGGCGCCGTAAGCGTAGCTGCCCCATTCGAGATAGGCATCTCCGAGGTCGGCTTTCGCCTCCCACAGCCGTTCGTCGATCATCGCTTGCAGTCCCGCACCATAGGCGCCGGGCTTGGAGCCATAGACCCGCGCGGTGGCTTCACCGGCACGGGCGCGGGCGGCGGCAGGGTTGTCTTCGTCCGGCTCGTCAAGGGCTTGAACGGCACGGGCGGCGCTATCGACGAGGGCGATGAGCGAGGGGAAGGCATCCCGGAAGAAGCCCGAGACGCGCAGGGTGACATCGACGCGGGGGCGGCCCAATGCGGTGTTCGGGATGATCTCGAACCCGGTCACGCGGCGGTTGGCGGCATCCCACGTGGGTTTCACCCCCATGAGCGCCAAAGCCTGCGCGATGTCGTCGCCCCCGGTGCGCATATTGGCGGTGCCCCAGGCCGTGACCAGCATGGTGCGCGGCCAGTCGCCGTGGGTCTGCAGGTGCTTGTCGATCATCAGCGAGGCGGATTTCCAGCCCAGCGCCCAGGCGGTCGGGGTCGGCACCGCGCGGCTGTCCACGGAGAAGAAGTTCCGGCCCGTGGGCAGGGTATCAAGGCGCCCGCGCGTGGGCGCGCCGGAGGGCGCCGGGGCGACGAACCGTCCGGCAAGGGCGGTGAGAAGCCCCGTCCCCTCGTCCGGCCCACAGGCGCGGACCGTGGGGCGCACAACGGCGTCGATCTCGTCCATCACGGCGGCGCTCTTCGGCCCCGGCGCAACCGCGTCGCCGTCGATCAGGCGGGCGGCGAAATCTTCGAGCCGCTCCACGGTGTCGCCGTTGCTCCGCCATGTGCCCCCCGTCAGCGCGTCGGGCTGCGGGCCGTCCCATTGCGCGGCCATGTCGCAATCCAGCGGGTCGAACGCCATGCCGAAATCTGCCGCCAGAGCCCGGACCAGCGACGCCTCGCCATCGCGCCCCTGCCCACGCGGCACGCGGACGAGCGCCTGGATCAGATCTCGCTCCAGCCGCCCTTCGGGAGACTGACCGAACACGTGCAAACCGTCGCGGATCTGCGCTTCCTTGAGTTCACAGAGGTAGGCGTCGAGCTTGGCGAGGTCGGTGTCCTCATCCTCGCCTTTCATGCCGACATCCGCATCAAGCCCGGTGGCCGACGACAGCGTCAGGATTTCACGGCGCAAGTGGTCGATCCGGCGCGGGTCAACGCCCGCGGCCTCGTAATACTCGTCCACCAGTGCTTCGAGATCCTTGAGCGGCCCGTAGGTTTCCGCGCGGGTGAGCGGCGGGGTCAGGTGGTCGACGATCACCGCCTGCGCACGGCGCTTGGCCTGCGTCCCTTCGCCCGGGTCGTTCACGATGAACGGATAGACATGCGGCATCGGGCCGAGCACGGCTTCGGGGATGCAGGTCTCGGACAGAGCCAGTGCCTTGCCCGGCAACCATTCGAGGTTGCCATGTTTACCCATGTGAACAATCGCCCGCGCCCGATGCACGTCGCGCAACCAGATGTAGAAGGCGAGATAATTGTGCGGCGGCACGAGGTCGGGGGAATGGTAGGTGTCCACCGGGTCGATGTTGTAACCGCGCGCCGGTTGCAGGCCGACGACCACGTTGCCAAAGGTCAGAACCGACAGCTTGAAGCGCCCGCAATCAACCGCGCCGGGTTCAAAGAACGGGTCGGCTTCGGGTTTGCCCCAGCGCTCTTCGATCCGCTGGCGCACCTCATAGGGAAGCTGACCGTAAGCGATCTGATAATCCGCCATGGAGAGGTCCACGCCACCCTCGCGAACCGCGCGGTCGGTCAGCCAGTTCGTCGGCCCCGCCATGATCGCCGCCATCAAGGCGTCACTGTCGGCGGGCTGGTCGGTCACGCGGTAGCCTGCGTCAGCCAGCAGGTCGAGCGCGTGGACCGTGGCGGCGGGGGTGTCGAGACCGACGCCGTTTGCGAGACGGCCGTCCTTGTTGGGGTAGTTGGCCAGGACCAGCGCGACCTTGCGGTCAGGCTCCGGCGTGTTGCGCAGGGTCGCCCAGTTCGCGGCTAGCTTGGCAACGAAATCAATCCGGTCGCCCTGGGCACGATACGTCGCGATGGGGCATTCGGTGGCCTCGTCAAAAAACGCCTCGCCCTTGAAGCTCACCGCACGGGTGAGGACGCGGCCGTCCACCTCGGGCAAGGCGACATTCATGGCGATGTCGCGGGCGGACAGGCCGGTCAGCCCCTCGTCCCATGCCTCCTCGCTCGACGCCGAGAGCACCACCTGGAACACCGGCGCATCCTTGGCGGCGGCCATCGTGAGCGGATTTTCCGGGCTGTCGTCGCCCGCATGGGGGCTGCCCACGGCAAAGGAGGTGCAGTTCAGGATCACGTCCGGCGGCGCGTCCGAAAAGAGCGCCTCGAGCGTGGCGGTCGAGACCGGGTCCTTGAGCGAGGCCACGAAGATCGGGAGCGGGTTCAATCCTTGGCGCAGGAGCGACCGCACCATGCGGTTGATCGGGTTGAGACCGGCGCCCTGCACCAGCGCGCGGTAAAAGATGAGCGGCACGACGGGCGCACCCGGGGTCCAAGCCTCACGCGCGGTGGCGAGGTCCGAGACGCCCGCGCCGGGCCAGTAGACGCCTGCGCGCAGGAGCGGTTTGGCGGGGCTGGGTGTTTCCCCTCCGTCGAGCATGGCGCGGGCGTAGGCGAGGAAGTTGGTCGCGTTTTCCGGCCCGCCTTCGACAAGGTAGGCCCAGAGCGCCGCGTAGTCTTCGTCGGAGACCGTGGAGTAGCCTGCAAGGTCCGGGTCGGGCTTGTCGTCACCGGGCAGAAGCGCGAGCGGCACACCCGCCTCGGCGCACCGCGCCGCATATTGCTCGACCCCGTAGCGCCAGTAACCGACACCGCCCAGAACGCGGGCGATCACCAGCCGCGATTTCGTGGCGCAATCGTCAAGGTGCAGGTCGACGGACATCGGGTGCGTCAGGTGGGTCAGGTTGGCGAGGCGCAGGGACGGCGCCGCCTCCATTTCCGAGCGCGCCTCGGACAGCGCGGCCAGTTCCGTATCGGCCGCAGAAATAAACACCACCTCCGCAGGCGTCTGGTTCAGATCGACGGCTTCCTTGCCGTCGTCGATTGCGCCGGGGGTCGCCGCCAGAAGGTGCATCAGATCAAATCCTTGGTCATGAAGACGGAGCTTCCGTCCTCCACATAGTCGCCGAAGGGACCGCAGCGCGCGAAGCCGAACCGGTCGTAGAGACGCACGGCGGCCTCAAGTTCATCGCCGGTCTCAAGGTAGAGGTGCGGCAATCCTTCGTCGCGGGCGGTGTCCTCGATCATACGCAGAAGCGCGGCGGCGACACCCTTGCCGCGTGCCGCGTCGGAGGTGAACATCGCTTTCACCTCGCCGTATCCGTTGCGCAGGGCAAGCGCCCCGACGCCCAGCACCCGGTCGCCTTCTCGGGCAGCGAAGAACCGGATGTCGGGCGCGGCCAGCGCTTCGGTCGGAAGCGCATGGTTGTTCTCGGGCGGATAGATCGCCGCCTGCAGCGCCTGAGCCTCGGCCAGAAGCGCCGCCGGCTGGTCATCCAGCGGGTTCGCCGGTTCGACGACGATCATGCCGTGAGCGCGGCCTCGATGGCCGCGTGGTTCAGCCCCGCCTGCCCGATTACGACAAGCCGCGTGGTGCGAGGATTGGTCCCGAATGGCTGATCGAAATAGGTATCGACGCGCGGGCCCACCGCTTGGAGTGTCAGGCGCATCGGCTTACCTTCGACCGCTGCGAAACCTTTGAGCCGCAGGATGTCGTGGGACCGGATCACATCGGCGACCTGTTCCGCGAATGCCTTGGGGTCCGCGATCTCGCCCCGCTCCACGACGAAGGTTTCAAAATCGTCGTGGTCATGGTCGTGATGATGATGGTGGTCATTATCGTGATCGTCGTCGTGGTCGTCATGATGGTGATGATGCGCCTCGTCGCGACCGTCCATGTTGGCTTCGCTCTCGGCACCTTGTCCCAAGAGCACTTCGACCGGAAGCGCGCCCATCGAGGTCTTGACCACGTGCACGCCGGGGCGGCTTTCAGTGGTGAGCTTGGCGGTCAGCGCTTCGGCTTCGTCCGCGCCCAGAAGGTCGGTCTTGTTCACCACGATCATGTCGGCACAGGCGACTTGATCCGCGAACAATTCGGACAGGGGCGTTTCGTGGTCGAGGTTCTCGTCGGCCTTGCGCTGTGCATCCACCGCTTCGAGGTTCGAGGCAAAGACACCATCTGACACGGCCTTGCCATCCACGACCGTCACGACGCCGTCGACGGTGACGCGGGTCGAAATTTCGGGCCATTGGAAGGCGCGCACCAAGGGTTGCGGCAGCGCCAAACCCGAGGTTTCAATCACGATGTGATCTGGCGGTGTTTCCCGGTCGAGCAATTTTTCCAGCGTGGGGATGAAATCCTCGGCCACGGTGCAACAGATGCAACCATTCGACAGCTCGACAATGTCCTCTTCCGAACAGGCCTCGTCGCCGCAACCTTTCAGGATGTCACCGTCAACACCAAGGTCGCCAAATTCATTGATGATCAGCGCAATGCGTTTACCTTTGGCATTGTCCAGCATATGGCGGATCAGGGTGGTTTTACCGGCACCCAGAAAACCGGTCACAACAGTCGCGGGAATCTTGGCAAGCATGATGTCCTCCGTTAATCAGATTTGAATGTTTTGACCCAGCTTGACTGGAAAGGAAAGACCATGGTGCCAAAGCTTGCCGTTTGTGTCACATGCCAAGGCGGGGCCGATCTGGCGAACACCTTGGAAGAAACCGTCCAGGTAACCCGCACCGAGTGCATGAATGTCTGCACCCGCCCCGCCACAGTATCTGTCCGTGAAGAGGGAAAAGCCGCCTATCTGTTTGGCGATGTGACCCGCGACCTTGCGCCGGATGTCTTAACCTTTCTTGATCTTTATGCGTCCAGTGTGGGGGGCATCGTCACCGACGCCCGCCCAATTGGTGAATTGAGGTTTCTCCTCATTGGTCGGTTGCCCGCCTAAACCTCTTCGGCGCGGGTGTAAAACAGCGCAGAAAAGAACCCGAGCAAAACCCAGCCCGCCGCCGCCACGCCCAAAGACCGGGTGGCGAATTCCGCCGACAGTTCCGGGGCGGAAACGCCAAAATAGGTGTCCAGATGCGGCGCACCAATCGCGTGGGGCAGCAACATGAGCAATGCCCCAACCACGGCAAGAAGCGCGCCCTGACCAAAGGCAATCAGACCAAGACCAACAGCAGAGGCAAGGATCGTGCCGGCCCACCAGATTTGGCGGGGCAAAATCTCGGCCCCGATGGTGCCCGGCAATTCCGGCGGCAACCCTAGCGCCGGCGCAAGCTGCACAACGATAAACCCCGCCATGCCCCACAACAGCCCCTTGCGCGGGGTCAGCTCAACGCCCTTCAGCGCCGCAAATGCCATCGCCGCAACCAGGATCATGCCATAGGCGGTGAAGCTGACAAAGTTAAAGCCCACCGTCATCATATGGCGGCCCCAATCAGTGCCCAAAGCTGGCGCACCCGCATCACTTTGCGGCGACCCATCCACAGGAAAATGAATGCGCGCCCCCGTTTCATAAAGCTCGCCTTCCAACACAAGTGGAATGACAAACGCAAATTGGAGCGCCGACGCGATAAGACACGTCAGCACCCCAGCCAGCACAGCGCTGGATGCCAAGTTTTTCAACATGAAATCAGATGTGGCTTAGTGGCAGGGAAAGGCCATCGCGTGACGGGTGTCATGCGCGGCATCATGCAAAACGGTCGCCTGTGCGAAACCAGCAGCGAACAGTAGGGCAGCACCAGCCAGAAACACAACAGTGATCGCAGCCAATGGGCTGGTCTGTACGGCGGCTTGGGTTTGAACTTGAGTTGTCATCATTTTATTCCTTCATTGCCCGTCATCCCCGACGGGTGGGTTTAAGGTTACTATGGCAGGTCTCCTGGCTCGCGGGTCAATGCACCTCGTCACCTTCCCAACCCATATGGGGCCAGTGGCATATCGACGGGGCACTCACCGCTTACAGTCGCGGGGGCGGCTACAGGTTTGGGCCCCGAATTGGGTCTCCCGCACTGCATTCCCTATTCTCCCCAGACGCTTTGCGCCTTTTACGGGGAACCATATGCCCCTTTTTGCCGCGCGGGCCGGTGTTTCGTCAAGAAAGAAAGCGACAAACAAGGGCGCCTCAGCGTCATTAAATTCTCAGCTGGAACACGCATATTCCAATATCTTGTGGATAACCTGCCCAAGTTATCCACATTTCGGGGCTGCCGGGCGGTCCATGTGTTGACACATCCCCTTTGCATCCAAAAACTCAACCCAACAAGAATCAGTGATGAGGCAGACCGCTTGCGGTTTTCAAAACTCCGTTTGAATGGCTTTAAAAGCTTTGTGGACCCGACCGACCTGGTGATCGCGGACGGGTTAACAGGCGTGGTTGGCCCAAACGGATGCGGAAAATCCAATCTGCTCGAGGCGCTGCGCTGGGTGATGGGCGAAAACCGCCCGACCGCAATGCGTGGCGGCGGGATGGAAGATGTGATTTTCGCAGGTGCCGCAACCCGGCCCGCCCGCAACTTTGCCGAAGTGGCGCTGACGCTGGACAATACCGAACGGCTGGCCCCTTCTGGCTTTAACGACAGCGACAACCTCGATATCACCCGACGTATCACCCGCGACGCGGGCTCGGCTTATAAGGTCAACACCAAGGATGTGCGCGCGCGTGACGTGCAGATGCTGTTTGCCGATGCCTCCACCGGTGCGCATTCCCCGGCCCTCGTGCGTCAGGGGCAGATTTCTGAATTGATCAACGCCAAACCCAAGGCGCGCCGCCGCATCTTGGAAGAGGCGGCTGGCATCTCGGGCCTTTACCAACGACGTCACGAAGCGGAACTGAAGCTCAGAGGGACAGAAACCAATCTGGCCCGTGTTGACGATGTGATCGAACAGCTGGCGACCCAGCTGGGGCAGCTCGCCCGCCAAGCACGGCAAGCCCAGAGATATCGCACCATCGGCGACGATCTGCGCCGCGCCGAGGGGCTTTTGCTCTATCGCCGTTGGAAAGAAGCCGACATTGCACGCGCTGATGCGGAAAATGAACTGACCACACGCACCAAACACGCAGGCCAAGCTGAATTGCTCGCGCGCAAAGCCACCAAAGACCGCGAAGGGGCCGAGGCAAAACTGCCCGCCCTGCGCGAAGAAGAGGCCGTCGCCGCCGCCATTCATCAACGGCTCACCGTGGCCCGCGATCAGCTGTCAGATCAGGTCGCCGCCGCCATGCAGCGCATCCAACTGCTTGCAAGCCGCCTTGAACAACTGACCAAAGACATTGACCGCGAAGCCGGCCTGAACCGCGACGCAGGCGAAACCATTGAGCGGCTTGAATGGGAACAGGCCCAGATCGCAAAAGCGTCTGACGGCCATCAGGACACGCTGAACGAGGCCAATGATCAGGCCCGCGAAAGTGCCGCAATTTTGCAGGAACGCGAAGGGGATCTGGCGCAACTGACCGAAGACGTCGCCCGCCTCGCCGCTCGTCACCAATCCGCGCATCGCCTGTTGGAAGACAACCAAAAAACGCTTGAGAAAAGCGAAGCTGAGGCCGCCCGTGCGCGCTCCGCCGTGGAGGAAGCTCAAGGCGCCCTCACCCGATCCTCGGAAGAATTTGAACTGGCCGAAGCCGCCGCTGAAGCCGCCGGGGAAGCGGCCGAAGAAGCGGATGAGGCCCTTGCCGCCGCAGACGAGGCCCGTTCTGAAGCCCAATCGCGCGAAGCCGACGCCCGCGCCGCGCGCTCTGCCTCTGACGGGGAAATGAACGCCCTTCATGCCGAAGCCACCGCATTGGCCCGACTGGTCGAACGCGACGCCGCCGAAGGCGCGCAAGTGCTTGATCAGCTACGCGTTCAATCCGGGTATGAAAAGGCATTGGGGGCGGCGCTGGCGGATGATCTGCGCGCACCAGAGGTCGGGGCCGATGCACCCTCTGGCTGGTCCGAACTGCCCGCCTATACCCAACCGCAGGTCTTGCCCGAGGGCCTCAAATCCCTTGCCAATTACGTGACCGTGCCCCCCGTTTTGGCCCGCCGCATTGGTCAGGTTGGCCTGTGTGAACCAGAAGACGCACACCGCCTGATGGCCGACCTTAAACCCGGACAACGTCTGGTGTCGCTTGAGGGGGATTTGTGGCGTTGGGATGGGTTTAAAGCGGGCGCCGAGGATCAGCCCTCGACCGCCGCCCTGCGTCTGGAACAACTCAACCGTTTACAAAGGTTAAAGCAGGATCTCGAAGAAGCGTCCGCCCGTGCAGAAGGGGCGCGCGCCGCTCATGAGACCCTGAAAACCATGCTGACAGATGCCGCAGAGGCCGACAAACGCGCCCGCGACGCGCGACGCGACGCCGACCGTGCCATGTCTGATGCGGGCCGCGCCCTGTCGCGCGCCGAGGCTGATCGCAACCTTGCCGAAGGCAAGCTTGAGAACATGGGCCTTGCCGTGCGCCGCCACGAAGAAGATGCCTTGGGCGCACGAACGCGCCTAAAAGAGGCCCAATCCGCCGTGGATGAATTGGGGGATCTTGATGCCGCCCGCGCCGGTGTGGAAGAGGTCAAAATGGCCGTAGAAGCCGCGCGGATGACCATGATGGCGAAGCGATCCGGCCATGATGAATTGCGCCGCGAAGGCGAAGCACGCCTGAAACGCAGCCAAGAAATCACCAAGGAAATCTCTGGCTGGCGGCACCGTTTGGACACCGCTGAAAGGCGCATTTCTGAACTGGAAGAGCGCAAAGACATGACCGGCGAAGAGCTGGAAGAAGCGCAAGCCGCACCAGAAGATCTGGCCGTTGAGCGCGAAGAATTGACCGAACAGATTGACGCGGCCGAAGAGCGGCGCAAGGCCGCAGCCGACGCTTTGGCGTTAGGGGAAACAACTGAACGCACCGCCGCCAATACCGAGCGTGACGCCGCACGTTTGGCCGGCGAAGCCCGCGAACATCGCGCCGCGTCTGAGGCCCGCACCCAAGCGGCCAGAGACACCGTAACCCACGCCGCTGCGCGCATCCAAGAAGACATGGAAACCACCCCTCAGGCGCTTTTGGAAACGCTGGATGCGGACCCGGAAAAAATGCCCTCAGCCGAGCAGATCGAACATGATGTGAACCGGCTGAAACGCCAACGCGACGCGCTTGGTGCGGTCAATTTACGCGCCGAAGAAGACGCAAAAGAGGTGCAGACGGAACATGATACGCTCAAACAAGAAAAGCTCGATCTGGACGAGGCCATCAAAAAATTGCGCACTGGAATTGCCAGCCTGAACAAAGAAGGTCGCGAGCGTCTTTTGACCGCATTTGAGCAAGTAAACGAAAGTTTTGGAAATCTTTTCAAACACTTGTTTGGCGGCGGCGAGGCCAAGCTTGTACTGGTGGAAAGCGACGACCCACTGGATGCTGGGCTTGAAATTATGTGCCAACCACCCGGCAAAAAACTCTCGACCCTCAGCCTTTTATCCGGTGGTGAACAAACCCTGACCGCCATGGCATTGATCTTTGCGGTGTTCCTGGCCAACCCCGCCCCGATCTGTGTGCTGGACGAAGTGGACGCGCCACTGGACGACGCCAATGTCACGCGCTTTTGCGACCTGTTGGACGAGATGTGCCGCCG
>DOUP01000037.1 GCA_003520545.1 Maritimibacter sp. | reverse complement strand
CCCGAAACCCTTTGACCCCCGCCTCATGGGCGTGGTCGCCACCTCGGTCGCCAAGGCTGCGATGGACAGCGGCGTCGCGACGCGCCCCCTGTCCGATGTCGCGGCCTACAAGGACCACCTCGACCGTTCGGTCTTCCGCTCCGCGCTGATCATGCGCCCGGTCTTCGAAGCCGCCTCCACCGCCGAACGCACCATCGTCTTTGCCGAGGGCGAGGACGAGCGCGTTCTGCGCGCTGCCAATGCCATGCTGGAGGAAACCACCGACAAGCCGATCCTGATTGGCCGCCCCGAGGTGATCGAACGGCGGCTTTCGCGCGCCGGACTTCCGCTCAAGATCGGGCGCGACTTCGAGAACGTGAACCCCGAGAACGACCCGCGTTACCGCGATTACTGGGAAACCTATCACGGGCTCATGTCCCGCCGCGGCGTGACCCCCGACATCGCCCGCGCGATCATGCGAACCAACACCACCGCCATCGGTGCCGTCATGGTCCACCGGGGCGAAGCCGACAGCCTGATCTGCGGCACCTTCGGCCAATACCTCTGGCACCTGAAGTACGTGAGCGAAATCCTTGGCGGCGGGGACGAGGAATACCACCCCGTCGGCGCGCTCAGCCTGATGATCCTGCAGGACGGGCCGCTCTTTATCGCGGACACCCACGTGCACCCGGAACCGACGCCCCAGCAGATCGTGGAAAGCGTCTGCGGCGCGGCCCGGCACGTGAAACGCTTCGGGCTGACGCCAAAAATCGCGCTCCTGAGCTACTCGCAATTCGGCAACCTGGATTGCGACACGGGCCGCCGGATGCGCGCGGCGATCGACATTCTGGACAGCGAACCGCGCTCCTTCGCCTACGAGGGCGAGATGCACATCGACAGCGCGCTCGACGTGGACGTGCGCGAGCGCATGTTCCCCGGCGCGCGTTTCGAGGGACCCGCGAACGTGCTCGTCTTCGCCAATACAGACGCCGCCTCAGGCGTGCGCAACATGTTGAAAATGAAGGCCGGCGGGCTGGAAGTCGGTCCGATCCTCATGGGGATGGGCAACCGCGCGCATGTGGTCACACCTTCGATCACCGCGCGCGGGCTTCTCAATATGTCGGCCATCGCCGGAACGCCGGTGGCGCATTACGGCTAGAGTCTGTTGCCTTCCCAGCCTTGCCAGGCGGTGCGCACCGGCTCCCACGGCTTGTCGAGCAAACGCCGCTTCACCGAGGCGGGCAGCAGAGGTGACTGGTTGGCGATATGCTCGGAGATCACCTCGGACTGGTCCCGTCTGAGGATCGGCGCCGCGGGACGCATCCCCGCCGCTTCGGGGAATCTCGCACGCAGCTCCATGTGCAGGTCGGTGCCATCCTCGGGTGCGGTCTCGGCCAGAAGCAGGCTTTCGGCCGGCATCGAATTGGCCAGCAGAGCCACGTGGGTCGCACATAGAACGTGGTGGTAGGAAATGACGCGCCGTCCGTGAGCAATGCGAATGCTGCGGTTGTTGACCATATGCACGGCGGGCGCAAAAGCCCCGTGGTGTCCCGTCGCGGCCGCCAGCTTCGGATGTTCGTAATAGACCCTGTGCTGTTGGCTCAGAAAGGTGTCGCGGCTCGGGCAACCGGGACCAAAGGCATGGGCGCGCACCCGGACCGGGCGCCACTTGTCATAGGCCTCGCCCTCCGGCAGCTCCAGGGTTTCGCCCCCACGCCAGAGCACCTTGTGCACCTCGCCGTAGCAATCGACCACTTCGTCCCCCGGCTCCAGGTCCTCGACCGGCATTTCGCCGTCCGGCGTGGCGATCAACGTGCCTTCCCCGAAACAGATCGGGGTGAAGACCTGGTAAGGATCGGCGTCGATGTCGACGACCAGGGCCACGGCGTCCAACAGGTTCGGGGGGCCGTCCGGGTAATGGAAATAAATCGTTCCGCCGGCCTCGAAAACGACGAGATCGGCGGAGGTGCCCAAGGGCATCGTGATCCCTCCGACATCGACGCCGGGCGTCGCCGTTCCGGACCCGATGTAATTGATCGGGTCGCCATCATAGGTCGATACACCGTCATCCGCGTCTTCCAGCCAACCGTCGGCGTCGGTCAGTGTCGCGGTTTGCGGCGACCCGAAGCTGCTCAACACCAGTGTTTGGGAACTGCTGAGCAGGTCCGCTGCAAGAAGCGAGCCATTGTAGGGCGTTGCGGTCAGCGAGATATCCGCCACGGGGACCTCCATTCTTCCTGGGCCATGGATCGGCATCCAACGGTGCCGAGCGCGGCCCTTGTCATGGGCATTCACGGTGAGGAACTGGGCACTCGAAACGAAACGAACAGGGAAAAGGCACTAAAAGACGCAATCTGGTATGAGACCCAAGCTACCTGCGAATGTGGCGCAAGTTTGACCACGGCAATCAGTCACCATGTTCTGAACCAAATCGCATCTCCATGGGGCGATATTCAATAACCATTTGTTTTTATTGTCGTTTTATTCTTCCAGTGGGGAAACGGGCCACTGGAAAGCCCTTATGGCGAGCAGTCCAACACCCTGAATTAAAATAATTTTTTACCGTTCGCCAACAACTGCTTTTCCAGTACATTTTCTTTCAACCCCCGGTTTCAACGGCGGTTTCCAAGGGCAAACATCGCGCGTCCGAGGTCACTTCGGGGTGGCGTGATCCTGCGCCGCCATGTCTCCGAATGTGGCGAGATCGGCGACGGCCCCTGTGCCCTGCGCCACCGCGCGACCGCCGAGGGTTTTGTCAAGGCCGAGGTCGCCGACTGGCCCGACTGACAGGCCGAATCTCCCGGGTCAGATGCTTTGCAAGCTCCTCTGGCAATATTTGCAAAGTCGGCGCAGCTTTCCAACCGAACCGCAAAGTCACGGCGCATTTGCAAAACTTTGCAACACTCTGGGCGCCGATTCTGCAAATAGACCGGCCATTTCGCCGCAGGTTACCGCCAACAGCCTTGCCCGCACGATGTTGCGTCAGTACCACCATCTCAACGCATTTGGAGGAGGACCGAGATGGCAACCTATAAAGACGTCTACGAAAGCTGGCAGAAGGACCCCGAGGGGTTCTGGATGGAAGCCGCCGAGGCGATTTCCTGGGACAAGAAGCCCTCCAAGGCCCTCTTCGACGACAACGCCCCGCTTTACGAGTGGTTCTCCGACGGCATGGTCAACACCTGCTACAACGCCGTGGACCGGCATGTGGAAGCGGGCAACGGCGATCGGGCCGCGATCATCTACGACAGCCCGATCACCGACACCAAGGCCACGATCAGCTACGCCGAGTTGCAGGACAAGGTGTCCCGGCTCGCGGGCGGTCTCGCCGCCAAAGGGGTGACCAAGGGCGACCGCGTCATCATCTACATGCCGATGGTGCCCGAAGCACTCGTCGCCATGCTCGCCGTGACCCGCATCGGCGCGATCCACTCGGTCGTCTTCGGCGGCTTCGCCTCGAACGAGCTGGCCACCCGGATCAACGACGCGAAACCCAAGGCGATCATCGCGGGCTCCTGCGGGCTGGAGCCCAACCGCACCGTGGCCTACAAGCCGCTTCTCGACGGCGCGATCGAACTGTCGGACCACAAGCCCGAATTCACCGTGATCTTCCAACGGGAACAGCATCCGGCAGACCTGAAGGATGGCTATGATTTCGACTGGGACGAGATGTCCAGGTCCGAGCCAGCCAACTGTGTGCCGGTCGAGGGCAATCACCCCTGCTACGTGCTCTACACTTCCGGCACCACCGGCCAGCCAAAGGGCGTGATCCGCGACACCGCCGGGCACCTCGTCGCGCTGAACTGGACGATGAAGAGCATCTACAACGTCGATCCGGGCGACGTGTTCTGGGCGGCCTCCGACGTGGGCTGGGTCGTGGGCAACAGCTATATCTGCTACGCGCCGCTGATCCACGGCAACCCCACCATCGTCTTCGAAGGCAAACCCGTGGGCACACCCGATGCGGGCACCTTCTGGCGGGTGATTTCTGAGCACAAGGTCAAAACCTTCTTCACTGCCCCAACGGCTTTCCGCGCCGTGAAACGCGAAGACCCAAAGGGCGAGCTGGTCGGAAAATACGAACTGTCCTGCCTTGAACAGGTCTATTTGGCCGGCGAACGCGCCGATCCCGACACCATCACCTGGGCGCAAGAAAAACTGAATGTGCCGGTGATCGACCACTGGTGGCAGACTGAAACTGGCTGGTCCATCGCTGCCAACCCGGTTGGCATCGAACTCCTGCCGGTCAAATTGGGATCGCCCTCGGTGCCGATGCCGGGCTATGACGTGCAAATCCTCGACGAAGGCGGCCATCCCGTAGCCCCGGGCGAGCTGGGCGCCATTGCAGTTAAACTGCCCCTGCCCCCCGGCACGCTGCCAACGCTTTGGAATGCCGAAGACCGCTTCAAGAAGAGCTATCTGACCACCTTCCCCGGCTACTATGAAACCGGTGATGCCGGCATGAAGGACGAGGATGGATACCTCTACATCATGGCGCGCACCGATGACGTGATCAACGTCGCAGGCCACCGCCTCTCCACCGGCGGCATGGAAGAGGTGCTTGCGGGGCACCCGGATGTTGCAGAATGCGCGGTGATTGGGGTCGCAGACCAACTCAAAGGCCAAATGCCCGTTGGCTTCCTCTGCCTGAACGCGGGGGCGGATCGCGACAATGCAGAGGTGGTGAAAGAAGTTGTGAAACTGGTGCGCGAGAAAATCGGCCCGGTGGCGGCCTTCAAACTGGCTGTTGTCGTCGATCGCCTGCCAAAAACCCGTTCCGGCAAAATCTTGCGCGGCACCATGGTCAGCATCGCTGATGGCACTGAGTGGAAAATGCCAGCGACCATTGATGATCCGGTCATCCTGGATGAAATCACCGTTGCCCTGCAAAGCATTGGCTACGCCAAATCGTAACACCGGAGCGGGGGCCAGCCCCCGCACCCCCGGGATATTTAGGGCAAGAA
>DOUP01000057.1 GCA_003520545.1 Maritimibacter sp. | reverse complement strand
AAACTTTTCCTTAGCCATGATGGCCTCCTTAACTTTGGCGGTGCGTGCGGGGCACACACCCTACGGGGTGGTAGGGTGCGGGGCTCACCCCCGCACCGCTGCTTATGCGTATTGCTGCTGGATCTCTTCCGAGATGTTCGACGGAACCGGTTCGTAGTGGTCGAACTGCATCGTGAACTGCGCGCGGCCCGAGGACATGGAGCGCAGGGTGTTGATGTAGCCAAACATGTTTGCCAGCGGCACGAAGGCGTCGATTGCCACGGCGTTGCCGCGCGGGGCCTGACCGGACACCTGCCCACGACGGGAGGTGAGGTCACCGATGATGCCACCAGTGTATTCTTCCGGCGTCACGACTTCGACCTTCATCATCGGTTCGAGCAGTTTCGCGCCAGCCTTTTTCAGACCTTCACGCATGCACATCCGCGATGCGATTTCAAAGGCGAGCACCGAGGAGTCCACGTCGTGGAACTTGCCGTCGATGAGCGCGACCTTGAAGTCGATGACCGGGAAGCCGGCAAGCGGACCGGAGTCCATAACCGAGTTGATGCCCTTCTCGACGCCCGGAATGTATTCCTTCGGCACCGAACCACCGACGATGCGGCTTTCGAAGGAGTAGCCTTCGCCCGGCTCTGTCGGCGAGATGATCATCTTCACTTCAGCGAACTGACCCGAACCACCCGACTGTTTCTTGTGGGTGTAGGAGTGCTCGATCTCGTGACCGATGGTCTCCCGGTAAGCCACCTGCGGCGCGCCGATGTTGGCTTCCACCTTGAACTCACGCTTGAGGCGGTCAACGAGGATGTCGAGGTGAAGTTCGCCCATGCCCTTCATGATGGTCTGGCCGGACTCGAGGTCGGTTTCGACACGGAAGGACGGGTCTTCGGCGGCGAGGCGCGCGAGGCCCTGGGACATCTTCTCCTGGTCGGCCTTGGTTTTCGGCTCGACCGCGATCTCGATCACCGGATCGGGGAAGGTCATGGTTTCGAGAACGACCTGCGCCTTGGGATCACACAGCGTGTCACCCGTGGTGGTGTCCTTGAGACCCGCCAGCGCGATGATGTCGCCAGCAAACGCTTCTTCGATCTCTTCGCGGTTGTTCGAGTGCATCATCATCATACGACCGATGCGCTCTTTCTTACCCTTCGTCGAGTTCTGCACGGTTTCGCCCTTGTTGAGGACGCCCGAGTAGATGCGGGTGAAGGTCAGCGAGCCCACGAAGGGGTCGTTCATGATCTTGAACGCGAGGCCCGAGAACGGCATTTCATCGTCCGCACGACGCGGGATGTTCCGCTCTTCGGTCTCATCGTCCGGCGAGAAGCCCATGTAATCGACCACGTCGAGCGGGCTCGGCAGGTAATCGACAACAGCATTCAGAAGCGGCTGGACGCCTTTGTTCTTGAACGCGGAGCCACCCAGAACCGGAACGAATTTCAGGTCGAGCGTGCCCTTGCGGATGAGCTTGCGAAGCGTTGGAACGTCGGGCTCGTTGCCTTCGAGGTATTCCATCATCGCGTCGTCGTCCATTTCGACGGCATTTTCGACGAGTTTCGCGCGCCATTCGTCAGCCGTTTCTTTCAGGCTGTCACGGATCGGCTGGCGCACCCAGGAGGCACCAAGGTCTTCACCCTGCCAGACCCACTCTTCCATGGTCACGAGGTCGACGATGCCTTCCAGCTCGTTTTCCGCGCCGATCGGGAACTGGATCGGGCAGGCAACAGCGCCGGTGCGGTCTTCGATCATGTGCACGCAGTTGAAAAAATCTGCGCCGATCTTGTCCATCTTGTTGACGAAGACGATGCGCGGAACCTTGTAGCGGTCAGCCTGGCGCCAAACGGTTTCGGTCTGCGGTTCAACGCCAGCGTTGGCGTCGAGCACGGCGACAGCCCCGTCGAGCACGGCCAGCGAACGCTCGACTTCGATGGTGAAGTCAACGTGGCCGGGGGTGTCGATGATGTTCATCCGATACTTGGTGTCATCGGTGCCTTCGGCGGTCGGATCTTCCTGCCACTGCCAGAACGTCGTCGTTGCAGCGGAGGTGATGGTGATGCCGCGTTCCTGCTCCTGCTCCATCCAGTCCATGGTGGCTGCACCATCGTGCACCTCACCGAGATTGTGGGACTTGCCGGTGTAGAAAAGGATACGCTCGGAACACGTGGTCTTGCCGGCATCAATGTGAGCCATGATGCCGAAGTTACGGTACCGTTCGAGGGGATAGTCGCGTGCCATTTTGATGGGCCTTTGAACTTGGAGTTACCAGCGGTAATGGCTGAACGCTTTGTTCGCGTCGGCCATCTTGTGCGTGTCTTCGCGCTTCTTCACGGCGGTGCCGCGACCGTTCACTGCATCGAGCAGCTCACCGGCAAGGCGTTCTTCCATCGTGTTCTCGTTGCGACCACGGCAGGCGTTGATGAGCCAGCGGATCGCGAGCGCTTCACGACGCTCAGGGCGCACTTCGACAGGCACCTGGTAGGTGGCACCACCCACGCGGCGCGAGCGGACCTCGACCGAGGGTTTGATGTTGTCGAGCGCTTCGTGGAAGATTTCCACCGGAGCCCGCTTCACCTTGTCTTCGACGCGGTCAAGCGCGTTGTAGACGATCTTCTCGGCGGCGGATTTCTTGCCGTCGATCATGAGGTTGTTCATGAACTTGGTGAGAACCTTATCGCCGTACTTGGCGTCGGGCAGAATTTCGCGCTTCTCAGCGGCGTGACGACGGGACATACCAGTCTCTCCTTACTTCGGACGCTTCGCGCCGTATTTCGAACGACGCTGCTTACGATCTTTGACGCCCTGGGTATCCAGCACACCGCGAAGGATGTGGTAACGGACACCCGGAAGGTCTTTCACACGGCCGCCACGGATCAGAACCACGGAGTGTTCCTGAAGGTTGTGGCTCTCACCGGGGATGTAGCTGATGACTTCGTAGCCATTGGTCAGACGGACCTTGGCGACTTTACGCATAGCGGAGTTCGGCTTCTTCGGCGTCGTCGTGTAGACGCGCGTGCAGACGCCCCGTTTTTGCGGGCAGGACTCCAGGTGCATCGACTTGGAGCGTTTGACTTTCGGCTGACGCGGCTTGCGGATCAGCTGTTGGATCGTTGGCATTGGGCTTCGTTCCCCGTGTTGCAACACTATGTTCAATGGGGCGCGCGCCCCGGTTCATCTCGAAATGCGCCTACGCGTCCGTAAAACGCACGATACCGCACCCGCCCCCATATGCCGGGGCGACGCGGTGGGTTTCTCAGAGGATCGGGGCGTTTCAGCCCGGATCGTGGCCACTTCAGTTTTGAATTCGGACACCCACGGGCACAGTGCCCCCTTGGTCCGGGTGCGCGCCGTATATGGGGAGTCGCTGGCCTTGTCAACGCTAGGGCAACACTTTTCACCCGCTTCCGGCGGAAAGCCGTTGATCCTTGCCAAACAGGGGGTTTGGTCAGATACTGCGCCATAATAAAGGCACCGAAAACGGGCCGCAATCACCCATTTGAGGCGGGTAACAGATGGAAAGACTTTTGACGCTGGCGGCGGTGGCCGCCATGATGGCCGTCGCAGGCTGTGCAAACACTCCCCTGACAAGCAAAGACGCGGCATTGATCGACGCCTCCCCCGGTGTGGATACCGGCAAGGTGGACGCGGATGGCGAGGCGGATTTCCTGCTCGCCTATCAATACGTGCGCTCTGCGCCCGTCACGACCTCGATGCCCAACTCGGGCTCGGCGCGCTATATCGGCGGCATGGGCACCGATGTGTCCGGCGGTATCAACGGGTTCATGACCGGCGCGATCGACGCGACGGTCACGAACCTGAACAACGGGTCGGCGTCGGCCGTCGTGGACAACTTCGCGCTTTACGACGACAGCGGCACCAAGACCAAGGACCTTGGCGGCGCGGCTATCCTTACGGGGGCCGTGTCCGGGAACACGCTCGCCATGTCCACCACGACCGGCCAGATCGTGGACGGCGCGAATACGTCGACCGTTTCGATGAACATGAACGGAACCTTCCGGGACATCACCGACAGCGCAAGCGCCGTGACCGGCAGCGTGACAACCTCGGGCACCGGGGGCTTCACGATCAATCCCACGACTGGCAAGTTCTATCTCGTCGAGAACGACTGACGGGACAGGGGAATGCGGCTACTCAGGGACAGCGTTGTCGTGACCTCCGTCTGGAACGAGGGGCCGTTCCTGCTTGAATGGCTGGCCTGGTACCGGATGCTGGGGTTCGAGAGCTTTCTCGTCGTCCACAACGACTGCACGGATCATTCACCGCAAATGCTGCGCGTGCTGGAGAAGGCCGACATCCTCGTGCAAAAGAAGAACGAGGTTGATCCGAACCGCCCACCGCAACCTCAGAACCACGCGGTCGCGACCAATCATCGGTTGGTGAAGAATGCAAAGTGGCTCTGGTCCTCGGACATCGACGAATACCTCGTCATCCATGTCGGGGACGGATCAGCCGCCGCGCTGGCCGAAGAGATCGACGGCAAAGGCTACGGCATGGCGATCAACTGGCGGATCTTCGGATCCTCCGGCCATGAACACTGGGAAGATACCTTCATCCGTCACCGTTTCCGGAAATCCGCGCTCGAAGGTTCGCGCTCCGGCAAGTGCTACAAGACGTTTTACAAGAACCCGGTCGAGTTCGGTCGCATCCGCTCCCATGGTCCGCGCGGCTGGCGCGGCGACAAACCGTGGGGCGAGGAAGATCGCGTGTTCCTGCTCGCCGACGGGTCGAGATTTCCCGATTACCACCCAGTCGAGAACAAGATCAACGGAACGCCGCACGACCGTGTCACCAACAAGATGGCCCAGGTCAATCACTACGCGCTGCAATCCCACGAGCAGTTCGAATACAAGCGCGGACGTCTTGGGGCTGCGGCGCATCTCGACCGCTACACCGACCAGTTCTTCAAGGATTTCGACAAGAACCGGATGCGCAACACATCGGCCCTCCGGCACGAAGACGCGTTCCGGAAGCACTACGATCAACTCGTCGCCATTCCGGGCATCCTGCGGTTGCATCACCTGTGCTGCGCGGACTTTCTGAAATTCATGGCGGACAAACAGGGCGACGACGTGCGGAATGACTCGCGCTATCGGTATCACCTGCGCATGGCCGCGCGGCTTCCGCACCACGACCCGGAGGAAGAGGCCAGGCGCAATGTCTGGTGGCGCAAACTATGGCGGGCGTTGCGTAGACCGACCTAACGGCCTCGATACATGGGCGCGCGCCGTTCCATGAAGGCGCGCGGACCCTCGCGGGCGTCTTCGCTCGCCATGATCCGGTTCATCGCCTCGGTCTCGATGTTCCAGCCCGTCTCGATCGGCTGGCCTTGCGCTTTTGTCACCGCACGTTTGATTTCCGCCAGCGCGAGCGGCCCGTTCCTCGCGATCTTGCCCGCCATCTCCATCGCGGCCGGAAGAACCTCGGAACCCGGAAGCACCCGGTTCAAGAGCCCATGGGTGGCAAGCCTGTCGGCCCCGACCATGTCGCCGGTCAGAAGCATTTCCATCGCGACGGCCTGCGGCAATTGGCGCGCGAAACTCGGGAGCGCCCCGGCAAAGGGAATGAGCGCGTGTTTGGCTTCCGGCAAGCCGAACTTTGCATGATCTGCGGCGATCCGGATATCGGTGCCCAGCATCATTTCGAACCCACCCGCAAGGCAATGACCGTTAATCGCGGCAATGACGGGTTTCGGGAAATGCCAGCCTTTGAACGACGCGCGAAACACGATGTCGCGGTCTCGGGTGATCCGGTGATCCCACTCGGTTTCCGGGTCCCGTGCGCCGGACAGGAGCGGCAGGGTCAATTCAAGATCGCCGCCGGAACAGAAGCTCCTTTCCCCGGCCCCGGTCAGGACCAGCACCTGAACCGCGTCGTCCTTGGCCGCAGCCTCCAGGGCATCGGCAAGGCGACAGATCAGCTCTGGCGACAGGGCGTTGTGCCGGTCGGGGCGATTCAATGTCAGAAGTCGAATGCCGTCCCTGGTTTCGGACAGGAGCACGCTCACGACTGTGCCTCGAAAGCCATGTCCACGGGCATGCCAGCGATACTGTCCTTGAGCGCGTCGATCTGATCCTGTCGGGC
>DOUP01000267.1 GCA_003520545.1 Maritimibacter sp. | reverse complement strand
TCACCTTGCAGCGGCAGGTCGAACAGACCCCGGCCTTGCAGGAATAGGGCGCGTCGATGTTCTCGGCACGGGCGGCGTCCAGCACCGCCGTGTCGCGCGGTGCGCGGATGGTGCGGGTGGCACCGTCCAGCGTGACAACCAGTTCGATATCGCCCTGCGCCTGTGCGCCGTCCTTGGACACGACGCGACGGGTCAGGCGCCCCTGTTGGGCGGAGGCGAAAAGCTCGTACTTGATCTGGTCTTCGGCGAGACCGGCTTTCTTCAGCCCCTCGGCAATACCCAGCATCATCGGCTCCGGGCCGCAGATGAAGGCGGTGTCCATGTTGTCGGCGTCGAGGAAGCCGAAACGGATCAGGTCGGCGACCTTCTGTTCGGTGACCAGCCCGGTGAACAGGTCGATCTCCTGCGCATCGGTTTCCAGGATGTGGATCACCGAGAGGCGGCCAAGGTAGGTGTTTTTCAGGTCTTCAAGCTCTTCGCGGAACATGATCGTGTTCACGCCCTTGTTCGCATAGACCAGCGTGAAGGTGCTTTTCGGTTCCGCCTCCAGCGTCGTGCGCAGGATGGACAGGACCGGGGTGATGCCGGAGCCGCCCGCGAAGCCCACGTAAGCGCGTTCCGCCTCCGCGTCGAGCGGGGTGAAAAACTTGCCCATCGGTGGCATGGCTTCGACGCGGTCGCCGACGCGCAGGTCTTCGTTCGCCCATGTCGAAAAAGCGCCACCATCGACGCGCTTGATGCCGACTTGCAGCTTGCCGTCCTGCTTGCCCGCGCAAATCGAGTAGGAGCGGCGGATTTCCTCGCCGTCGAAGTTGCGCTTGAAGGTCAGGTACTGGCCCTGGGTGAAGTCAAACTCCGAGGCCGCACCGTTGACGGGGGCTAGAGTGACCACGACCGCATCGCGGATCGTCTTGTGAATATCGGTGACTTCGAGTTCGTGAAAACGGGCCATGGGTGCCTCCTCAGATGCACTTGAAATAGTCGAAAGGCTCAAGACAGTCTTTGCACCGCCATTGCGCCTTGCAGGGGGTTGATCCGAACTGGCTGAGCAGCTCGAGGTTCGTGCTTGCACAAATCGGACATTTTTCGGGGCCGCCTGCCGGTTGTGGCGGGGCTATCCCGTATTTTTCCAACTTCTCGCGTCCTGCGTCGGACACCCAGTCCGTGGTCCAGGCAGGTGACAATTGCCGCTTCAACTCGATCTTCTCCAGACCTTGCTCGCGCAGGGCTGCTTCGATCTCCATGTTGATGACCGAGGTTGCAGGGCAGCCGGAATAGGTGGGGGTGACGGTCACGACACAGGTGTCGCCGTCAAAGCCCACGTCCCGGATGATGCCCAGGTCAACGAGGCTGATCGCCGGGATTTCCGGGTCGGGAACCTCCCCGAGCCAGTCCCAGATCTGATCAATGGACGGGCGCATGGCTTTACCAGCTCTGCCCGGGATAGGCGCGCTGCAACCACTGCATCTGGGTCAGGATGTGGCCAAGGTGCTCGGTGTGCATCCGCCCGTCGCGGCCCGAACCGCGATGCCCGAAGTGGGCCTGCGGCAGTTCCAGAGTCGCTTCGGAAATCGTCGCACCAACGGCGGCGAGATAGGTGTCTTCGAGCGACTTCGGGTCGGGGATGATCCCGGCCTTTGCCATCTCGGCGTCCACTTCGTCGGTGATGAACAGCTCCAGCGCGTAGGGATAGAGGATGTTCAGTGCATCCTGCATCCGCCGGTGGCTTTCCTCGGTGCCGTCGCCCAGCCCCACCACGGTTCCGCGGGAGCGTTCCACGTGATACGCAGCCTCTTTCGCGGCCTTTTCGGCGATCTCCGAGACACGGGTGTCCGTGGACCCCTTGAGCGCTTCGAGGTTCATCAGGTTGAACTGGTCATAGAGATACTGGCGCAGGATGGTCTGGCCGAAATCGCCATTGGGCAGCTCGACCAGCAGCACGTTGCGGAAATCCCAGGCATCGCGCAGGAAGGCGAGATCATCGGCAGAGCGGCCTTTGCCCTCCACTTCGCCCGCGTATTCCAGCCAGAGGTTGGTCTGGCCCAAGAGGTCCAGCGCCGTGTTGGCCAGCGCGATATCTTCTTCCAGAACAGGGGCATGGCCGCACCATTCGGAAACTCGGTGGCCGAGGATGAGAGCGTTGTCGCCCAGGCGAAGGAGGCTTTCAAACAGAGCGTCTGCCATCACATGTGCCCAATTTCGTCGGGGATGTCGTAAAACGTCGGGTGGCGGTAAATCTTGCTCTCCGACGGTTCGAAAATCGGACCCTTGTCGCCCGGCGCGGTCGCGGTGATCGCGGCGGCTTCCACCACCCAGATCGACACGCCTTCGTTGCGCCGCGTGTAGACGTCACGCGCGTTCTTGATCGCGGTCTCCGCGTCGGGCGCGTGCAAGCTGCCCACGTGACGGTGGCTCAGGCCATGCTGGCCGCGAATGAAAATCTCGTAGAGAGGCCATTCTTTGCTCATGATGCGTCTCCTTATTCCGCCGCCACTTTGGCGGTGCGTTTCTTTTCGGCATGCGCGGTCAGGCCGTCGCGGACCCATGCGCCGTCATCCCAAGCGGTCTTGCGTGCTTCCAGACGGTCGTGGTTCGCGGGGCCTGCGCCCTTGAGCACGTCGAAGAACTCGTCCCAGTCCGGCTCGGCAAAATCGTAGCCACCTTTTTCCTCGTTCCACGCCAGCGTGTCGTCGGGAACTGTAAGGCCGAGGTATTCGGCCTGCGGCACGGTCTGATCCACGAATTTCCGGCGCAGCTCGTCGTTCGAGTTGATCTTGATCTTCCACGCCATGCTCTGTTCGGAATGCACGGAGTTGGCGTCCGAGGGACCGAACATCATGAGCGAGGGATACCAGAAGCGATTGAGCGCATCCTGTGCCATGCGTTTCTGCGCCTCGGAGCCCTTGGCCATCTTCATCATGATGTCGTAGCCCTGACGCTGGTGGAAGCTTTCTTCCTTGCAGATGCGGATCATCGCGCGGGAGTAGGGGCCGTAGGAAGTGCGCTGAAGCGGCACCTGGTTCATGATAGCCGCGCCATCGACCAGCCAGCCGACCGCGCCGATGTCGGCCCAGGTCAGCGTGGGATAGTTGAAGATCGAGGAGTATTTCATCTTCCCCGACAGCAGCATCTCGGTCATCTCGTCGCGGGTCACGCCCAGGGTTTCGGCGGCGGAGTAGAGGTAGAGACCGTGACCGGCCTCGTCCTGCACCTTGGCCAGAAGGATCATCTTGCGCTCCAGCGTGGGGGCGCGGGTGATCCAGTTGCCTTCCGGGAGCTGGCCCACGATTTCCGAGTGCGCGTGCTGTCCGATCTGGCGGATCAGCGTCTTGCGGTAGCCTTCCGGCATCCAGTCGCGGGCTTCGATGCGAATATCGGCATCGACCTTTTCCTGAAAGGCGCGCTCTTCCGGCTCCATTTCGTCGAGCGATTTCACGCCCGTGCCGGTGGATTTGACCATTTGTGCGTACATATCGGTCCTCCTTGGGCCAGCCGGCCCGGTTGAAGCGGTTACACCCGCTCGATGATGACGGCGGCGCCCTGGCCGACGCCCACGCACATGGTGCAAAGCGCATAGCGCCCACCGGTGCGTTTCAATTGATAGGCTGCGGTGAGCACAAGGCGTGCGCCCGACATGCCCAATGGGTGGCCGATGGCGATGGCGCCGCCTTGCGGGTTTACGCGCGGATCGTCGTCGGCGATGCCCAGTTCACGCAGGGTTGCGAGACCCTGGGAGGCAAATGCCTCGTTCAATTCTATCACATCCATGTCGTCCACGGTGAGCCCGGTTTTCGCGAGCACCTTGCGGGTCGCCGGAACCGGACCGATGCCCATGACACGGGGTTCCACGCCGGCCGCTTGCATCGCGACGACACGGGCCATGGGCGTCAGACCATGGGCCTTCACGCCCGCCTCGGAGGCCATCAGGATGGCCGCGGCGCCGTCGTTGACGCCCGAGGCATTGCCCGCGGTCACGGTCAGATCAGGGCCGTTCACCCCCTTGAGTTTCGCAAGCTGCTCCATGCCCGTCCCGGGGCGCGGGTGCTCGTCCGTGTCCACGACGACCGGATCGCCCTTGCGCTGCGGCACTTCGACAGGCGTGATTTCGTCCTTGAAATACCCGGCCTCGTTGGCTTCGGTCCATTTGGCCTGGCTGCGCACCGCGAAAGCGTCCTGGTCTTCGCGATTGATGTTGTAGTCCGCGGCCACGTTGTCGGCAGTCTGGGGCATCGAATGGGTGCCGTGCTCGGCATCCATTTTCTTGTTCACGAAGCGCCAGCCAATGGTGGTGTCGTAGACGGCGTTGGCGCGGGAAAACGCGCTCGCGGCCTTGGGCATGACGAAAGGCGCGCGGCTCATGCTTTCCACGCCGCCGGCGATGGCGAGATCGTAGTCGCCCGCCTTCAACCCGCGCGAAGCCATGCCGACCGCATCCATACCGGAGGCGCAAAGCCGGTTCACGGTGGTGCCCGGCACCTCGACCGGCAGTCCGGCGAGGAGGGCTGCCATGCGTGCAACGTTACGGTTGTCTTCGCCCGCCTGGTTGGCATCGCCATAGATCACGTCATCGACCAGCGACCAATCCACCGAAGGGTTACGCTCCATCAATGCCTTGATCGGCAAGGCAGCAAGGTCATCGGTGCGCACCGACGACAGGGCGCCGCCGTAGCGGCCAATGGGCGTGCGGGTTGCATCGCAGATATAGGCTTCGGACATATTTCCTCCCGGGTCAGACCTGTTCGCTTCTCCGACCGCATGGTCGGGATATGGGTTGCGCTGATTCGACGCAAGGGAAATGTTACCGGTATTTCGATATAGGCGAAAAACGGTAACATGACTTTTGGCGTCATCGGAAAGGTTGTTGCCGGGATCGGCAGGGCTGTCAAACAGCACGCCACGTTGGAGCGGCGAAACCAGACGTGTTTTCCGCACCCCGCGCCAAAACTGAGGCTTGGGGCCTTGGTTGCCAGACCTAGTGGGCGATAGCGCTGTCGATCATGAGGGTCCGAGAGTGACCCTGTGACAGAAGCTTTCAACCGGGTTTCGGCTTATTTTTCAGGTGTCGGGTCGATCGTGGTGAGGAACGCCGCCATGGTTTCAATCGCGGCACGCATGTCGCTGGCCGAGGCGAATTCTTCGGGCACGTGGCTGACGCCATCTCGGCACCGCACGAAAAGCATGGCGATGGGGCACAGGTCGGCCATGGCGGAGGCGTCATGGGTCGCGCCGGAGGCCAGGGCGACACCGCGACCGCCGTTGGCCTGCACCGCGTCGGTGAGCGCGTCTCGCAAGCCGGGGTCGCAGGGTTGCGCCGGTTGGTGATAGGTGCGGCCTATATCGAGGTCCAAGCCCCAGCGCTGGGCAATCTCTTTGGCTTTCCGGGTGAGTAAAGCGCCGGCCGCCTCGCGCAATGGGTCTTCGGGGGCACGGATCTCCAATGTCAGCGTCACCTCGCGCGGGACGGCGTTGACCACGTTGGGGGAGACTTGAACCTCGCCAACGGTGACCCGAAGCTCCGGTTCTTCCAGCCCGGCAATATGCGCGGTGGTGATGAAATCGCTCGCACCCACGAGCGCGTCGCGGCGGCCCTCCATCGGGAGTGTTCCGGCGTGCCCGGTCTCGCCACGGAAGACGACGCTGTGGCGCTCGATGCCGCAGATCGCCGTGACCACGCCAAGCGCCTCATCTTCACACTCCAGGACCGGCCCCTGTTCGATATGGGCTTCAAGATAGCCGATGGCCGCGTCCGGGCTGCGTGCGAGTTTCCGAATGCCTTGCGGATTGCAGCCGAAATCGCCCAGGGCATCGGCGATGGTAACCCCGTTCCGGTCCGCAAGCGACAGCACCGCCGGGTCCAGGGTGCCCGCCAAGGCGCGGGGACCGATGAGCGCGGTCGGAAAGCGCACGCCTTCTTCGTCGGCAAAGGCCAGGACCTCGACCGCGAAGGGCAGCTCCACGCCTTCGTTCGCGAGCTTTTCGACCGCGAGGCAGGCCAGGGCGATACCCATGATCCCGTCATAGGCACCACCTTCGCGCACCGAATCCTGATGTGACCCCATGTAGAATGTCGGCCCGTCCTCCGGGCCGGTGCGCCCGACCAGCGTGCCCGCCGCGTCGAGCGTGACGTTCATGCCCGCGGCTTTCATCCAACGCGTGATCTCGTCCCTGGCGGCCCCATGTTCCGGTGTGAAGGGCAGGCGGGTCACGCCCGGTCCGGGTTCGGAGCACCGCGCGATGGTTTCCAGCCGATCCGCCGCGATCTGTCCCCAATCAGTCAAGGCCGCGCTCCGGGTCGTTCACGGTCGGCACCTGCTGCGCCCAGAAGGCGTAGTCGCCCGAGGTTGCGCGGTCATGAAGCTCGGAGAGCGCGGCGAGGGGGTCGGTCGAGTAATCCACCCGCAGGGTGAGCGGGGCTTTGTCCGGGGCGAGAACCAGGAGAGCTGCCGACAGAAGCCCGCGCGAATCGCTTCCCGCCGCGCTGCCGGCAAAAAGCGCCGCGATCAGGCGTTCGCCGAGGCTGCCCTGTCCGTCCCGGAAGGCTTCCACCACGGCCGGGATCACGGCGGGCGAGGCGAGAAGGTTGCCCGCCGCAACGCCGTTCGGAAAGATCATCTCGCCCATCTCGGGCGTGTTGAGGTTTCCGGTGAAGGCCGCGCAATGGCCGGTCATGTCGAGTGCGGAGAGTTGCCGGAAGTGGCGCCCGGCATCGGCCGCGGTCAGGGCGGCTACCACGTCCGAAGCACCTGACCCTTGGGCCATTTTCTCAATGGCAGCCTCCCCCCAGAGCGTCGACGGAGAGGCCCCTTGCGACGCCGACATCCCCGCGCCCCAGCGCCCGCGCAGGACCCAGCCGCCCACGCAAAGCGACCCGGTCGTGGCCGCGCCGCCGATCTGACCCGTCTCCGGGTCGCGCACGAGAAGTGAAAACGTCATGGCATCTCCTATGATCAAAATTAATCATGAAAAATTTGACAGGTCAATTAATCATGATAATTTGAATCCAACTATAACAAAAACAGATCATCCGACAGCCAACATGGGAGTTGCTCAATGTCCTTGTATTCTCTGACCCGCCGCGGTCTCTTCGCCGCCGCTGCCTCGACCGCGTTGATCGCGGGTTTGGGGCTCACCACTGCCCCCGCGATCGCGCAGACCCCGCCCGGTGTGCTGATCGTCGGCCAGATCGCCGAGCCGAAAGCGCTCGATCCGGCGGCTGTGACCGCCGTGAACGATTTCCGGATTCTCGTGAACCTCTACGAGGGTCTCGTGCAGTACAAATCCGGCACTCTGGAAGTCGAGCCTGCCTTGGCGACAAGCTGGGAGGTGTCGGAGGACGGCACCGAATACACCTTCAAACTGCGCGAGGGGGTGATGTTCCACGACGGCACGCCGTTCAATGCCGAGGCGGTGAAGTTCAACTTCGACCGGATGCTGAACGAAGATCACCCCTACCACGACACCGGGCCGTTCCCGCTGGCCTTCTTCTTCTCCTCCGTGGCCTCGACCGAAGCCGTGGACGAGTACACCGTGAAATTCACGCTGAACGAACCCTACGCGCCGTTCCTGTCGAACCTCGCTTATCCCACGGGCCTCATCGTGTCGCCCGCTGCCGTGGAGGCCAGCGGCGCAGACTTCGGGCGCAACCCGGTCGGCACGGGCCCGTTCACTTTCGCTGAGTGGCGCTCCAACGAGGCGGTCGTGATCGAGCGCAACCCGGATTACTGGGGCGACCCCGCGGGCACCGAGGCCGTGGTCTTCCGCCCGATCACCGATGCAAACACCCGCGTGGCGGAGATGCTCTCGGGTGGGATCGACATGATGGTCGAAGTGCCGCCCACCGCGCTGAGCGAATTCCAGGGCGAGGGATACCAGGTGGTCGAGCAAGCCGGCCCGCACGTGTGGTTCCTGATCCTGAATGCCAAGGAAGGCCCCTTTGCCGACAAGCTTGTGCGTCAGGCCGCGAACTACGCGGTCAACAAGGAGGCGCTGGTGAACGAGGTGCTCGAAGGCACAGCGGACGTGGCAGCGGGTCCGACCCCGCCGGCCTTTGCCTGGGCCTATAACGATAGCCTCGATCCCTATCCCTACGATCCCGAGAAGGCCAAGGAACTGCTGGCCGAAGCAGGTGCCGAGGGCGCGGAACTGACCTTCTACGTGACCGAAGGTGGCTCGGGTATGCTCGATCCGATCCCGATGGGCACGGCCATCCAGGCCGACCTGAACGCGGTCGGGTTCGACGTGAAGATCGAAACCTACGAATGGAACACCTTCCTCGGGGAAGTGAACCCGGGCCTCGAAGGCAAGGCCGACATGGCCGAAATGGCGTGGATGACGAACGACCCGGATACGCTGCCCTACCTCGCTTTGCGCACCGATGCCTTCCCCGAAAACGGCGGCTTCAACTCGGGCTATTATTCGAACCCAGAGGTGGACGAGCTGCTTGAGAAAGCACGCGTGTCCACGGATCAGGACGAGCGCGCGGCGCTTTACAAAGAGATGCAGGAAATCGTGCAGGACGACGCGCCGTGGGTGTTCGTCGCGAACTGGAAACAGAACGCGGTGACCACGGATCGCGTGGAAAACTTCGCGCTGCAACCTTCCTTCCTGCTCGAACTTGAAGGCGTGGTGAAGAACTAAGGGTTTCGCCCCGGGCACGGCCCGGGGCGACCAGCCGGGGGAGGCGTTGCCTCCCCCGGACCCCCTCCAAGGTATTTTGAAACCANNATCATGGCGATGATCCCGGGTGATCCGGCGATGGCCATTCTGGGCAGCTACGCGACACCTGAGAACGTGGAGAAGCTGAACCGTGATCTCGGGTTGGATCAGCCCTTGGTCGCGCGCTATTTCATCTGGCTCGGCAATATGCTCACCGGCGATTTCGGGCGGTCGTTTTCCCTGAACCGACCCGTGCTGGACGAGATCCTGGAGCGGTTCAACGCGACGCTCATCCTCGCCGGGACCGCCTTTGTGATCTGTTCAGTGCTCGGTAT
>DOUP01000264.1 GCA_003520545.1 Maritimibacter sp. | reverse complement strand
GCGTCGCACCTTTCAGCCCGATGAGCTTAAGGCGCTCATCGACGGTATGATGATCGACGCGCTGCGCACCGTTGCCGCCCAGATGACCATGGATGAACTGCACGAGAACCGCGCAGAATTCGTGCGCGAGGTGCGTGACATATTGGGCGATACGCTCGGGCGGTACGGGTTGCAGCTCGACAGCGTTTCACTGACCGATTTCGATCAGACAGCCTTTTCGTCGCTCGACGAGACCAACGCTTTCAACGCCGTTGGGATGCGCAAGCTGGCCGAGGTGATCGCGAAGTCCAAACGCGAACGTGCCCAGATCGAGGGCGACAGCGAAGTCGAGGTGCGGCGCACCGCGATGGAGGCAAGCCGCCGGAAGCTGGAGATCGACCTTGAGGAACGCCGCGCCGAGATCGCGCAGGCGCAGGAAGTCGAGACACTCATGGCCGCGCAACTGGCCGAGGTCGCACGCCGCAAGGCACAGGCGGAACAGGAAGCCGCCCATGCGCGCATCGCGATGGAGCAGGAAATCCAGTCTGCCGACATCAAGCGCGAACTCGCAATCCGCGAAGCTGAGATCGCGCAGGACCGCACGCTCAAGATCGCCGAGCAGGAGCGTCAGATCCAGATCTCGGCAAAGTCTCAGGAAGAAATCCGCGCCCGTGCGGAGGCCGATACCGCCCGCGCCGAAGCGGTCAAGGCCGAAGAGGCGATCCAGACGGCGCGTCAAATGGCAGAAGCCGAACGGCGCAAGTCGGTGGCTCTTCTGGCGGCCCAGCAAGACGCCGAGACGGCGGCAACTCGCGCCCGTATCGCCGCCGAGAGCGACAAGATGACAGCCAAGGATCGCACCGCCGCCAAGCGCGAGGAGGCCGAGGCGATGAAGGTTCTCAAGCTGGCGGAGGTCGAAGCCGAAGCGGCCCGGATCAAGGCCGAGAACGCCCGGTCTGATGCCCTGGCCGCGCTGGAGCTGGAAAAACTTCGTTTGGGGGCAATGCCGGAGATCGTGGCTCAGATGGTCAAACCTGCCGAGAAAATCGACAGCATCACCATCCATCAGGTGAACGGTCTCGGGCAGCGCAGCGGCACCGTCAGCGACGGTGGCGAGCGCAACTCGCCGATGACGCAGATCGTGGATTCGATCCTTGACCTTGCTGTGTCGGCCCCGGCGATGAACCAGTTGGGCGAAATGATCGGCGAACATGTCGCCAAAGTCGAGAAGCCCAAGAAGAAATCCTGACACTGCCAGGCACGAGACCGAAAATCGGGGCGGGATTATCACCCGCCCCGTTCTTTTGTCGGACGTTGCGAAGATAGATCTATCCCAGGCCGAACAGGAAGCGGTCGGGGCCAATCCGCCGATCCTGCTGACGACGTCGGGGGACGCAGCCAGCCCTTCATCTTGACCGAAGCCGGACAATTCTACCCGTCGCGGGTCCAGGCATGGGTATCGCTTCAACACCAACCGGGCTCCGGTCGCGGCTGAATGGAAGTTCAATACCGGCGAAAATACGCATGTAGATTCATTTTGTGTCACACCTGTGTGTCACACCGCTCTAGTGCCGAGCTATCATGTTGATCTGTAGGTTTTTTGGTGGAGCCTAGGTCAGCGCAATGGGTGTTCCTGTCGATTTTGCGGGTTTCCACAAATGTCAGATGTTGCTGGAAATATTCCACTGATGGCTTTCAGAGGTTCCTCATGTGTCATAGAATGTCCGCAATATTCATGGTAGAAAAAGTGGGAAAAGATGCTTTCGGGCAAGCTGACCGTGGCGAAGGTTCGCCAATTTAAGGAGCCGGGTCGCTATGCAGATGGCGGCTGCCTCTACTTGGTCGTCGCGCCCGGTGGGTCCAAGAGTTGGGTCGCCCGTTTGACTGTGCGTGGAAAACAGACCGACCTAGGGCTTGGTGGCGTATCCTACGTCACTCTTCAAGAGGCGCGGGATGAAACCGCAAGGCTTCGAAGGATTGCGAGGCAGGGAGGCGACCCGGCAGCGGACCGTCGGAAGAGCAAGGTCACATTTGCTGATGCCGCCGAAAGCGTTTTTGAAGGGCTTCGCCCGACTTGGCGAAACCAAAAGCACGCAGACACTTGGATAGGCACGCTTCGGAAGTATGCCTATCCCGAGTTTGGCAATCGGCAAATTGAGACGATCACCACTGCGGATTGCCTTAAGGTTCTGTCGCCTATCTGGGTGGACAAGCAAGAGACCGCGAAGCGCCTGAAGCAGCGACTGAATACGGTTTTTGATTGGGCCAAAGCGGCGGGGCATTACAGCGCTGAGAATCCGATCAACGGCATCACACGAGCGTTGCCTTCGGTGAAGCGGTCAGCCGTTCACCTAAACGCGATGCCATGGCAAGAAGTGCCAGGCTTCTTCGAACAACTTGGCCAGCGTGAGAGCGTCGCGGCGCGGGCATTAGAATTCGTCATACTGACCGCCGCGCGATCAGGCGAAGTTCGTCTGGCAACCTGGGACGAAATCGATGGTGTCGTATGGACGGTGCCGGGACCTCGAATGAAGCGGGGAGTTCTCCATAGGGTCCCGTTGTCGGCTGAAGCGCTGGGCGTTCTTGACCGCGTAAGGGGATTAGACTCACAGTTCTTGTTTCCGTCTCCTCAAGGTCGATCATCGCCATTGAGTGATGCTGCCCTCATGGCGCTATTGCGCCGAATGGGGGTGCATGGTCCGACTGTACATGGCTTCCGCTCCGCGTTCCGCGATTGGGCCTCCGATTGGGCACATGCCAACCGGGAAGTGGCGGAAGCCGCGTTGTCGCATGCCGTTGGAAACGAGGTTGAGCGAGCTTACGCACGTTCAGACCTTTTTAAGCGGCGGGCAGAACTCATGAAGACTTGGGGTGAATACTGCTCGCAAGGCTCCTCGAGCTACAACGTGATTGGGCTCAATTGATGACCAAGGAAAAAGAAAGCCCCGATTTTGAGGGCGCGACGCAGTACGTAGAACGGGAAGCGCAGCTTTTTGTACGAATGCATGAGGGTGAAGGTTCATACACGCCCGGCAAGGTATTCTTAATGTTCTATTTCGAGATTGACAAAGCGGCACTCGACTGTGGGTCTCCCATTTATGAAGGGGTGGATGCGGACCTCTACGCCATCGCTTTTGAAGGCGGGACCATCGAAGGGGTGGAATTCTCTAGTAAACTGGCGAGAGATGCCTACGACATACTGAACGAAATCACAGCGTCCAGACTCAGTCATGAGAAGCACCTCACACCAGCGATGCGGGCACTTGCTGTTCATGCGCTTGGGCACAATGATCCACCGAAACGCGGACGCGGCCCGTCTGGGGCGGAACTCTGGGCACGTGATCAGTTCTTCATGAAGATGGTCTACGACCTGACCAATTTCTTCGGCCTTCCCGCAAAAGAAAACCCTTACCGAGTGCGGACAGATGATCCGACAGCGTGTTCCTTGGTGGCGAGCGCCTTCGAAAAAGCCGCAAAAGGGCACCTTAGCAAATGGGTCACGCCAGTCAGTACGGTTCAAGCTGTGTGGGATGCGCCAAGTAAAAAGACCTATTTTCGGGCGATCAGCGACGCAAATACAGCCGGGAAGTTCGATGATTACGAAGACCGGAAAACAATCTGAAACTGAACGGGTAGTTTTTAGAAAACGCCAAGCACGAAATCCACCGGAACCATAGTCTACCTTAGTGGTGCAATATCTGAATGGAGAAGCACCATGAACAACCTTCACACTGACAGCCTTTTCGCCAAGAACGCTCCGGCAAACATGCGTCCGGCACGGGCAGCCCAGTACACTGGCGTTTCCAAGTCTCACCTCGCTAAGCTGCGAATGCGTGGCGAGGGCCCCACCTACGCGAAAGTCGCTGGGTGCGTCGTCTACCGCCGCGCTGACCTGGACGCTTGGCTTCAGGACAATCTGGTCGACACAGCCGCATAAGAAACCCCCGCTCAGTCATGGACCGGGCAGGGGCGAATTTCTTCTAGCGGTAGATGAAGTTTAGCCCATTGGCCCCGGTCCTTTCAACCCAGAAAGGACAAGTTATGAGCACATTCCAAATCAAACCACCATCGAACGCGCAGCGCATCTGGCGCGTCGCGGACCTCCCGCGTGAACGCGGGTTGCGTAGGTACCTGATCACAAATCCGCTGGGCGAGGCTAGCACGGTTCTCCTGTCCAAACGACGGCGGCAGGTGATGGACCTGTTGATGCAGGGGCCTGTCCATTGCGCTTCGCCGGTTCGCCTGTCGGACATGGTGCATCTTCTCCGCGAAGAAACCAAAGTGGACATCGAGACAGAGTTCTACCCCGGTGACGAGGAAACCGGCGCTGGCACTTATGGCGTTTACTTCCTCCGCAGCAAAGTGACGCTCCTCGATGAAAACGAGGTGGCGGCATGATCCCGACACAGGAAAACACCCGTCGCCGTCAGTCTCGTCGCATCCGTTGGAAATCCGGCGTGACGAACCCCCATACGTCGCGCGTCATTGCGGGTCTTGCATTTGGGGAGCGCCGCTAATGGATGGACGCACCCTCACACACAATCTCGGTGGGGCCTGGCGTCATGGGCAGGGCAACGCGCCCTGCCCCATCTGCCAGCCGGAACGACGCCGGGATCAAACCGCACTGTCGATTACCGAGGCGGACGGCAAGCTCCTGCTCCATTGCTTCAAGTCTGGCTGCTCCTTCGTGGAAATCGCGAGTGCGGCGCATCTGCCCCTTGATCGGGCGCAGGTGGATTTCGAAGCGGTCCGCGAGACGAAACGCAAGCAAGCCGAATACAGGACAACGCAGCTGGCAAAGGCACGTGGCCTCTGGGATGCCGCAAAGCCGATCACCGGGACCAAGGGGGAGGCCTACCTTCGCGGGCGGGGCGTCTCCTGCAACATGCCTTCCTCGCTTCGTTGGATACCGGATATTCACCACGGCCCATCTATGAACTGGGGCGCTGCGATGGTGGCGAAGGTCCAACCGACCGGCGGCGTTCACCGCACCTTCTTCGACAAGAAGGGCAATCGGCTCGCCAAATCCGCCAAGATGATGCTCGGGCCTTGCTCCGGTGGCGCTGTAAGGCTCTCTGAGACCCCCTCAGGACCGCTGGTAGTATGCGAGGGCATAGAAACGGGGCTGAGCCTCCTCTCGGGGCTTCTGAAGCCTCCTGTGAGCGTTTGGGCGGCCCTGAGCGCCCACGGCGTTGCTTCGGTCGAACTACCCAATGAACCCGGCGCCCTGATCATCGCAACGGACGGCGACAACGCTGGCCGCGAGGCTGGCGACAAGCTTGGTCTGCGAGCAACTGCGCTGGGCTGGAAGGTGTCCCTGATGCCCGCCCCCGACGGCAAGGACTGGAACGATGTTCTGACGGAAGGGGAAGCGGCATGACCGACACGACTCCTCAAGTCATCCCCTTCCAATCCAAGCGAGGTGAGAGCCTCCGGGGAAAGATGATCCCGCTTGCGAAGATCACGCCCTGCCTCGATGCGAATTACCTGGTGCAAGGCTGGCTTGGCAAAGGTGGGCTAAGCGTCCTCTATGGACCCTCCAACTCTGGCAAGACCTTCGTGGCCGTTGACTTGGCGGCTCACGTCGCCAGCGGAACTGCATGGCGTGGCTGCAAGATCAAACAGGGTCCGGTCATCTATGTCGCCGCAGAAGGTGGTGGCGGTATCCGCAATCGGGTGTCCGCGATCAAACAGGCGCGCGCTGATCTCTTGAATGACGCTGAGTTTTCCCTTCTGCCGACCAACCTTGATCTCCACGAGGCAGGTGACGCTATGGCTCTTTGCGAAGCCATGCCGACCGAGAAGGCCGCTCTGGTGGTTATCGACACCATGGCGCGGTGCATGGGGTCCGGCGACGAGAACAGCGCCCGCGATGTCGCACAATTCGTCATCAACCTTGATGCGATCCGCGAACGGACCGGAGCGCATGTCTTGGTGGTCCACCACAGCGGCAAGAATACCGAAGCCGGGGCGCGTGGATCGTCGGCCTTGAGAGCTGCGGTAGACACCGAGATTGCCATTTCCGACGGTCAAATTTCCTGTGTGAAGCAACGAGACATGGAGACGCCCGACCGGCAGTTCTTCAGCCTCGAAACAGTCACCCTCGGTGAAGACCGCGACGGCGACCCGGTTACGAGCGCAATCGTGATCCCGGCGGATGCACCAAAGCCAAAACGGAAACGCCTGAGCGGGCAGGCCGAAGTCGGCATGCAAGCTCTGACCGACGCCCTGGACAAGCAAGGGACTTACATCGGCGGGCCTGACTACCCTGAAGCGCGAAAATGCGTCTCCCTCGATACGTGGCGAAAGGCCTGTGAGCAGCACGGGCTGACTACTGGCGGCAGTGAAAGTGCCCAGCGCGTGGCCTTTGGACGCGTGAGGGACAAGCTCATTGAAGCCAATGAAATCCGCATCTTTCAAGATCAAGTTTGGAGCGTGAATAATGAAAGCTGAGCGTTACCACCGTGACAGTCACGTCACTGTAACGACCTGTAACGGGGGCATCCCGAACGTTACGAACGTTACACACCCCTTTAGGGGTGTAACGGTTGTAACGGTGCCTGACTGCGATTCCGATCATGGGGAGTTCCCTCATGTCTGACCGAAAAAACGGCACCACTACGGATCATCGCAATCCTGACGGCACGTTCGCGCAAGGAAATCCCGGACGACCCGCTGGCTCACGGAATGCTGTGACCCGCGTCGTTGAAGAACTCCTTCAGGGTGAAGCAGAAGGGCTGACACGCAAAGCCGTGGATATGGCGCTTGAAGGCGACACGACGGCCCTTCGGCTCTGTCTGGAGCGGATCGCCCCGTCGCGGAAAGATGCCCCTGTCCAATTTGACCTTCCAGACCTTGATACCGCCGCTGACGCCATGAGCGCGGCTAAGGCCGTCCTTCGTGCGGTGTCTGGCGGGGAGATAACCCCGGTCGAAGGAGCCACCGTGATGGGGCTTGTAGAGAGTTTCCGCCGCGCACTCGAAGTCAATGAACTCGAAAAGCGCATCACAGCATTGGAGGCCGAAAAATGAATATCAAACAAAGACTGGAAAAACTCGAAGCGCGACAACCGAGCGATGCAAGACCGATCATCAAGTCGGTGCCAGAAGGATACCCCGATGGAAACCGGACACAAGCGATGTCCGTCGATGAATGGAAAGACCGCCATTGCGACCCGTCGCAGGAGTTGCAGCCATGACATTGAAACATCGCATTAGGAATCTGGAACGCGTCTCTTCGGTAACGTCTGATCCCCTCACCGTCTTCGTCACACGCTTCGATGAAGGCCCCGAGCACACGACTGATTACCTCTTCGCAAGGGTAATTTGGCACTCGGGCAAAAGCATTCGCGTCGAACCGCGCGAAGGCGAGTGCAACGATGAATTCGAGCAACGTGTGACGTCGATGACCAGTCGGGCATCACTCGGCAAGTTCGAAGGTCAGCGGTCACGGCGCTTGTCCGAGCGGCAAGCGTTTCATCGCGATGGGGCTGATGGAGTTAAACAATGAACCTGAAATCTCGAATTAAAAAGCTGGAAGGCGGCACGGGGTCAACGTGCGCTCCCGTTCAGATCATTTTTGTTAAACCCAAAGCTTCGCCGAACAACCCTGCGCCGCTTCCTGTAAACGCATTCGCCTACTTTACGGAATTCTATGGGGAGCAGCTCGTGGCTGAGCCGGGAGAGGACTTCGACGTCTTCGAGGCGCGATGCCAAGAACACCTAGCGTGGCTCTCGTCCGCACCGAAAAAACCTGAGGTGCCGGAATGTCTATGAAGAACCGAGTCCGAAGTCTGGAGGCCAAAGCGAAACCGCGAAACGGAGCAGTTTCGGCCTTCATAATCACAATCGCCGGTGAAGAGGACGATCAACCTGCTTGCCAGACGGCAACCTGTATCTGGCCCACTGGCGAAGCCATGCGTCTCGAAGGGTTGCAGGGAGAAACGAGCGCAGACTTCGAACGGCGCGTCCAGACGTTGGAGGGCCTCGACTTTGAAGAGGCCTCGAAGTGGCAGGCAGTGCCGCTTCAGGACATCCCACATCACCTAATCCCCGAAGAAATGTGGCCAATGGAAACCGTGCGCATAGGCGGTTGAACAAAGCAAGAAATCACAAGGTAGGAGAAGAGCAGATGAAAACCTTTGAAATAAAATCGCCTGACGGCAAGACATACGAGATCAAAGCGCCCACGATGGAAGCCGCTCAAGATATCATTCGCCGAAGTAGCCAAGGGAATGGCTCATCCGAGCCATTCGAAGACCTGGCGCAGAAAGCGTTGGCGAGGCGTGAAGCTTTGCAGCGCGCGCAAGCGGAGGCCCGCCGCATTGCGGCCGAAGGCGCGACCAACGCCCCTGCGCCGCAGGAGGACATCCAAGGGGCATACAACGCCCTCAAGCCATTAGTTGAGAGCGGGCGCGCATCAGCGCAGCAACTGAAAGCCTTTGAGGTTCTAAGCCGCAATGGCGGGGGCTTTTTCGCAAACCCCTACAATGGCCAGATGACCAGTCGCGAACTCTTGGCAAACACCATGCAGCCCAACGCTGCACAGGCTTTTGCAGGGGGCACTGAGCGTGGCGCATTCTATGCGGGCAACGATGAACTGGCAGGAGGCATCAGCGCAGCCGTTCCCGGACCTGGCACGATGAGTGAGCGAGCGCGCTTTGCCACGGAGCGTTCGCGGGCAGAGCATGAAGCGAACATGCGAGATCATCCAGTCGCGACGACTACGGGTGAGGTTGTCGGTGGCGTGGCTACCGGCGGGCGGGCCATCGATGCCGCGCGACAAGGAGTTGGGCGCGTGGCGCAGCCAGTTCTCAACCTCGCAAACCGGAACTTCGCGACCCGCGCAGCTACCAGTGCAGCCATTGGAGGAGCGGACGCAGCGACCTATGGCTTCATGGCTGGCGAAGGCGGGAACCGATACGACACCGCCATTGACGCGGGCAAATGGGGCGCAGGTCTCGGTGCCGCTGGATCGCTCGGCGCCGATACGATCACCTCGTATCTGGCCAATCGCTCGACGCGGAAAGCGACTGACCGGATGGTCGCGAACACGCCAACCAGTGATGATCTTCGCACTCAGGCGGGTTCAATCTTCGATGAAGCGGTCAGGACGGGCGAAACAGCCAACCAGGCCCAAACGGCCAAACTTGCGGCTGACTTCCGAGAGACCTTGACCCGCGAAGGACTGATCGGCCCAGACGGAAAAATGGTGACGAGCTATCCCAAAGTCTCAGACGCATTCCGCCAGATTGAAGCCTATGGGCGTCAATCCATGTCGCCAGCACAGATGCGGACTACTCGGCGACTTCTGCAAAACGCAGCGCAAAGCAACGACGCGTCCGAAGCGCGCATGGGGTCTATCCTCCTTGAGCAATTCGATGGGTTTTCCACGCAATTCATGCCCGATATTCCGAAGGCCAACGACCTCTACACGAAAGCCAGCCGCGGCGACATGATCCAAGAGTACATTGATCTGGCAGCGGTTGACGCGGGGCAATACTCTGGCTCCGGTTTTGAGAACGCGTTGAGGACGAGGTTCCGGCAGCTTGCGCGTAAGGTTGTCAAAGGTGACATCAAGGGCCTGTCTCCCGATCAGGTCGCATCCATCAATCGAGTGGCCGAGGGAGGGTCAATCGAGAATTTCCTACGAAACACCGGGAAGGCGGCCCCTTCAAGCGCCCTGACCATTGCAGCTATGGGAGGCATTCCGTATCTCGTTGGCAACTCTATTGGAGGTCCTGGGCTTGGAGCCGCTTTGGGTCTTGGCACTATCGGCGTTGGTGCCATGGCGCGAAACACTGGCACCAGGTTGCAAACTCGAAACGCAGATATCGCGGCGGCCCTCATGCGGGGTGCTCAAATGCCTGATCGGCGAGCGGCCAATCCTGCGGTTAAGAGGATCGTTCAGGAACTGCTCCGCAAGAACGTTAACGCGTCTGTAACACATTGAGCGCAAACTGCTTGGCTCTTGCCGGTGTCTTATTGGAAACGGGCGTTTGTTCTGTCTGCGGACCATTCCAGCTTGGACAAGCGCTTGTATAGGTCAGCGTTGAACTGGCTTTCGGTCAGATTGGGTATCGCTACGCATAGTCGGGATGTCCCGGCGGGCGGAATGACCTTGTCGTCGGAGATTTGGTCTGTCTGTAGGATGTCGTTGCTACGCCCTGGTACACGCGCCACAACCCGAAAAAAGACCTTCTCGATGGTTTGGTTTGTCGGGTTGTCCACAATCACAAGTATTGGTTTCGCCGTGTCGGCGCATGGCGTGTAGTCGAAAAGCACAGTGAAAGCGACGCGATCCTTCTGCCAACTCCTGTAGCCTTCGAGCCCCAAGTATCCTCCGATTCCGATGCCCGACAAGACAAGGACACCGAGGCAAGCGAAGACCGTCTGGCGAGGGTAGACGAGGAGCAACGCAGCGAAAGCTATCCCTATACCCAGACCCCACATCGTTTAACCTCCAGCAATCGACTGCCCTAATTTGATTTCGCCACACGGTCGGGCTTCAGAGCAACCCCCGGACCCTGGGATTCATCGCCTTCATTCAGAAACTGGACGCCCATGTCTTCCAGCGCGTTGCGTATTCTTTCTACCGTCCCGTCGGACACCAAGCCGGTGTGGTCGGATTTGCCTTCGACCCTTCGCAATGTGATCAGCGGCACATTCGCGGCATCGCAGAGTTGTGCCTGTGTGATGCCCAAAAGGTCTCGGGCTGCCTTGATCTGCGCCTTCATCTCGCCTCCGATAACTTTTTATCAGTGATACACTTGTTATCAGTAAGGTCTAGTGATATATAGTTATCAGTAGACGGAGGATGACATGACTTACGACCGCAAAGCCATCATGACCGAAGCTTGGGAAATCGTGCGCCGATTTCTGGGCAATGGCGAAACTCTCGCACAGCTGCTTTCCCGCGCTTTGAAGGCGGTTTGGTGGTCGGCTCGTCAGAAGATGCGGGTGGCTCAATCGGTCGAAGCCAGTATGGCGGCAAAGCGCAAGCTTGAGACTCTTCCGTCCGACGAACTCGCCCAGCGCATCGAAAACCTGGAGAATCGTGACGTGTTGGGCGCATCTGGCCTCCGTGAACTCTCTGATCTGCGCAGCGCTCATGTTGCCGCCCAGCGCCGTGAAATAGAAGCGAACGAAGCGAAACGCGAAATGATCGCCAGCGCGAAGGGCCGTTTCTGTCATGTGGTCTTCACAAAGAAGGATGGCAGCGCTCGTCAGATGACCGTGCAGCCCGCCGCGCTCAAGAACCACGTAAAGGGTGCCGATGGACGTGAGAGCGCCCGCAGGGCCGCTGAGACGCGCGCTGAGCGTCATCCGCACCTCATGCCGGTGTGGGACGTCGAAAAGCAGGCCTGTCGCACTGTGAACCTCGCCACCGTCAACCGGATCGCGGTGAACGGGGCCGTGCATGAATTCCATGCGCATTGATCCGAAAAGGGAGAACACCATGAACGTCCATACCAAGACCAAAACGCCGCAGCGCGTGAGCGAGCGCGAGAACCGTAAGGTCGGCGGTGAAGCCCTCGTGCATAAGACGGTCCGTGAAAGCCGCGAGACACGGGTGGAAGAACTGCGCGCCCGAGAGGCGGCGTTCTGGGACTCGCTGCCTAATGATCCAACCGAAGCGCTGTCCGCCGTATCCAAGAAACTACCCGCCATGGAGGATTACGAATCCCCGGCATACGCTGTCCGTGTCGCGTTGGTCTTGACGCACGAACTTGCAGGCAGCCGGTTTTTCGATGGGGGCAGTGAAGACCTAAATGACGCCATGTATTGGCTTGCGTGTCGTGCCTTGGATGGACTGGACCAGACGGAAGCCGACGTTGACCGTGCGCGGGCCATTGCGAGCAAACTCACCCCGACGCACCGCCCCTTCAAGGCCTGATCACGCACCTCAGAAAGGAACACCCGAAATGCTTACCCTCGAAGAACTTCGCACAAAGCGCCCGCAAGATATGACCGTTGAACTGGCTTACCTAACGGCTCCTTGGTGGAGACAGCCCGCATCGCCATTGAATCCGAGCAAGAAGAGCGCATCGGCGGCAACGCCAGCGTAGTCCTCCGGCTCGCCGGGGAGTTCGGGACGGCTCTCATCGAAGGCTGTGAGCGTTCCGCGCGCGAGAGCGGACGCACGAACCTCCACGCCGCAGAGTAGCGCACATGCACCGTCATAGGCTCGGCAGGTAGGGAAGTGAGGTGAGGATTTGAATTGCGAGCCATGACACGGGACGGCCTGCACCTTTTGGGCCGTCCTTTTTCGTCCCCGCTGGGAAATCAGGAGAGCCAAAGTAAGGAATGACCTTCCATTACGACATCAACCGAAAGTGGTCCAACACTTACCTTCCCGACGTGAAGCGCATCGTCGGCGCTCATCTTCTCAGCACCGCGCCCGATGAAATCGACATGCGGCAAGCAACAGACCTCCTGATGCTCGACGCGCGGGACATGCGGATCGCGGCACGGGTGCGCCGCCCCGGCTATGCCGACCGCTATCCATACGAGTTCACCGTTCGCTCACGCATCCCCTCAGGCGGTGAGACCGAGCTTTCCAAGATCATCAACGGCTACGGCGACTGGATGTTCTACGGGCATGCCAACCCGCAAGGCGGCATTGGTCGATGGTGGCTCTTGGACCTGCGGGCTTTCAGGGCTGCGCTGATACGCCCTGAGAGCCGCTCTCGGCTTCATTGGGGCAACAAGGTTAATGCGGACGGTACCCGGTTCACGTGGTTCGATATCAGGTCCTTCCCGAACGCGCCGGATATCGTCGTGGCATCTTCGATTTGAGTCCTCAGTTTTTGTGCTGAGCGCTTGTCTCTGATTGCGCACAAGTCATCACCGCCCAATTCCTCCACAAGTATGCAAACCACGCCCCAAGGCGGATGATAATTGCCGCACCGACAACTGCGGTTTAGCAAGCAAGCTAGTGTCGGCGTCAATGAACGCGCCCGTGTCTCGCCGCTGGAAGGGGTATTGGCACAAAGGCTCATAATCACTACAAAAAACAAACCCCGGTCACCACCTAGGCGGGCCGGGGCTGTCGCAAAGTGAACAATGCGACGTGATGAGGCAAAGGTAGTGATTTGGACGAACAAAATCAAGAAAAAAAGCGAGCAGCAGTCTATGTTGACGGCTTTAACCTTTATCACGCGATACATGATTTAGGTGAGCCGTTCTTGAAGTGGAACTGCATTTGGAATTTGGGGGAGATATTTGCTCACAAAGGCGGATATGACCTAGTGCGAGTGACTTTTTGCACGGCGTTTCCAACGCATAAAGACCATGGGACAAAAGACAGGTTTCGAGCATACACGAACGCGCTCAAAGCACGTGGGGCGAACG
>DOUP01000162.1 GCA_003520545.1 Maritimibacter sp. | reverse complement strand
GTTGTGCGGCGGGATATTCGTGGCCATGCCGACCGCGATACCGCCCGCGCCGTTGACGAGCATGTTGGGGAAGCGGGCGGGCAGAACGACCGGCTCGCGGTCCTTGCCGTCGTAGTTGTCCTGAAAATCGACGGTGTCCTTGTCGATGTCGGCCAGAAGCGCATTGGCGGCCTTGGCCATGCGCACCTCGGTGTAACGGAAGGCTGCGGCCTTGTCCCCGTCCATGGAGCCGAAGTTGCCCTGACCGTCCAGAAGCGGCAGCGACATGGAGAAATCCTGCGCCATCCGCACGAGGGCGTCGTAGATCGCGCTGTCGCCGTGCGGGTGGTATTTACCCATGGCATCGGCCACCGGGCGCGAGGATTTCCGATAGGGTTTGTCGTAGGTGTTCCCGACCTCGTTCATCGCGTAAAGGATGCGCCGGTGCACGGGTTTCAGCCCATCGCGCAGGTCAGGAATCGCGCGGCTGACGATCACGCTCATCGCGTAATCGAGGTAAGACGTGCGCATTTCCTCTTCGATTGTAATCGAAGGACCCGTCGGGGTCGGACGCTCGGGCGGCAATTCGCCACCGTTTTCAGGGGTTTCCGGGGTATCGTTCACGTGGTCCGCCGTTCATGTTCCGGGCGGTGGTCCGCCCTTGTTTCGCCTGCGATGCGTTCCCCACATCTTGTTTGATCTTCTATACCAACAACGACGTATGGGGGGCAACCAAATGACCGGGATTTGAGCGCAGAAAGATGGGAAAGACCTTGGCATTCCAGGGCCCATCCCCGATAGTCCCGCGGACTGAAAAACATGGGGGAGCCGATGGCCGAGCCACGCAGCATCTTCGAAGAGGTCGGCGCAGACACGCCGCAGCGGGAAAAAGCCAAAACCGGGATCATCGACCAGGGCGGCGGGCGCGGGGCGCGCAAGGCGATCCGGGCGTGGCTCATGGCGTTGTTCGGTTTGATCGTGATGATGATCGTCGTCGGCGGTCTGACCCGCCTGACCGACAGCGGGTTGTCGATCACCGAGTGGAACCTTGTCTCGGGCACCTTGCCGCCATTGAACGAGACGGATTGGGCGACGGAATTCGAGAAATACCAGGCGAGCCCGGAATACCGGCTGCAAAACGAAGGCATGTCGATGTCGGCCTTCCAGCAGATTTACTGGTGGGAATGGGGGCATCGCCAGCTTGGCCGGTTTATCGGCGTGGTCTGGATCATCGGCTTCCTCGGGTTCCTCGCCGCCCGCAAGATCCCGAAAGGCTGGACCGGGCGGCTTCTGTCCGTTGGTGTGTTGATCGGCGTTCAGGGTGCGATTGGCTGGTGGATGGTGCATTCGGGGCTACAGGGCGACCGGGTCGATGTGGCGAGCTATCGGTTGGCGACGCATCTGGGCGTGGCCTTTGTCATCCTCGGGTTGATCCTGTGGAACATCCTGCTCCTTGGCCGGAGCGAGGCCGACAACATGCAGGCGCGCAGGCTGCGGGAGCGGTCGCTGTTCGGTATGGGAACCGGGCTGATGCACCTGGCCTTTCTCCAGATCGTGCTGGGGGCATTGGTGGCCGGGATCGACGCGGGTCGCAGCTTTGTCGACTGGCCGATGATGGCCGGGCAGGTGTTCCCACCGGAGGCGTTCAGTATCGAGCCGGTGTGGCGCAACTTCTTTGAAAATCCGGGGCTGGTTCAGTTCATGCACCGGGTCGTGGGTTACCTGCTGGCGCTCTTTGCCATCGGCGCGTTTTTCCGCGGTCGCAAGGGTGCCACGAAGGGCGTGCGCGTGGCGTTCATGCTGGCAAGCGCGATGGTGCTTTTGCAGATGGTTCTGGGGATCATCACGGTTCTGAACGCCGCCATGCTGCACATCGCGATCACCCACCAAGCGGGCGCCATCCTGACATGGAGCCTGATCATTCTGGCGCGGTTCCGGGCGGGCTATCCGCAGGCGCAATCGGTACGAGGGTAACATGACGGCATATGACGAACTGATGGCCCATGAGCGCGAGACACAGGCGCTGGGGCAGGTGGCGGGCCGGCTTGGCTGGGACCAGGAAACCGTGATGCCGCGCGGCTCGGGGCCGCAACGCGCCGAGGAAAGCGAAGCGATGGAGCATGTGCTTCACGCACGGCGCACCGACCCGCGGGTGGGCGACTGGCTCGCGGCGATCGACGACGCCACTCTCGACCCGGTCGGCAAGGCGAACCTGCGCCATATCCGGCGGCGGTTCGAGCGCACCAACCGGGTGCCCGCAAAACTGGCGGGTGCGCTGGCGCGCGTCACCTCCAGCGCGCAACGGTCCTGGGCCGATGCCCGCGCCGCGAACGACTTTGCCGCTTTTGCCCCCGTGCTGGAGCAGGTGGTGGCGCTCAAGCGCGAGGAAGGCGCGGCGCTGGCGGATGGCGGCGATGTCTACGATGCGCTTTTGGACGATTACGAGCCGGGGGCGACCGGGGCCGAGCTTCAGGCCATGTTCGACGCGCTGCGCCCGCGCCTTGTCGATCTGCGGGACCGTATCCTGGGCGCGGAGCATCAGCCCGCGGCGCTGACGGGCCATTTCGACGAGCAAAGCCAGATGAAGCTGACCCGCGAGATCGCCAAGGCGTTTGGCTATGACATGAGCCGGGGGCGGATCGACAAGGCGGTGCATCCGTTCTCCTCGGGGTCCGGTCTGGACGTTCGGATCACCACGCGGACCAGCCCCAACGACCCCTTCGGGTCGATCTACTCCACGATCCACGAGGTCGGGCACGCCTGTTACGAGCAGAGTATCGACGACGATTACCTGCTCACGCCACTGGGTCAGGGCGTGTCGATGGGCGTGCATGAAAGCCAGAGCCGGATCTTTGAAAACCAGCTTGGGCGGTCGCGGGCCTTCACGGGTTGGCTTTTCGAGCGGATGAAAGAGGTCTTTGGCGAGATGCCGGTGGCGGATGCCGAGGCGTTTTACGGGGCCGTGAACCGCGTGACGCCCGGATACATCCGCACGGAAAGCGACGAGGTGCAGTATAACCTCCACGTTCTCCTGCGCTTCGATCTGGAGCGGCAGTTGATCGCCGGTGACCTCGCGGTGGCCGATCTGGAAGAAGCGTGGAACAGCCGGTTCGAAGCGGATTTCGGCGTGAAGGTCGACACGCCCGCGAACGGTTGTTTGCAGGACGTGCATTGGTCGGTGGGGCTGTTTGGATATTTCCCCACCTACTCTCTGGGCAATGTCTATGCGGGGTGCCTCATGAAAGCGCTGCGCGCGCAGATGCCGGAGGTGGATGACCATCTCGCCAGAGGGGAACCGGCGCAGGCCACCAAGTGGCTCACCGAGAACCTTCAGCGCCACGGCGGGCTGTTCGAGCCGAAAGAGGTGGTGACGCGGGCCTGCGGGGGCGAGACGCCGAGTGAAGCACCGCTGTTGGACTATCTCGAAGCGAAGTTCGGTGCGATCTACAAGCTGTAAGGGCAGGGGCGTTGGCGCGGGGTTTTGACCTCAGCCAAACCCGGCCACCACCACCCCCGCGCCAAAAGCGAGCGCGGCACAAAGCGCACCGAGGCCCAGTGTTTCTCCGACCGCGTAGGGGAAACCTTCTCCCGTGGCGCGCCACCTGAGCAATCCCAACAGCGTCAGGGCGATCAAGGTCGCCGCGACGGAAACCTTGAAGGTCTGCTGGCCGTCCGGCGCGATGAAGTAGGGCAGGATCGGGACAAGGCCGAACGCGAGAAAGCTGAAAAAAGTCATCCCGGCACGGGCGATGGGGGCCGCGCCTTCCGGCGATTCCGTGGCGAAGCGGTGGCGCAGCGCGAGGTCGGAGGCCACGCGCGGATGGGACGATAGGGCCACGGCGGCGTCACGGGCCGGGCCGGGGGCCACGCCCTGATCAATGAAGCATTCGGTCAGGTCGGCCACCAGCGCCTCCGGGTCGCGGCGCTTGGCCCGCTGCATCCGGTCGCGGTAGAGCGCGCGGGTCGAGCGGTCCGACAGAAATTCGCCCATTCCCATGGACACGCCGTCCGCAAGAAGGTTGGCCATGCCGAAGATCAGGACCGCCACGGTGCCGACCCCCACAACACCCTGCGCCTCGGCCCCGGCAAAACCGGCGACGATGGCGAAGGTGGTCACGATCCCGTCGTTCCCGCCATAGGTGATCTGTCTGAGAAAGGTCCGGGTCAGGTCGCGGACCGGCATGGATCAACCGTCCAGCTCGGCCCGCAACTGGGCGACCAGTTCGAGCGCGCGTTTTTCGGCGCGCCGCACGCGGACCGCCGTCATGTAGCTTTCTTCCAGCGTCTGCGACGACGTGCCGATTACATTCTTCACGTCCTCGATGATGTCCAGGTTCCCGGTCTTCTCGACCAGCTCCAGCACTTCTTTCGCTACGTTGTCGGCAACATCTTCGATCAGCTGCATGTCGGCTCCTTAGCGGGTGGTCTCGGTCAGGCGGCGGCGGACGTATTCGTCCACGGCGCCGATCATGGTGTCCATGTGCTCGCCTTCGTAGAAGTGGCCAGCCCCCTCGACCTCGGTATGGGTGACGGTGATGCCCTTCTGCTCGTGCAACTTGTCCACCAGGCTATGGGTATCGGCGGGCGGGGCGACGCGGTCGCCGGTGCCGTTGATGATCAGGCCCGACGACGGGCAGGGCGCGAGGAAGGAGAAGTCATACATGTTCGCGGGCGGCGAGACCGAGATGAACCCGGTGATCTCGGGCCGGCGCATCAGGAGCTGCATCCCGATCCATGCCCCGAAGGAGAACCCGGCGACCCAGCAATGCTTGGCGTTCTGGTTCATCGACTGGAGATAATCCAGCGCGGAGGCAGCATCGGACAATTCGCCCACGCCCTGGTCATACTCGCCCTGCGAACGGCCAACGCCGCGGAAATTGAACCGCAGCACGTTGAAGCCCATCTTGTGGAAGGCGTAGTGGAGATTGTAGACCACCTTGTTGTTCATCGTTCCGCCGAACTGCGGATGCGGGTGCAGCACGATGGCGATGGGAGCGTCTTTTTCTCGTTGTGCGTGGTAGCGCCCTTCAAGCCGACCCTCGGGGCCGGGGAAAATCACTTCAGGCATATGGTCTCGATCTCTCCTCGGGCCCGCCGATTTCTTGACGATACGCGGTGGGCGACATAAAAGCGAAGCCACTCGGTCAAACACCGAGAAGCGGTCCTGTTCACCTAATCGTGTGGGATCATTTCGTCAATGTTTCGGGGGGAAGATGAAGCTATCGACCAAAGGACGTTACGCCATGGTCGCCTTGGCGGAGCTTGCGCTTCAGCCTGACGGCACACGCCTGTCGCTGACCGAACTGTCGGAACGGCAGAAAATCTCGCTTCCCTATCTCGAACAGCTTTTCGTGAAGCTGCGCCGGGCGGAACTGGTGCAATCGGTGCGCGGACCGGGGGGCGGCTACATGCTGTCGCGCCCGGCGAGCGAGATCCGGGTGTCCGAGATCCTGGCGGCGGTCGATGAAACCGTGAGCGCGATGCACACGGGGGCGGGCGCCTCGGGCGGATCGTCCGGCACGCGGGCGCAGTCGATGACGAACCGTTTGTGGGAAAGCCTGTCGGCCCATGTCTATGTCTTTTTGCACCAGACGCGGCTCTCGGACGTCGTCTCAAATGGGCTGGCACCCTGTCCCGCGGTTCCGAACCTCTTCGAGGTGGTGGACGAGGACTGAGCCGCACAGACGGCCCGCGCCGTATAACGGTCAATTCACATTGAAAGGGGGCGTCCGTGGCCCGGACTTACCTTGACTATAACGCCACCGCGCCGCTTCGGCCCGAGGCGCGAGAGGCCATGATCGCCGCCATGGACGTGGTGGGAAACCCGTCGTCCGTGCACAGCGAAGGGCGCAAGGCCAAGCATGTCGTGGAAACCGCACGGCGACAGGTCGCGGCCGCCGTTGGGTGTCAGCCGCAGGAAGTGGTGTTCACCTCCGGGGCAACCGAGGCCGCGCGTTTTCTGGCCCATCCCAAGGCGGGGTGCGATGTGCTGGTTCAGGACACCGCGCACGATGCGCTCTGGGCGCATAACCGGATGGAGAATTGGCCGGAGGGCGGCACCGGTCACACGCTGGCCATGGGGCTTGCCAACTCCGAGACCGGGATCATCACCGAGCCGCCCGCGAAGGTGGGCGACACGTGGCCCGTGGGGGAGGCTCACGCCGACTGGCTGCTTTTGGACGTGACGCAGGCGGTGGGGCGAATCCCCTTTGCCTTTTCGTGGTCCGGTGCGGATTTCGCGGTGATGTCGGCGCACAAGCTGGGTGGCCCCAAGGGGGTTGGCGCGCTGATCGTCCGGCAGGGCGTGGATATAGACGCGCTGCAATCCGGCGGTGGGCAGGAGATGGGGCGCCGGTCAGGCACGGAAAACATCATCGGAATCGCCGGATTCGGGGCCGCTGCCGAGGCTGCGGCGCGTGATCTGGACGCCGGACGGTGGGACGAAGTCGCGCAATTTAGAAATATTCTAGAAAAAAGACTTTCAGAATCCACAAAAGAGACTATTTTTGTCGGGAAAGACGCGAACAGGCTTCCCAATACGTCCTGCTTCATCACGCCCGGTTGGAAAGGCGAGACGCAGGTGATGGTGATGGACCTCGCGGGCTTCGCGGTTTCGGCGGGGTCTGCATGCTCTTCCGGCAAGGTGAAAGCCAGCCGGGTCCTGCAAGCGATGGGGTACGACGAGGGGCAGTCTGCGAGCGCATTGCGGGTGTCCCTGGGGCCCGACACGACCGAAAGCGAGGTCATGGCGTTCTGTGATGCCTGGCTGCGCGAACATGAGAAATTCCGCGCCCGCGGGCGCTGACCGGACCAGCCTGCGGGTAGCGGGCGACCAAGGATCAAACCGCCTGATGCGTCAGGCAGAACCAAAGCGAGGCTCACATGGCCGAAGACGGCAAGACCATCGTGAAAGAAGGCGTCGAGCAGGACACCGTGGATGCGGTTCAGTCGCTGGGCGACAAGTACAAGTACGGTTGGGAAACCGATATCGAGATGGAATACGCCCCCAAGGGGCTGTCCGAAGATATCGTGCGTTTGATCAGCCACAAGAACGACGAACCGCAGTGGATGACCGATTGGCGTCTGGCGGCCTATCGCCGTTGGGTGACGATGACCGAACCCGATTGGGCGATGGTCGAGTATCCGGAGATCAACTTCCAGGATCAATACTACTATGCCCGGCCCAAGAGCATGGAGACGAAGCCCAAGTCGCTGGACGACGTCGATCCCAAGCTGCTGGCGACCTATGAGAAGCTGGGTATCCCGCTCAAGGAGCAGATGATCCTCGCCGGTGTGGAAGGCGCAGATGAAGTGCCCGCCGATGGCGCCAATTCCGACCGCAAGGTCGCCGTTGACGCGGTGTTTGACAGCGTGTCCGTGGGCACGACCTTCAAGAAAGAGCTGGAGCAGGCGGGCGTGATCTTCTGCTCGATCTCGGGAGCCATTCGCGAGCATCCGGAGCTGGTGAAAAAATACCTCGGTTCCGTGGTTCCGCCGACCGATAACTTCTATGCGACATTGAACAGCGCGGTCTTCTCGGACGGGTCGTTCGTCTATATCCCGCCGGGGGTGCGCTGCCCGATGGAGCTGTCCACCTATTTCCGCATCAACGCGGAGAACACCGGCCAGTTCGAGCGCACGCTCATTATCGCGGACAAGGAGAGCTATGTCTCCTATCTCGAAGGGTGCACCGCGCCGCAGCGTGATATCGCACAGCTGCACGCCGCCGTTGTTGAGATCGTCCTTCTGGACGACGCCGAGGTGAAATACTCGACCGTTCAGAACTGGTTCCCGGGCGACGAAGACGGCAAGGGCGGTATCTACAACTTCGTGACCAAGCGCGCCGATTGCCGGGGGGACCGCTCCAAGGTGATGTGGACGCAGGTGGAAACCGGCTCTGCCGTGACGTGGAAATATCCGTCCTGCGTGTTGCGGGGCGATGACAGCCAGGGCGAGTTCTACTCCATCGCGATCACCAACAACATGCAGCAGGCCGATACCGGCACGAAGATGACGCACCTTGGCAAGAACACCAAGTCGCGCATCGTCTCCAAGGGGATCAGCGCGGGGCGGTCGAACAACACCTACCGGGGTCTCGTCTCGATGCACCCGAAAGCCACCAACAGCCGCAATTACACCCAGTGCGACAGCTTGCTAATCGGTGACAAGTGCGGGGCGCATACCGTGCCTTATATCGAGGTGAAGAACCAATCCTCGCGCGTCGAGCATGAGGCGACGACGTCCAAGGTGGACGACGACCAGATGTTCTACTGCCGCCAGCGTGGCATGGACGAGGAAGAGGCCGTAGCGCTGATCGTGAACGGCTTCGCCAAGGAAGTGCTGCAAGCGCTGCCGATGGAATTCGCGATGGAAGCGCAGCAGCTCGTTGCGATTTCCCTTGAGGGCTCCGTGGGTTAAGCGCCATGACCGCGCCGCTCAAACTTTATTGGTGGAAAGACCAGCCCAACTTCGGCGACGACCTGTCGCGCGATGTGGTGCGGGCCGTGTCTGGCCGCGATGTGGATTGGGCGTCGGGGGATGACGTGGAACTGGTCGCGGTCGGGTCGGTCCTGCAAGGGCTGAGGAACCGCTACAAGGACGGCGCGCCTGAGGGTCGCAAGCCCCGTGTCTGGGGATCGGGGCTGATGTTCCCGGTGCCAAACGATTTCGTGAAACACGTGCGGTTTCATATCGTGCGCGGGCCGATCACGGCCACGCTTCTGGGGCTGGACCACGACCGGTTCGGCGATCCCGGCATCCTGGCGCGTGAGGTTTACGGCGACCAGGGGCCGCGTGAGGATGTGATCGGCGTGGTGCCGC
>DOUP01000060.1 GCA_003520545.1 Maritimibacter sp. | reverse complement strand
CTGAAAACTCCCTTGGTCCGGTGCTCCCGGCCAAGGGTCCGTTCAAAGGTTAACCAATATCCTAACGACGCGTCCGCGTGCCCCGCTGGCCATGCTGTCGAAGTCTCTGGTTCGAAAATACCTTCGGGGGGAGGTGGACCGCGCAGCGGTCCTCCGTTGGGGGCAGACAGCCCCCAACCCGCGCGTCAGCGCTGATACGGCGCGGGCGTCAGCCCGCTCCATTTGACACCATCAGACGATGATCAAGCCAAAGGACAGGGCACGCGCGACCGCATGGGTCGTGTTGAGCGCCCCCAACTTGTGGCGCGCGCTTTCGATATAGACCCGAAGCGTGTGCTCGGAGATGCCGAGCTCCGCCGAGGCCTGCGCCCGGCTCAGCCCCCGTGCAAGGCACCGGATCGCGGCCAGCTCTCTCGGGCTGAGGCTTGGCGTCGCGGTCTCGTCATCCCCGCCCTCGAACGACAGCGCCTTGGTGTTGAAGGCATGGGCAAGCACGATCAGATCGCGGGCATTCGCATCGATGAACGCCTCCCAATCTGCATCGTCGCACTGGTTGTTGAGGGTAAAGAGCGCGAATTGCCCTTGGGGCCCGTGCAGCGGGACCGAGTAGCCCTGGTTGCCCAACCCGTGGTCGAGGGCATCGAGGAACATCGCCTTTGCCGGTTTGCTCGACCAGTCCAGGTCCTTCCAGTTCACCGGGTCGAACCGCTGGAAACAACCGAAAATGACCGGGTCCATGCGCAGGTAATCCATCTGCAGATAGCGATCGACCCAGGCACCGGAATAGGTGCCCGCGCCGAACCGTTCCCCGTCCGAATTCACCCAGTGATACACGCAGTGAAGAACGCCGTAATACTTCGGAACGGCTTCCGTGATCGCCTGAAACGCTTCAAGCGTGCCCGCGTCCTGCAAAGAGGTAAGTAACGCTTCCAGTTTGGCCGTCATGATCCCCCACGGCGGACCCAGCCTGATCGGCACGGTGCGAAAGGGATGTCATCTCTGCCAGCATCACCAGCGTCGCATCGTCGATCGCCGTCGCAGAGGCCCCCATCCCGTTCGCCTCCGCAAAGGCTTTGAGGTCCGTAAGAACATCAATCAGCCAATCGTGTTGCATGTAAAGGCTCCCGCTGTGGTTGTGGCCAAAACAACCATAGATCGAGAAACAATTCCCCAATATTCGCGGAATTACCCTCCCCATTTATAGGGAGAGGGGCGTTTTCAACACTTTGAAAACCATCCGGCACCCGTCATCAGTCCGGGTGATTCGGTTCGGCTTTCCCCGACCGCGCGTCTCCCCGGCGCCCCCGTCACGGCAAAACGGCCCCCCGGAATACCGGAGGGCCGCCCGCATATCTCAACCGGGGATCACCTGGCGTCGAGCACATCTTCGAGCGTGCGCAGACCTGTCTTGGGCGCCTGAACGAGAACCGACATGTTCCCGGGCTTGTGCTCGTTCTTGTACATCTTCATATGCGCCGCCGGAATTTCGTCCCAGGGGAACACCTCGGACATGAACGGATCAATCCGGCGCTCGATCATCAGCTTGTTCGCCGCCGCCGCCTGTTTCAGGTGAGCGAAGTGCGAGCCCTGGAGGCGCTTCTGGTGCATCCAGATATAGCGCACGTCGAAGGTGCAGTTGAAGCCGGTGGTGCCGGCGCAGATCACGACCATGCCGCCCTTCTTGCAGACAAAAGAGGACACCGGGAAAGTCGCCTCACCCGGGTGTTCGAACACGATGTCGACGTTGTTGCCCTTGCCGGTAAACTCCCAGATCGCGGCCCCGAACCGGCGCGCTTCCTTGAACCACGCCTTGTATTCATCGGTGTTCACGGTGGGCAGTTGCCCCCAGCAATCGAAGTCCTTACGATTGATGACGCCCTTCGCCCCGAGGCTCATCACGAACTCGCGCTTGTCCTCGTCCGAGATCACGCCGATGGCGTTGCCGCCCGCGGCGTTGATGAGCTGGATCGCATAAGACCCAAGACCACCCGAAGCGCCCCAGACCAGAACGTTCTGCCCCGGCTTCAACTCATGCGGATGGTGCCCAAAGAGCATCCGGTAGGCGGTGGCCAGCGTCAGCGTGTAACAGGCACTTTCCTCCCAGGTCAGGTGCTTGGGACGCGGCAAGAGCTGCTGGGCCTGAACGCGGGTGAACTGGGCAAAGGAGCCGTCTGGCGTCTCGTAGCCCCAAATGCGCTGGCTGGGTGAATACATCGGGTCGCCGCCGTTGCATTCCTCGTCGTCGCCATCGTCCTGGTTACAGTGGATGACGACCTCGTCGCCCACCTTCCAGGACTTCACCTTGTCGCCGACAGCCCAGACGATGCCCGCCGCATCGGAGCCGGCGATGTGGTAGTCCTGCTTGTGGACGTCGAACATGCTCACCGGCACGCCGAGACCGGCCCAGATGCCGTTGTAGTTCACACCCGCCGCCATCACGAGCACCAGCACTTCGTGACTGTCGATCCGGGGCACATCGACCACTTCGACCTGCATGGCCTGGTTGGGTTCACCCTGGCGGTCACGGCGAATGGCCCAGGCATACATCTGCTGGGGCACATAGCCCATCGGGGGGATTTCACCGATCTCGTAGAGATCCTTCTCGGGTGCCTCGTAGTCGGCAATGGCGGTCTGGTCGTCGAGAGCCATGGGGTCCTCCGTCATATGTCTCGTGCCGCAATGCAGAATCGCGGCGTGCTGGTGCAGCATTACGGAGGCGCCCGCAATATTGCAACCTGAAACGTGACATTTTTGTAATTTTATGTCGCGCCCGATTCAACCTGCTCGACGAAACCTGGCTGCAAATGGCCGATGGACCGCGCATAATAATCCAGCAAACCCCGCTCTGCCTCGTTGACCCGCACCACCTCGCCCTCTTCGACCAACACCCGGCGCACCAGCAGCAATTCCAGCCCCTGCTCCACCGGGTCGAACCTTGGCGACCGCGGCATATGGATCTGCGCGCCCCGTTCGCGCATCTCATGAACGAGCTTGTGAAAATGCCCGGCAACTTCAGCCCGCTTCATCTGCGGCGTCCGGGAAAACAGCGTCGCCACGACCGGCACCGGCAGAACGGGCACCTCCGCCCTGATCCGCGCCATCATCCGGCGCGCAAGGTGTTTTGTCGGGTTGTCGGCGACCTCTGGATGCTGCTTCAGGAAGTCATGCAGGGACAGCGGCTCACCCACGCTCACGCTCGCATACCCAAAGCGTTTGAAACGTCCCGTGACGCGGAGGAAAAGGTGCGCCACGACATGTCGGATAACATCATACGCCCGCAGACGAAATTTTCTGACCCCAGCCTCACCGGCCCCGACAAGCACCCGATCCTCGATCACCCGGTCATAATTCAGCGCCACCGGGATAAAGACCACGTCACGGTCTTCCTTTGGGTCGAAGTCATCGACCACGTAGGAAATCAATCCCAGCTTCGGCTCACCGACCGCGCCGGTCAGGCTCAGGCCACCCTCGGGAAACACGCCTTGGGTCGTCCCCGCACGCACCGCCGTCTGGATATAGCGCTCCAGCACCTTGCGATAGAGCGCGTTGCGGCTCTTGCGCCGGATGAAATAGGCGCCCATTGCCCGGATCAGCGCCGACAGCGGCCAGACCCGCGCCCATTCCCCGACCGCATAGGACAGGTGCGACCGCCGACCCGCAAGCCAGGTCACCAGGACATAGTCCATGTTGGAGCGGTGGTTCATGACGAAAACAACCGTCGCCTCCGGGTCGATCCCGTCGATAGCGGCTTCGTCCAACTCGTCGATCCGAACGCGGTAGAAGCCCTTGGACAGGAATTTGGCAACCCGGATCGCGAAGGAGAAATACATGAAGGCCGAGAACCGCGGCACGATCTCCCGCGCGTAACGGCGTGCGGTCTCGAACGCCACGTTGTCCGGCACGCCCTCGCGTTTCGCATGTTCGAAGATCGCCTTGGACACCTCCGGGTCATAAATCAGCCGCTGGATCATGTCATGCCGCCGCGCGATCTTGAACGGTTCGATGGGCCGGGTCAGGCGTTCGTTCAGCCGCGCCACGGCCTTTTCCATCCGCCGCCGGATGAACCAGCGCACCGAGGGAAACAGGAAATGCGACGCAAAGGTCACGGCCGCAAACGCCAGAATGAGCACGAGCGCCCAAATGGGCAGTTCCACGGTTTGTGTCATGGCCAGACACTGCCGCGCGCTGCGTCCATGGGCAACTGAAAACACCCCGCCCCGGACTTGAGCCGGGACCGCGCGCCGCGACGGAGGTCCCGGGTCACGCCCGGGACGCGTTCACCGTCAACCAACCCGCCTGCCCCGGCCCCAATCTGGAGCCTCGATCAATCGCCGATATTCCGGGCTCTCCCCGACAACCGGCGCACCGGCAACCCATCACGCAACGATCTTCCAACCGATTTACCCCTTGCGAAATAAAATTACCTTTGGCAGAAAATGCTGCAACGCAACAAAGCCGCGAGTCACTCCCATGTCCGAGACGCCCACACGCGACCGCCCCTGGCTCTTTCGCACCTATGCGGGCCATTCCACCGCGAAAGCCTCGAACGAACTGTATCGCTCGAACCTCGCCCGTGGGCAGACCGGCCTGTCGGTCGCTTTCGACCTGCCGACCCAAACCGGCTATGACAGCGACCACGTTCTGGCCAAGGGCGAAGTGGGCAAAGTCGGCGTGCCGGTCGCGCATCTGGGCGATATGCGCATGCTCTTTGACCAGATCCCGCTGGAGCAGATGAACACCTCCATGACCATCAACGCGACCGCGCCATGGCTGCTCGCGCTGTATATCGCTGTGGCCGAGGAACAGGGCGCGGACGTGTCGAAGCTTTCGGGCACGGTGCAAAACGACCTCGTGAAAGAATACCTGTCGCGCGGCACCTATGTCTGCCCGCCGAAACCCTCGCTGCGGATGATCACCGACGTTGCGGCCTATACCCGCGAACATCTGCCCAAGTGGAACCCGATGAACATCTGTTCCTACCACTTGCAGGAAGCAGGCGCGACGCCGGAGGAGGAGCTTGCCTTCGCGCTGGCCACCGCTATCGCCGTGCTCGACGACCTGAAAGAAAAGGTTCCCGCCGAGGCGTTTCCGCAAATGGTCGGGCGAATTTCCTTCTTCGTGAACGCCGGTATCCGGTTTGTCACCGAGATGTGCAAGATGCGCGCCTTCGTGGAGCTGTGGGATGAAATCACCCGCGAACGCTACGGCGTGGAGGACGAGAAATTCCGCCGTTTCCGGTATGGCGTGCAGGTAAACTCCCTTGGCCTGACCGAGCAGCAGCCGGAGAATAACGTCTACCGTATTCTCCTCGAAATGCTCGCCGTCACGCTGTCGAAAAACGCCCGCGCCCGCGCCGTGCAGCTTCCGGCCTGGAACGAGGCGCTCGGCCTGCCGCGTCCCTGGGATCAGCAATGGTCGCTCAGGATGCAACAGATCCTGGCCTACGAGACCGACCTCCTGGAATATGACGATCTCTTCGACAACAACCCGGCCATCGACCGTAAAGTCGCCGCTTTGAAAGAGGGCGCGCGCGCCGAGCTGTCGCAGATCGACGGCATGGGCGGCGCGATCGACGCCATCGAATACATGAAATCTCGCCTGGTCGAGAGCAACGCCGAGCGTATTTCCAAGATCGAAAACTCCGAGACCACCGTCGTCGGCGTGAATAAATGGACAGAAGCCGCGCCCTCGCCGCTGACCTCCGGGCCGGAAGCCATCATGGTCGCCGATCCCAAGGCGGAAGCGGACCAGATCGACCGGCTCAACGCATGGCGCGAAACGCGGGACGAAACATTGGTGCAAGCCGCGCTGGAAGAATTGCGGCAAGCGGCCAAGAGCGGCCAGAACGTGATGCCCGCCTCGATCAAGGCGGCCAAGGCCGGTGCAACCACCGGGGAATGGGGCGACGCCGTGCGCGCCACCTTCGGCCAGTATCGCGGCCCCACCGGCGTGTCGAAGAACCCCTCGAACCGCACCGAAGGTCTGGACGAGATCCGCGACCGGGTCGCCGCCGTCTCGACCGCGCTTGGCGAGAAACTGAAATTCCTCGTCGGCAAACCCGGTCTCGACGGCCACTCCAACGGCGCCGAACAAATTGCCGCCCGGGCCCGCGATTGCGGCATGGACATTACCTATGACGGTATTCGCCTGACGCCCGAGGAAATCGTGACCTCGGCCCGGGAAAGCGGCGCGCACGTGGTGGGCCTGTCCATCCTCTCTGGCTCCCACGTTCCCTTGATCGAAGACCTCATGACCCGGATGCGGGAGGCTGGCCTCGGCCATATTCCCGTCGTCGCCGGCGGTATTATCCCCGAAGACGACGCCGAACGCCTGCGCGCCATGGGCGTGGCCAAGGTCTACACCCCGAAGGATTTCGAGCTGAACGTCATCATGGATGACATCGTGACGCTCGTGGATCCGCACGCCAAAGCGGCGGAATAATCCGCGCTCGAATACCACCTTTTATATGGATCAGCAGGTATTCACGGCCTGCTGTTATTATCGCCTTTTTATAGTATTGTGCGAAGCCACGTCCAAAGGTATGGTTGCGGCATTGTAACACCTGTTGCGAACCGAACCAAATAGGACCACTCACATGAAAATCAATCTCAAGGGTATGACCCGAAAAGAGTTGGAAAAGCTCAAGACAGATATCGACAAGCAGCTTGAAAAAGTTGCTGAAGATGAAAAAAAGGCCGCATTGATCGCGGCTGAAAAGGCTGCGAAAGCACACGGTTATTCGCTCGCCGAACTGTCTGGTGTCAAAGCGCCGCGCAAGGTTGCGAAACCCGCCGCGAAAAAGGACGGCCGCTCGAAAGTCGCGCCGAAATACAAGAACCCGGAAAACGAAAGCGAAACCTGGACCGGGCGCGGACGAAAGCCGAAATGGGTCGAATCCTACCTCGCCGCCGGCGGCGATCTGGAAAACATCCTGATTTGAACATCCCACCTCTGGTTGGAGTTGCGCCGACCAGGGGGACCCTCTTCCTCACAGACCTGCCGAAACGGCTATCAGGCCGTCTCGACCGTGCGTTTATTTTCAAGGCTCGCTGACACCAAAGCTGCGCATTTTCCTGCGCGGCGAATGGAACCCCCCTTCGAAAAGATCGACAACCTGCGGCACCGGCGACGATCTGCCTGCCGGACAGCGCCGGACCACACGCGCCGGGAACAAAGCCACGACCAATGGTTTTCATCCCGGACGAGCCAGCTATGATCGCCTCGATTTTGACAGGAGTGACAGAATGAAAACCCGCCGCTTGGGCCACACCGGTATCGACGTTTCCGCAATCGCTCTGGGCTGCATGTCCTTTGCAGGCTTCTACGGCGACACCGACCGCGACGAAGCTTTCGCCACCTTGGACGCCGCCCGAGATGCCGGGATCACCTTCCTCGACACCTCGGACCTCTACGGCAAAGGGCTGTCGGAAAACTGGATCGGCGAATACCAGAGAGACCGCGGTTATCGCTTCCAGATCGCGACCAAGGGCGGCATCGTCGTCGGCGCACCACGCGGCACGGCGGACAATTCCGAACCCTACCTGCGTGAAAAACTCTCCGAGTCGATGGATCGTCTCGGCGTGGACAGCGTCGAACTGTATTACGTGCACCGGCGCGAGTTTTCCCGACCGATCGAAGAGGTGACGGAAACCCTTCTCAAGCTCAAGGAAGAAGGCCTCATCAAGGGCATCGGCTTTTCCGAAATCTCGCCCGCCTCCCTCAAACGCGCCGCCACCGTTGGCCCCATCGACGCGGTGCAGAATGAATACTCCATGTCGACGCGCCTTCCCGACCTCGGTCTCGTGCAGCTTTGCAAGGATCTCGGCACGACGTTTGTTCCCTTCTCCCCCCTCGGGCGCGGCATCCTCAGCGATCACGACCTGACCCCGCCCGACTTCAAGGACGTGGACTTCCGCAAGAACAATCCCCGCTTCCTCGACCCGAATTTCTCCAACAACATGCAGCACGTGCGCGAATTGCGCGACTTCGCCGCCACCCGTGGCTGGACCACCGCGGCCGTCGCTATCGCCTGGACGCTGCAACAGGGCGACCACATGGTGCCAATCCCCGGCACGCGATCCCCCGAACACCTTCTGGAATGGGCCGATGCGGACGAGATCATCTTCTCGAAATCCGACTGGTCTGAACTGGAGCGGATCATGCCCGTCGGCTGGGCCCACGGCGACCGCTATTCCGACGCCCAGATCGTGGGCGTCGAACGCTACTGCTGATCTTCGTGCTTTAACAAAAGCGCAACCGCGCCGAAGGTCACGACCAGCCCGGCCAGCACCCGCAGGTCGGGCAAACCGTGGCCGAAGGCCAACTCCCACAAGATCACCCAGCCGGGGGTGAGATAGGTATAGGCCATGACCTTGCCCCCCGGCAGGCGCATCGACGCGAAATTCAGGAAGACGAAGGTCATCGCCATGGCCCCGACCGAGAGATAGGCCAAGGCGATCCAGACGATGGGCGGAAGCGCGGTGAAATCGGTCACACGCAGCACCGGCCAGCCGTATATCGTCAAGACAAACGTGCCAGCGGCCAGCACCCAGAAGGATGAAGATACCGCGCTTTCCCCCCGGCTGAGATAGCGCAGGAGCGGCACGTAGAGCGCGTGCGCCACGCAACCCACGAAATAGACAAGCTCCCCCCGCCCGATCTGGAACGCAAGCAACCGGTCCAGATCACCGCGGAAAATCACCCAAAGCGCCCCGACAGCGCCAAGACCCAGCGCCAGCATCACGCGCCGTGTCGTCACCTGTCGCAAGATCACCCAGGAAAACACCGCCGTCATGATCGGCATCAGCGTCATCACCGCGCTGGTCGCGATCGGCGGCGCGGTTTTCAGCCCCTCGAACATCAGGACGAAGTAGGTGGAAAAAGTGCCGCCCAACAAAAGCCAGCGCCACGGCGCCCGCGCGTCCGCCATCTTCAGCGCCCCGGTCGCGATCCCCAGGATGGCAACAACCAGCGCGGCCAGCCCGAACCGCACCGCCTGGAACGCAACCGGGTCGATCAGGTTCGCCGTGAGAGCGCCGAACGTGAAACTCCCGGCCACCATCGACGAGAACGCCAACATGGCGGCATGGCCCGGCAGTGGGTCTTTCTCAGACAGAGATTTGCG
>DOUP01000121.1 GCA_003520545.1 Maritimibacter sp. | reverse complement strand
CAATATGCCTGACATATCAGTTCGGGAATATCACGACATATACCTGCTATTAGGTTCTATGCCCGGATTGCGCTAAAAACCCTACTTACACCGCCGGGGAGGGCGGAAATGGGAGGAGGCACCGCGCATGGGCTCACCGCGCAATATCCTTTTTATTATGTTTGACCAGCTGCGCTGGGATTACCTGTCGTGCTATGGGCATCCGCATCTGCACACGCCGAACCTGGACCGGCTCGCATCGAAAGGGGTGCGGTTCGACCGGGCGATCATCCAGTCGCCGCTTTGTGGTCCGTCGCGCATGTCGACCTACACGGGGCGCTATGTGCATAGCCACGGTGCGAGCTGGAACAACACGCCGTTGAAAGTCGGTGAGCTGACCATGGGCGATCACCTGCGAGATCTGGGCATGGATTGTTACCTGATCGGCAAGACCCACATGGCGGCGGATGCGGAAGGTATGCGGCGGCTCGGGCTGGAACCCGACAGCGTGATCGGTGCGCGGGTGTCGGAGTGCGGCTTCGACGTGTTCGAACGCGACGACGGGATGCGCCCCGAGGGGCCGGACGGCTTTTACGACGAAGGCGGCGCCCTGAAATACAACGAATACCTCCGTTCCAAGGGCTATGAGAGCGACAACCCCTGGCACGATTTCGCCAATTCGGGCCGCGACGACGAGGGCAACGTCTTGTCAGGATGGTTTCTTGAAAACTCCGACCTGCCCGCGAATATCGCCGAAGACGACAGCGAAACGCCCTATCTGACCCGGCGCGGGATCGAGTTCATCGAGGCGCAGGGGGACACGCCGTGGTGCTGTCACCTGTCCTACATCAAGCCGCACTGGCCCTATATCGTGCCGGAGCCCTATGCGAGCATGTATGGGCCGAAAGACTTTATCGACCCGGTACGCACGGAGGCAGAGCGCGAGACGGACCATGCCGTTTTCAAGGGCTTCCAGATGTCGCCCGTGGGCCAGGCGTTCTCGCGCGACGACGTGCGGGAGAAGGTGCTCCGGGCCTACATGGGGCTGATCAAGCAATGCGATGACCAGATGGGCGTTCTCTTCGATTACCTGGAGAAATCCGGCCGCATGGAGGACACGATGATCGTCGTGACCTCGGATCACGGCGATTTCATGGGCGATCACTGGATGGGCGAGAAGACGTTCTTCCACGACGCCTCCGTGAAGGTGCCGCTGATCATTTACGACCCGTCGTCCGAAGCGGACGCCACGCGGGGGACGGTCAGCGACGACCTGGTGGAATGCATCGACTTCCTGCCGACTTTCGTCGATGTCGCTGGTGGCACGTCGGAGAAGATGGATCATGTTCTGGAGGGTAAATCGCTGCTCCCGATGCTGCGGGGCGGGGAGGCTCCGGCGCGGGATTACGTGATCTGCGAATATGATTTCTCGGCCAGCCCGCTGTGTGACCGGCTCGACATTCATCCGAAAGACGCGCGGATGTTCATGGTCGCGGACAAGACGTGGAAGATGATCCATTTCGAGAGCGGCCACCGTCCGATGCTGTTCAACCTGGTCGACGATCCGGGCGAAGTGAAAGACCTGGGCGCGGGCAATTCCCATGCCGAGGTGATCGACAAGATGTACGACCGACTCTTCGACTGGGCGGCGCGCCCGGCGGCACGCACCACGATTTCCAACGACACCATCCGCGCCGCCCGGAAGGGCGGGCCGGGCCGCACCGGGGTCTTGATCGGTGTCGTCACCGAAGAGGATGTCCCCAAAGACCTGACCCGCAAATACGTGGGCCAGAAGGTTCCCGACATGCGGGAAAAGACAAACAGCCGGGCTTGATCCGGCACCATCGGTCAACAGGGAGGAGACCAATGACTAAGATGATCCGCAAGACGGCTCTTGCTGCCGTATCCGCAGGCGCCTTGACGCTCGCGGCCACCTCTGCCAACGCGCAGGCCAACCTCACCGGCGAGACATCTTCGCCGGGCAACTCGCCGCACCTGATGATGCTGCACCTCGCCGATGTGGCCGCCCGTGAAGGCGTGGCCGACATCCAGGTGCAGGAGGGGCAGACCGCCACCAACTCCATCGTGAACGTCGCCGAAGGCAAGTCCGACATGGTGACGGCGCCGACGATCCTGCACTTCCTTCTGGAAGCAGGCCGTGGGCCGTTCTCCTCCATCGGGGAAGACGGTGCCGCGCTGGCCGCCAACGTTCGTGCCATCGCGCCTTACAACGCCGGGGCCTATGGTCTCATCGCCCCGGTGTCGTCCGGCATCACGAGCTTTGAGGACCTGAAGGACAAGACGGTGTGGAACGGCCCGCCGCGTGGCGCGGCTCTGACCATGGGGCGTCAGACGATCCTGTTCGGTTCGGGCGGCTTCAAGGACGGTGAGGACTACAAAGGGTTCCAGACCAACTGGGGTCAGCTCAATTCGGTTCTCGTCGATGGCTCGGCGGATGCTGTCATGGTGCCGATCACCTCGCCGTCGGACCGCGTGGTGACGATGCTGTCCACGGGTGACGTGAATATCATCTCGATCCCGAAGGACATCTTCGAAAGCGAAGCCATGCAGAAATTCCTCTCGGCCCCCGGCAACGCCCCGGTCGAGATCCCCGAAGCGGATTTGGGGTATGGCGCGGACAGCGGTGTGACCCTGATCTCCGAGGATGGCGTGTTTCGCTCGCCGGGCGTGCCTTTCGCCACGCTGGTTCGGGCGGGTCTCGACTTCGACACCGTGAAGTCGCTGACCGCCACCTACATCGCCTCGCTCGACGAGTTGAAGCAGCGTGCACCCTATGGCGGCACCGTGAACTTCGACGTGCTCGACCAGAGAGCCACCGGGTTCTGTGGCGGCCTGTCGCTCAAGTACCACCCGGGCGCTGTCGCCGCGTGGGAAGAAGCGGGCTACGACGTGCCTGATTGCGCGGAAGCCGAGTGATTTCAGCAGGCGCTGGGCGGTTCCCGCCCGGCGCATCCCTTTCTTGTGACCCTTGGTCGGGCCAATCTGGCTCTGCCCATTCACACCGGATAATCCCATGAGCGCGACCGAGACACAGACCCCGCCCCCGCCCGCGAACCGTCTGCTGCCTATTGCCAAGGTGATGGGGCTGGTCTTGGTGGCCATCGGGCTCTTCAACACGCTCCCCTCGATCCCCGGGCTGGCTGAATGGGTGACGCACGTTACCGG
>DOUP01000051.1 GCA_003520545.1 Maritimibacter sp. | reverse complement strand
AGCCGATAGCCGCATCGCGCCAGCCGCATCAGCAGGCCGCGCAAGCGCCATCTTACGGGCAATATGCGCAATCCGCGCAGCCGCAGCAGGGCTACGCAGGTCACCCCCCACAGGCCCCGCAATACGCCGAACAGCCTATGCCGGTTGCCGCGCGCGACGAGGCGTCTCTCGGCGTGACCCGTGTTCTGAACGGGGCCGGGGCGCTTCTCTCTATCGCATTGGTCGGTGGCCTGGCCGTGTGGGGCTACAACCTCGCCATGCGCGACGTGACCGAGGTTCCGGTCGTCGCCGCGTTGGAAGGCGCGATGCGCGTCGCGCCGGAGAACCCGGGCGGCCTCGATGCCGAACACCAGGGGCTGGCGGTGAATTCCGTGGCTGCCGAGGGTATCGCCGAAGGTCCGGCCGACCAGGTCATGCTGGCGCCGCCGGTGGAGGATCTGACGGAAGAGGATGCGCCTGTCGTGGCCGCGGCATCCTTGAACGCGACGCCAAATGCCGAAGCGGACGAGTTCCGCCCTGAAGACGAAATGATAGCGCAGCCGGTCGCGGTGAGTGCCGATGAGGCGCGCGCCGAGGGCGAAGAACTGGCCGCGCAAATCGCGGGCGATGCCGAGCCGCTCACCGCCGAAGAGGTCGCAATCGCGGCCGCAACGGCGTCGGTCACGGGAAACAAGGGCGTCGCGATCAGCCCGCGGCCCAAGGCACGGCCCGCCGACCTGGTCACCCGGGCCTCGGCACAGCCGTCGACCGATGCGCTGCTTGCCGCCACGCAAGAAGCGACGACCGAGGTCAACGCCGCCGATCTTCCGGCAGGCACGCGGCTTGTTCAACTTGGGGCCTATGACACCGAGGACGTGGCCCGCGCCGAATGGGACCAGTTGGCGGGCCAATTCGACGACTACATGGGCGGCAAGTCGCGCGTGATCGAAAAGGCGACTTCTGGAGGCAAGACCTTCTATCGCCTGAGGGCCATGGGCTTTGACGACCTGTCGGACGCGCGCCGGTTCTGCGCCGCGCTGATGGCGGGGCAGGCGGCCTGTATTCCTGTCGTGACCCGTTAAGCATGACGGTCGGGGCGACGATCCTCGGTCTGAAAGGTCCGCGACTGTCCCGTGAAGAACGCGATGTCTTCGCCAAGGCGAACCCCTGGGGGTTCATCCTGTTCGCACGCAATATCGAAGACCCCGAGCAAGTGACCTGGCTTACCACGGAGTTGCGCGAAGCGGTCGGACGAAACGCGCCGATCTTTATCGACCAGGAGGGCGGGCGCGTTGCGCGGATGGTGCGCCCCTATTGGCGGGAATGGTTGCCGCCGTTGGAGCAAGTGAAGCTCAACAAACGAAAACGGGCCGAGGCGATGTATCTGCGCTACCGGATTATCGCGCATGAATTGCGCGCGGTCGGGATCGACGGCAACTGTGCGCCGGTCGTCGACATTGCCCAGCCGGACACCCATGAAATTCTCAAGAACCGCTGTTATGGCGACGATGTCGTGAAGGTCTCCGAAATCGCGGGAGCCGTGGGCACCGGGCTGATCGACGGTGGGGTGCTTCCGGTCATCAAGCATATTCCGGGGCACGGGCGCGCGACCGCGGACAGCCATCTGGAACTGCCCAGGGTCACCACCAAGGCAAAGACCTTGCGCGTGTCAGATTTCCTTGCGTTTCAATCGGTTGCGGGGCTGCCGCTCGCCATGACGGCGCATGTGGTCTACACCGACATTGACCCGGATAACCCCGCCACCACCTCGCCTAAGATGATCGAGATCATCCGCGACACAATCGGTTTCAACGGTCTCCTGATGACCGACGACATCTCCATGAAGGCACTCAAGGGGCCCTTTGAAGCGCGCTGCGAGGCGGCCTTGACGGCGGGCTGTGACATCGTTCTGCATTGCAACGGCGAGATCGACGAGATGGCCGCGGTGGTCGAGGCCTCGGGCAGCCTGAACGGTGTGGCAGAGGCCCGCGCAGAGACGGCACTCACCTGGCGCAAAGAGCCCGATGCCATTGACATTGAGGCTCTGGACGCGGAATTTGAGGCCTTGTTGACCAACTAGGCGGGCGCCCCTTTTTCTCATGGCTGACGAAGAGTTTCAGGCTGACGTTCTGTCGGTGTCCGAGCGCATGGCCGCCGAGGCGCTGATCGTTGACGTCGAGGGCTTTGAAGGCCCGCTCGACCTGTTGCTCACGTTGTCGCGCACCCAGAAAGTGGACCTTCGGCAGATTTCCGTTTTGGCTCTGTCCGAGCAATACCTCGCTTTTGTCGAAAAGGCGCGGCACCTGCGGATTGAACTGGCCGCCGATTACCTCGTCATGGCGGCTTGGCTGGCTTTTCTGAAGTCACGGTTGCTCTTACCGCCCGACCCGGCGGACGAGGGTCCGTCGGGCGAGGAATTGGCCGCGCATCTGGCCTTCCAGCTGGAGCGATTGCAGGGGATGCGCGATGCGGCGGCGAAGCTGATGGCGCGGGACCAGAAGGGACGCGATTTCTTCCCGAGGGGTCAGGTCGAGGTGGTCGAGCGGCGCAAGCGTATCACCTATACCGCGACACTTCTGGACCTGATGCAAGGCTATGCGCGCATCCGCACCCGGGACGAGTTTCGGCCTTTCGTCATGGACCGCGACAGCGTCATGACGCTGGAAGAAGCATTGGACCGGATGCGCGGGTTGATCGGGTTCGCAGGCGAGTGGACCGACATCATGTCTTACCTGCCCGATGGATGGGACACCGACCCGGTCAAACGCCGGTCCGCCACGGCGGCCAATTTCGCGGCCTCGCTGGAGTTGGTAAAGGCGGGCGCGATCGAGATCAGGCAGGGCGAGATTTTCGCGCCGATTCAAATTCGCAGGAAACCCAATGAGTGACGAGACCGAGACCGACATCGAGCAGGAGGAAAGCCTGTTCGAAGCGCCTCCGATGGGGGAGCAGGAACGCATGGTGGAAGCGGTGCTCTTTGCGAGCGCCGAACCTGTGACCATCGCGGAACTCTCTGCGCGGATGCCACATGGCTCGGACCCGTCAGAGGCGCTGGTGCATCTGCGCAAACGCTACGAAGGGCGCGGCGTCAACGTGGTGCGTGTCGGCGATGCTTACGCGATCCGGACCGCACCCGACCTTGGGTATCTGATGCACAAGGAAACGGTGGAGAGCCGGAAACTGAGCAGAGCCGCCATCGAGACCCTGGCCATCATTGCCTATCACCAGCCGGTCACCCGCGCCGAGATCGAAGAAATTCGCGGCGTATCTGTCAGCCGTGGCACGGTCGACCAATTGATCGAGATGGAATGGATCCGCTTCGGTCGCCGGCGAATGTCGCCCGGGCGTCCGGTGACCTTTGTCGTGACCTCCGAGTTTCTCGATCATTTCGGGTTGGAAAGTGCGCGTGACCTGCCGGGTCTGAAGGAACTTCGGGCCGCCGGGCTTCTGGAAAGCCGTCCGTCCCCGAGCCTGGGCGAAGACGAAGAGGGCGACGACGAGGACGAGGGCCAGTCCGAACTCTTCGAAGAGTGATCGTACTTTTGCCGCTTTTTCCTATATACTGTTTGGAAAAGCAGAAGTGAGCAGGTCTTATGAACGTAGAACGCATGATGTCGATGATGCTTCGCATGGTGATGCGCAAGCTTGTGAACCGTGGCGTCGATGCCGGGGTCGATATGGCGTCCCGGCGCGGCAAACGGCGTGACGACATGACGCCGGAGGAGCGCCAGCGCGCCCAAGCGACGAAGCAAACCGCGAAACGCGCCCGTCAGGGGGCCCGGATCGCCCGCCGGCTGCGCTAGGCCCCGCGCCCCCGGAATATTTCCGGCACGATGAAGAGACCCCCGGTCAGCTTGGGGTCTTGAAATGCTTGGAAAGCTTCAGGCCCTGTCCCTGGTAGTTAGATTTGATGCCCGCGCCGTAAAGCGTCTCCGGCACATCCGCCATTTTCTCATAGACTAGGCGTCCGACCACTTGGCCGTGTTCCAGGACAAAGGGGGCTTCGTGGCAGCGCACTTCGAGCACGCCGCGTGAGCCCGCGCCGCCGGCTGCATCGTGGCCGAAGCCGGGGTCGAAGAAGCCCGCGTAATGCACGCGGAATTCACCGACCATCGCAAGGTAGGGCGCCATTTCGGCGGCGCAATCGGGCGGGATATGAACCGCTTCCCGGCTCACGAGGATATAGAAGGCGCCGGGGTCGAGGATGATGCGTTCTTCGGCGGTGTGGATTGGTTCCCAGAACTCCGCCGGGTCGTAGTGCCCGATGAGGTCGAGGTCGATGACGCCAGAGTGCGGCTTCGCCCGGTAGCCGACGAGGTTGTTCGGGCCCGGTTTGAGGTCGACGGAAAACCCGAGGCCATCGTCGATCACCGCGTCTCCGTCGACCAGTCGTTCAGCGTCGTGACGCGCGCGCAGCTCGTCGTCTGATAAGATCGCCTGGCCCTCGCGGAAGCGGATCTGGTTGAGCCGCATCCCGGGGCGCACGAGGACCGAGAAGGAGCGGGGACAGATCTCGGCGTAAAGCGGCCCGGTGTAGCCCGGCGTGATCCGGTCGAATTCCACCCCGCCGTCGGTGATGGTTCGGGTCAGGAGATCGAGCCGCCCGGTGGAACTTTTTGCATTGGCCACCGCTTGGACACCGTCGGGCAGGGCAAGGCTTTCCATGAGCGGCACGACGTAGACCGCGCCTTTTTCAAGGACCGCGCCGTTGGTGAGGTCGATCCGGTGCATTTCGAATTCATTGAGGCGGTCCGCGACCGTCGCGCCTTCGCCCGCGAGAAAGGAGGCGCGCACCCGGTAGGCGACGGTGCCAAGGCGCAGGTCCAGGGAGGCCGGCTGAATCTGTTCCGGAATGATGGCGGGATCGGCGGACAAGATGCCGTCTTCGATCATGTTGCGGATCGCCCGATCCGGCAGAACCCCTGTGTTCATCCGTCCATCCCCCTCAAGCGTTTTGGAAAAAGCTTGAATCACGAGCGTCTTCCGAAACGCGCCAGATACACGAACGCCCACCCCGTGAGGGGCGGGCGGTTCGGTGATTGGTCGGGCTAGCAGGACTTGAACCTGCGACCTTCCGTCCCCCAGACGGACGCGCTACCAGACTGCGCCATAGCCCGACGTGGGGGGTTACATAGCAGCTTTGCGCGTGTGGGCAAGACCTCATTGCGTTGATTTTTCGCTCAACCGAGTCCGCCCGGCGGGGGCGTCGTCGAAGAGCCACGCGTAAGGGTTTCAAGCCGATCCGCGAGCGCCTGCAAGGTAGCGGGCGGCAGTGTCAGGCCGCGCGCACGCATCCGGCGCAGGATCGGTGCGACGGGCTCGATCTTGGGGTCCAACGTTTCGTCCTGCGGGTCTTCGCCGATGGCGGGCATGGTGAGCGCCACGCGTTCCGGTTCGGCGACGGCGTCGGGCTGCTTGGTGCTCTCGGGGTCCGTTTCCGGCATGACCAGCGCGTCGCCCTCGGTCTCGGACTCCAGCGGCGCGTCGTCCGCCTCACCGTCCGCCTGTGCCACGTCTTCTGGCAACCCGGTGTCGTCTCTGGTTTCGGTCTTGGACGACGGCTCGTCAACCGAGTCGCTCGGCTCGTCGTCCTCAGCTGAGGTGGCGGTCTCCGCGACCTCATCCGCCTTGTTCGTTTCGCCTCTGTCCGGAACATCCGATGCGTCGCCCACATCGCCGCGTGTGGTCTCAAGCGCGGTGTCCGGGAGCGTGTCCTGCGCCACGGGAGGCGGTTGGGATGCGATGTCGCTATCGTCCGCTTCGCTGACCTCGGTATGGAAGGAGGCGCGGTCGGTCGTGTCGTCGGAGGCCTCGTCCTCGCCACCCCCTGCGAGGTCGCTTGCCTCGGTGGGTTTGGGATAATCTATGTCGGCGGAGGGGCCGTCCTCGGCGGTTTCGGGCGTCGGCGCAGGCTCGGCGCTCGGGCTGTCGACCGATTCCGCGGGGGTGCCGTCGTCAGCCTCGGCGGGGTCAGACGCGGTGGCATCAGCCTCGCCACCATCCGTGTCAGTGTCGTTCGTTGCCGCAGCGTCTTCCGAACGTCCCGCGTCCAGGGAGACCACGTTGCTTTCCGTCGCCGGTTCGCTATCAACCGGCGGCGACATGGCGGCAACATGCTTAACGCCTTGTTCGCGAAGCAGTTTCTGAACGCCTCGAATGGTGAGGCCGTCTTCGTGGAGGAGTTTACGGATGCCGCCCAGGAGCAACATGTCGGCGGGTCGGTAGTATCGGCGGCCGCCTGCGCGTTTTACGGGTTTGACCTGGGTGAAGCGGCTCTCCCAGAACCGCAGAACATGGGTCGGCACGCCGAGCCATTCGGCCACCTCGCTGATCGTGCGGAAGGCGTCAGGTGACTTCTG
>DOUP01000074.1 GCA_003520545.1 Maritimibacter sp. | reverse complement strand
GCGGTCTCGGTCTCGTTTGTTGAGAGCGGGCGGGCTTGGCTGTAGCGTCGCGCCAAACCGCTCAACCCCCGAGGCTTTTCATGCGCGCTTTCCTTCCTGTCCTGCTTGGCCTGATGCTTGCAGCCCCGGCACAGGCCAAGCAGGACAGGAAGGAAAGCGCGCATGAAAAGCCTCGGGGGTTGAGCGGTTTGGCGCGACGCTACAGCCAAGCCCGCCCGCTCTCAACAAACGATACCGAGACCGCCTTTTTTTCGACAAGACCCCGCCAAAACGAAACGCGGGCCCCCGTGAGGGAACCCGCGTTCGTGCACCTAAGAGTTACGAGAGCAAGGCCGTCAGGCCGAAAGCGTCTCGGTCGAAGCGAAGAACATCGCCTGGCTGACCGCCGAGCGCACCTGGTCTTCGGAATAGGGTTTGGTGATGACAAAGGCCGGCTCGGGGCGTTCGCCGGTGAGAAGCCGTTCCGGAAATGCGGTGATGAAGATCACCGGGATGTCCGCGGTCGACTTCAGGATCGCGTTCACCGCGTCGATGCCCGAGGAGTTGTCGGCAAGCTGAATGTCCGACAGGATCAGGTCCGGCTTCTCCTGACCGGCAAGGTCGATGGCGTTGCGTTCGGTGCGGGCGATGCCGGTGATGGCATGGCCCATGTCGGCCACGATATCCTGAAGGTCCATCGCGATGATGGCTTCGTCTTCGATGATCATGATGCGACCTTTCACGCTGTCCTCCATCTCGTTGCGGGCGACCTGGATCAGGTGAGACACTTCATCCGTGTCGGTCCCCATGATCTGCGCGATTTCGTCGGTCGAGAATTCTTCGACCGTGTGCAGAAGCAACGCTTCGCGGGTGTTCGTGGTGAGCTTAGAGAGGTGTTCCTGGGCGCGCCCCTGAATGCCGTCCTCTCCCTGTTCGACAGGCGAGCCCGAGCTTGCCCAGATCTGGTGGAAGGTGCGGAAAAGCGCGACCTTGTCAGAAAGGCCCAGTTTGAAGACCGAGCGATCCTCCAGCAGCGCTTCCAGCGTTGCGGCGGCATAGGTGTCGCCCGATGTCTGACTTCCCGTAAGCGCACGTGCGTAGCGGCGCAGGTAGGGCAGGAGCGAAGCGACTTTTACCGAGAGGTATTCTGAATTCTGTTCGTTCATCCCATCCATCCCAAGATTTGTCCGTTTTCTTGCGTTTCTTTGGAACCAAACGTGGCCTATGCCGTTAAGTTCCCTGCGAAGGCCAAAAAAAGATCAAGGCAGTTTAGAGGCGAAACGGGACCGAACGGTAATGACTGACGACAAAGACAAGGACAATCTAGAACAACAGATTGACGAGAACCTGCGCAAGGTATTCCAGCGGCATCTCGAAGAAGAGGTGCCCGACAAGTTCATGGATCTACTGGCGCAATTGAAGAAGGCCGATGAAAAAGCCGATGAAAAGGGGTCCGCTCATGGCGACTGACTCCGACGCGCCTGATCCGCGCGACGAGGTGGTGGAGCATCTCCCTGCCATGCGCGCATTCGCGGCGTCTCTCACACGGAATTCGGCAGCCGCCGACGATCTGGTGCAGGACACCATCGTCAAGGCGTGGAAGAATTTCGACAAGTTCCAGGAGGGCACCAACCTCAGGGCCTGGCTTTTCACCATCCTGCGCAACACGTTCTATTCCGACCTGCGCAAGAAAAAGCGCGAGGTGGAGGACGTGGACGGTGTCATGGCCGGCACCCTGTCCGAGAAACCGCATCATGACGGCCGACTGGCCCTCATGGATTTCGAGAAGGTTTTCCAACGTCTTCCCGTCGAGCAACGCGAGGCCCTGATCCTCGTGGGGGCGACGGGCATGTCCTATGAAGAGGCGGCCGAAACCTGTGGCGTCGCCATCGGCACGATAAAGAGCCGGATCAACCGGGGCCGCGCGCGTCTTGCCGAGCTTCTGGATATCAACGATGACGACAGCATCGAGATGACCGACCAAGCCACTATGGCCGTCGTCACATCGGGAATGAGTGTGAGAAAGAACACAGGCTGATGACGCGGTTAACAGAGTTGAGCCGGACGCTGACGTTCCGGATCGCAACGCTCCTTGCGCTCGCGCTCCTCCCCGTTGGCGTCCTCTCGGTCGTCACCACATACCAACTTCTCAACCAGGCTGACCGCGAGCTTGCGGACAGCCTGTTGGCGCTGACCGCCGAAGCGGCGGCCGAGCAGGAAGCGGCGATCCGCACCGCAACGGGGGTGGCCAAGACGATGGTCTCCATGGTCCCGGTGCTGGAAGAGACCGGGAACAACTGTGAGGCGCCATTGGCAATGCTGTTGCGCGACAGCCCCGAGTTGTCCTTCGTCGGTTACATCGACAACGACGGCACCGTGGTCTGCGGGTCCGCCAACCAGGGCACCGACGTGTCCCACCGGCCCTTGCACCAGGAATTCACCGAGAACCCCGGCCCGCGCGTGAAATTCAGCGAAAATGGCTCACTGTCCAATACGGCGGTCATCATCGTCTCCTTGCCGGTGATCCGCGATGGCGCCTACGACGGGTATGTCATTGCATCGCTCCCGCATCGCACGCTGAACCGCCCGCCCGCCGGCGTGATGGGACGTGACCGTCCGCTGGAACTCATCACCTTCAACGACGAAGGCGAGGTCCTGACCGCGACCTCCGGGCTTGATGTTCTTGACCGTTACCTGCCCAAGCATCGCTCCCTTTCCGCCCTCGTCAGCGGCGAGGAAGCCACTTTCGTTGCCGCCGTCGATGAAAACGCGGGCGAGCGCCTCTTCGCGCTCAGCCCCATCGTGCCGGGACAGGTCTTTGCCCTCGGGTCATGGGAATACGACAACCGCTGGTTCGGCGGGCTGGGTCTTGGATCGTCCATGTTCTTTCCGGTCCTGATGTGGATCGTCAGCCTGTCGGTCGCCTTCTTCGCCGTGCAGCGCATGGTCATCAAACCGACGCGCAACCTGCGCGCGCGGATGTTGCAATTCATGCGGTCGCGAAAGCTCGTGGAGTCGGACAACGACCCTTCCGTGCCCTCCGAGATCCGGGACATGGAAGAAACCTGGATGCGGCTGGCCGAGAACATCCTGCATGACGAAGCGCAGCTCTACGATACCATCCACCAGCGCACTGTCCTGTTGAAAGAAGTGCACCACCGGGTGAAGAACAACCTGCAACTCATCGTCTCGCTCGTCGGGATGAAGATGCGCAAAGCCCGCAGTCCGGCTGTAAAACACGCGTTGTCCAACGTGCAACAACGCGTCATGTCGATCGCGCGGGTGCACCAGAACCTTTACGAAACCTCAACCGTCGAACGGGTGCGCGTGGGGGAACTGCTGGACGCGATCACGACGCAGATCGTGGCCGCGAATTCGGTTTCGGAGAATAGCCTCACGCTCGACACGAAATTCGATGATTGCGAAGTCTATCCGGATCAAGCCGTGCCCCTGTCGCTGGCCGTGTCCGAGCTCATCACCAATGCGCTCAAGCACGTGGGTCCAAACGAGGGCGAAAAGAAATCGGTTCTACAGGTGTCGCTGGACCGTGGCGGGGATGGGTCGCGGGGCGTGGTCACAGTGCGCAACACGCTTCCCGCCGACCCTCCTGAACCCGACGACGACAGCAGCACGGGTCTTGGCGAGCAACTCGTGCGCGCCTTTGCCAGCCAGATGGAGGCGCGGGTGGACCGGGAGAAGACCGAGACGCACTTTACAGTGGTCATCGACTTCCCGATCCACGGTTTCGACGACACTATCGTTCCCTCGGACCACGTCATTCCGGTCAGCTCCGGAACCCGACCCCGGCGCAGCGCGTTGTCCTGACAGACTCTGAACGAAAGGAGATGTCATATGAATTGGGATCAAGTCCAAGGCAAATGGAAACAGATCAAAGGCGACATTCAAACCAAATGGGGCGAGCTTACCTCGGATGAACTGGATCAGGTCGACGGCAACCGCGAACGCCTCGAAGGTCTGATCCAGGAGCGCTACGGCAAAACGAAAGAAGAAGCCCAGCGCGAAGTGGATGACTGGCTCGACCCCGGCTGATGCCGCCACGCCAGGCAAAGAAAAAGCCCCGCCATTTGGCGGGGCTTTTGTTTATCTCTCTGTTTGCCGTCGTCCCTTACGGGCAGGCAGCGCGGTAACGCGAGCCGTCCGGGCGCTGGTAGACGCACTGGCCTTCGGCGTCGGCCGCACGACCGATCAAGTTGCCAGCTGCAGCGCCGACAGCGCCGCCTACGATAGCCCCTCCGACGGAGCCGCTGGTCAGGCCACCGATGGCAGCGCCGGTGGCGGCACCTGCGGCAGTGGTCTGGGTCTGGGTCTGCGTTTCACAGCCTGCCAAGGCAAGCATCGCCGCAGCAGCGAGAGCAAGAATAGGCGCTTTCATATCTGTCTCCTCGAATCGTTTGTAGCCCAAGGGTAACGCGACTTTGCATGAATTGGTTCCGAAAAATCAGAATATTGCGCAGATGGGCAAGAATTTCCGTGGCCTGTTTCGCGTTCCCCTCCAAACGGCTTACCAGTCGCCGGTGTTCTCCATCGACGCCCAAGGCTCAGCCGGTTCCAGTGCATCACCCTCCTGGATCAGCTCGACCGAAACACTGTCAGGGCTTTTGAAAAACGCCATGCGCCCATCGCGCGGCGGGCGGTTGATGGTGACGCCCGCGTCCATCAGCTTCTGGCAGAAGTCGTAGACGTTATCGACGCGGTAGGCGAGGTGACCCCAGCTCCGCCCCGTTTCATAAACCTCGTCGCTGTCCCAGTTGTAGGTCAGCTCCAGCTCCGGCGCGCGGGTTTCTTTCGAGCTTTCCTCGTCCTTCGGGGCCGCGAGAAACACGAGCGTGAACTTGCCCGCCGGAACCTCGGTCCGATGGGTTTCGATCATCCCGACCTTGTTGCACCAGAAATCGAGGCTTTCATCGAGGTCCGAGACCCGGATCATGGTGTGAACGTAGCGCATGAGCTTCTCCTGTTTGTTCATTTGCGGTGACCGTTCCCGATACGGCGCGCGGACGCAACCCGGTCAAACAGGGTCACGTTCCGTTGCTTGCGATTTGACTGTCGGGTCAGAGCCGGGCGCGGAACAGGGCGCCCGCGTTGGCAAGGCCAAGCAAGGTCTGAAGCGCGACCGCCGGGCTTTCCGTGGCCATGACCGTGTCGCCGGGCTGGATCTCGAACTTGCGGGCCGCGAACACACCGTCTGCGGTCGTGATGTCGAGCACGAAGATCACTTGGGCTTGGGTCGGTCCCTTGACCCCGTTACGGGTCACGGTGCCGGGCGGGTAGTCGCGCAGGATCAGGATGCCGGTCGGATCGGCGCGGACATCCAGCAGACCGCCCAGACGCGCCATGGCTTCAACGGCGGTCAGGTGATCGCGCTCGAAGAATACCGGCGCTTCAACGCCCGTTGCGCCAAGGGCGGTGAAGTAACGCTTGTCCTCTTCGACGAATATCTTGTCCCCGCCGCGCAGCACGATGTTGTAAGCGGCGTTGGAGAACAGCTCGTCGGCATTGATGGCATAGGTCTGACCGCCGCGGATCACCCGCACCAAGGGGTTGCGCAGCTTCGGGTTGATCCCGCCCCCCTGGGCGAGAGCCGTCAGAATGGTCACGTTCCGGCCAGCAAGAGACAGGGGGCCGGGGCGGTTCATCCCGCTTACCAGGTCGACCGCGTTGTTCGCGCCGGGTTGGAAATTCAGCTGCACCTGTGCGTTCGGCGAGACGCGCTCAATCCGGGTCTGGATTTCCTCGCGCGCCCGATCCGGGGTCATGCCCGAGATCACGATGTTGCCGACGTAAGGCACGAAGACTTCGCCCGCAGAGGAGACGACCAGCCCCTGCATCGCCGCGACTTTCTGTTCCGGCGCGGTGATGAGCGAGGTGGGGTCCGCATCCCAGATGTTGAGCGTGACCTGGTCGCCCGCGCGGATCACGGCGGATTGCGGTCCGCCGGTCGCTTTCAGCCAGCGATAGCCCTTGGACGGCCCGGTGCGCGGCCAGTTCACGACCGTGGTCAGATTTGCGCGCGTGACCTCGACCACCTGGATGCCCGCGTTCTTCTCGGCATTGTCCGTGACGATTTCCGACCGCATCGGCGCACCACGGGGAAGGCTACAGGCGCTCAGAGCGGCGCAGGCCAAAAGTGCAATCGCGATACGGCGCAAGTTCTGCATCTCCAAGTTGATGGTACTCAACTTCTGGACGAATTGGCCGGATGAGGCAAGCGCCATGCGGGGGTGTCCCCTGTGGGTTTGCGCCGAAGTGGCAATTCGGTCAGCCTTCGCGCGGCCCCAGATGTCGTGCGCCACGCTGTTTCGCCAACTTGATCTGGCGTTGCCGCTCGCGGAACCGCTCCCGGCGTGCGTCGTCGAATTGGTCGATGCACTGGTGACAGGAAACACCCTCTTCGAACGCCGGGTGGTCGCGGTCCGAAGGCAGGATCGGGCGGCGGCAGGCATGGCACAGCTCGTGCGGCCCTTCTTGCAACCCATGCCCGACGCTGACCCGCCCGTCGAAGACAAAGCATTCCCCGTGCCACAGGCTCTCCTCCGACGGCATCTCTTCGAGGTATTTCAGGATGCCGCCCTTGAGGTGAAACACATCCTCGACACCCTGCTGCATCAGGAAATTCGTCGACTTCTCGCAACGAATGCCCCCGGTGCAGAACATCGCGATCCGCTTGTTGTGAAAGCGATCCTTGTTCCGGTCCCACCACTCGGGAAATTCGCGGAAACTGGTGGTCTGCGGATCGACCGCGCCGTCAAAGGTGCCAATGGCGACCTCGTAATCGTTGCGCGTGTCGATCACCGCCACATCGGGGGCGCTGATGAGCGCATTCCAATCGGCCGGCTCCACGTAGTGACCCACGGCGGCGCGGGGGTTCACGTCGGGTTGGCCCATGGTGACAATCTCGCGCTTCAGACGGACTTTCATCCGACCAAAGGGCTGCTCGGTGGCGGTCGACAGCTTGTAGTCGAAGCCCTTGCAGCCCGGCAGCCCGTCGATATGGGCGATCAGGGCGTCAATCGCCCCGCGCGACCCGGCAACGGTGCCGTTGATCCCTTCGCGCGCCAGAAGCAGCGAGCCGGTGATGCCGGAACGGGTGCACAGGTCGAGCAGCGGGGCCCGGATGGCCGCCGGATCCTCGAAGGTCGTGAAGTGATATAGCGCGCAGACAGTGAACATGCCGGCGCTTTACGCCCGGCGATAGGGGCGATCAAGAGGGATCGACCCGAACGGGCAATGCGCCGCGCCCGGGAGAAACGTCAAGAAAACAGCGACCATTCCCTTGCAAGCAACTGTAATGAATGGTTTTTCCAAACCAGAAAACCAGAAA
>DOUP01000117.1 GCA_003520545.1 Maritimibacter sp. | reverse complement strand
GCGCGCCCATGTTTTCGAACTTGTCTTCCAGCTCGATCTCTTTGGCAACCGACACACCGTCTTTGGTGATACGCGGGGCGCCGAACGACTTGTCCAGAACCACGTTGCGGCCTTTCGGGCCCAGGGTCACTTTGACAGCGTCAGCCAGGATGTTTACGCCGCGCAGCATCGCGTTGCGGGCATCGGTATCGAACTTTACGTCCTTAGCAGCCATTATGCTTGCTCCTAGAATTCTTAATTTTCAGATCAGACGATTAGGACAGGATGCCCATAATGTCGTTTTCTTTCATGATCAGCAGCTCTTCACCGTCGACGGTGATTTCGGTGCCGGACCATTTGCCGAACAGGATCTTGTCGCCTTCTTTGACGTCCATAGCGATGCGATCGCCGTCGTCGTCCTTGGCGCCAGCGCCAACAGCCACGACCATACCTTCGGCCGGCTTTTCTTTCGCGCTGTCAGGGATGATCAGGCCACCAGCGGTTTTTTCTTCGCTTTCGACGCGCTCTACGAGCACGCGGTCATGCAGGGGAGTAAATGCCATCTCTGAGGCTCCTCAAAACTCAGTTCAATTCGGTATTAGCACTCATCTCGGTCGAGTGCTAACGACGGATAGCTAGGCAGGTCACGGGGGCGTGTCAACGGCGCGAGGCTGAAAATCTTTCGCCGCACCGCAGCAAAAGATCACCTGCCCGGTCCGGGGAATCGGAGCGGGTGCCGTTTTTCAGGAATTCAATCGCACCAGAACCTCGAACTTGTTTCAAATTATGGGGATTTTCATACGCCGATTTGTCGTGATCGCCCTTTGCGCCCTGCCCTGCGCGGGCGTCGCCCAGAACGAGGAAGAGGCGGCAGGCGTCGCCAATACCCCGCTCGAATTGCAGGGCATCGCGTTCACCGATGGCGACGACGCGAAGACCGCGTTGCATCTCTACATCGACGCCTCGCGGTCGGGGGGGGTACGGCAACGAACGCCCCAACGTCACCCTTGCCCGTGGCCCGCCCGCGCGCAAGCTTCCCGCCAAGGAGGCACCCCATGCACGCGACAAGACTCGAAGATCTGCCCACTCAAGACGAAGCTCTCTCCATGTCCGGCCTTGAATTCATGGAACGGATGCTGGCGGGGGAACTGGCCGGACCGCCCATAAGCGCGGTTCTGAACTACTCGGCGACCTTGGTCGAAAAAGGTCGCGTCAGCTTCCGCGGCACGCCCACATTTGACTACTGCAATCCGATGGGCACGGTGCACGGCGGCTGGTACGGTACGCTTCTGGACAGCTGCATGGCCTGCGCCGTGATGACGATGGTGCCGAAGGGCTCGGTCTACACCACGCTGGAATACAAGGTGAATATCACCCGCCCGATCCCCGTCGGCATGGAGGTCGAAGCCCTGGGAGAGATCCAGCACGCGGGCCGCTCGACCGGGGTGGCGAACGGGGAAATCCGGGGCGTCGAGGACGGTAAGCTCTATGCCACCGGCTCCACGACCTGCATCATCATGAAAGTGCGCTGACGCCGATCACGGCGTTTGCATATCCACCTCGCCGGACACGAAATGCCGCCCATCGGACACCGTGTTGGGCTGCCAATCCGCCTCGGAGGGATCATAGCCCCGCCGCCGCGCCGTGCGCAGCAGGAAAAACTTGCCCCAGCCGTGATTGCGCCCCATCGACGGCGCATCCGCGTCCGCCGGGAAACGGTGGTGCCAGTCCTCCGGCAATGGCAATCCCGCCGCCTCGGCCCGACCCAGCATCCAATTGAGCGACAACCAGGCCAGGGGCCGCGCGGCTTCGAAGCCACCAAGCTGCCCGCCCACATCGCCATGCGTGCCAGGGAACCAGACCTGTTCGACCCGTCCGGGAAACTCACCATAGGTGCGCCACAGGAGCGGTTCATAGGCTCGCCGCGTCTCGTCCCGTGCCAATGCGTGATACCCGTGACGCACCTTGAGGCTGAGATTGGCATTATGGAATTGGTGCTTGCGCTCCCACAGCCGCCAGATCAGCGGCCAGCGCAGGCCCAGCGCTTTCACCGTGTCCCAGACCCCGATCATCTCGATCTCGACACCATGCACGCAATTCCTCTCGGCAAAGGTGCGCGCCGCGTCAGTTATGTGGTGCGCTTCGTAATGGCGATAGGCGGTGAGCACGTTGCGCTCGGTCGCCTCCTGGGGCTTGAGCAGCCCAACCCGGTCGATCATCCCGACCAGTGACCGGGCGGCAAATGCGCCGCGCGAATAGCCGAACAGGTAGATCCGATCCCCGGGCCGATACCGGCTCGCCAGAACACCGTAAGCGCGCCGGATCTGGCTATCGATCCCGATCCCGGTCGCCACCGGCCAGGCCGAACGCCAGTTGCGCCACTGGATACCGGCTTCGTAGTAAACCGAGACGCGCGGCGCGGTGTTGCGCCTGCGCATTTCGTCCATCAACCGATAGACCATCCCGGCGTTCGTCTCTCGCCCCTGATCGAGCGTCGACATGGTCCCGTCGAGCACGATCACATGGCAGACCGGGTCGCGGGTGACGGTCTGGGCCCCGGCCGAGAGCACACGCCCCCGGAACCATTTGCGCAGCCGTGTGAATCCCCCGTCCGTCAGCCCATGCAGGACTTTGTTGAGGCGGCGACGCAGGCTCATCGCATCACTTCGCGGCTTGGATCATCTGCCAGACTCGCTCCGGCGTGAACGGCATCTGCGCATCGCGCACCCCGACCACCCAAAGCGCATCCGCCACCGCGTTGCCGATGGCGGCCATGGAGCCGACGGTCCCCGCCTCGCCACAGCCCTTCATCCCCATGACGTTGGCGGTCGATGGCACGGGTTCCGTGGTGAACTTCATGAACGGCATGTCGTCCGCACGCGGCAGCGCGTAGTCCATGAAACTGGCGGTCACGTTCTGCCCGTCCTCATCCACCACCGCATGTTCCATCAAGAGCTGCCCTGCCCCCTGCACCACGCCCCCGTGCACCTGGCCCTCGACCAGGAGCGGGTTGATCATATTTCCGAAATCGTCGGTCACGGTGTACCGCGCAAGCTCCACATGCCCGGTGTCCGGGTCCACCTCGACCTCCGCCACATGGGCCCCGTTCGGGAAAGAGCGCGCGGGCAGCTTGGCCGTCTCGGTGATTTTCAGCAGATCGTCACGTTCCTTGGCATAGGCCAGCGCGGCCACGTCCAGCATGGTGGGGGTGAGGTTTGATCCGGGAATACGGAACACCTCGTCGTCGAAACCGATCTCCGCCGGATCGACCCCTTCGGTTTCACCGAGGAAGGCTTTGAAATTCTCCACCACCTTCTCGATCGCAACCAGCGTCACGTTGTTCTGCACGGTCACGGAGCGGGAGCCACCGGTGCCGCCGCCACGGGCGATCCGGTCGCTGTCGCCTTGCACGATCTCGATTCTCTCGACCGGAATCCCGGTCTGATCGGACAGGAACTTTGCATAAACCGTTTCATGCCCCTGCCCATTGGATTGCGTCCCCACGTAGAGCAACACGTGGCCGTTGTCGGTGAACTCGATGGTCGCGTCCTCTTCCGGGCTGCCCAGGATCGACTCGATGTAATAGGCGAGCCCGACCCCTCGCAGCTTGCCCCGCGCCTTGCTCTCTTCCGCGCGTTTCATGAAACCTTGCAAGTCGGCTTCTGCCACCACGCGCTCGAGCACCCGGTTGAAATCGCCCACGTCATAGGTTTCGCCCGACACGGTGTCATAGGGGAACCTGTCGACGGGAATGAAATTCTTGCGCCGCAGATCCCAGGCATCGACACCCAGGTCATGCGCGGCGGCGTTCATCATCCGCTCCAGAACGTAGATCGCCTCGGGCCGCCCCGCACCCCGGTAGGCATCGACCTGAACGGTATTCGTGAACACGCCCCGCGCGTTCTGCCAGGCGGTCTGGATATCGTAGACGCCGGTCAGCACGCGGGCGAAAAGGTTCGACTGGATCGCCTGGCCGAACTGGCTGGCATAAGCGCCCAAATCGCTGACGGTTTCGACCTTGTAAGCGGTGATCTTGTGATCCGTGTCGAAGGCCAGTGTCGCGGTGGTCGTCAAAGCACGTCCCGCGTTGTCCGACAACATGGATTCCGTGCGATCCGCCATCCAGCGGACTGGATGCTTCAAAACCATCGCCGCATGGGTCAGCACGATGTATTCCGGATACATCTGCGCCTTCATGCCAAAACCGCCACCCACGTCGGGCGTCGTGACCTTCAGCTCGTCCTCGCCCAGTCCCAGCGCCTTGGAAATCTGCTCCTTCGGTCCCCAGACCCCTTGGCCGGAAAGCGCGATATGGGGACGACCGTCCTCCAGCACTTCCGCAAAGCCCCCGCGCGGCTCCATCGACACCGCGTAGACGCGGGTGTCCGGGATGGTCTTGGTCACCACATGGGCGGCCTCGGCGATCGCGGCCTCGGTCGCGGCCTCGTCCCCCAGACCGAAGTCATAGGCCACGTTCTCTGGCACATCGTCATGGACCAGCGCCCCTCCGGGGGCGATATCGACCTTCACGGGAAGCTCGTCGATCTCGACCATGATCGTCTCGGCGGCATCACGGGCGGCATCCAGCGTGTCCGCGACGACAAAGGCGATGGCCTCGCCCACGAAACGCACTTTGCCCTGGGCAAGCGGCGGACGCGCGGGCTTCAGCCCTTTCGAGCCGTCCCGGTTCGGCACCTGCACGCCCCACATATCCATGACGACGCCACCGGCCTCCAGGTCGTCGGCGGTCAGGATCAGGTGCACGCCCTCCATCTCCCGCGCGTCGTCCACGTCTAGTTCGGTGATCGTCCCATGCGCCACCGTCGAGCGCAGAAAGTATCCGAAATACGCATTCTCGGGGGTGATATCGTCTATATATCGCCCTTCACCTTTCAGAAATCGCACATCTTCGAGCCGGGTAAAGGCTTGTGACTTACCGAATTTTTCCATTGGAGACTCCCCGCGTTTCACGGGGGAGACTACCCGCCAGACGCGCGATGTCCAGAGCGCCGCACCGTCACGACCTCGTGTGAGCCGTAACCGTTGAACCGGGTATTCGTGGCGGTGGAATAGGCCCCGATCCCGTCGAAGATCACGTAGTCACCTTCGCGGGTGGTCTCCGGCAAATCGACGGTGTCGGGAAGTTTGTCGAGACTGTCACAGGTCGGCCCGTAGAGCACATACGGGCGTGTCGGCCCCTCGCGCAGCGTGCCGCCCTCGGTCACCACCCGCAGCCTTTGGTGCGGCCCTATGATGGGGAGTTCCGCGAGCAGGCCATAGATACCATCGTTCAGAAACAGCGCGCCGCAAGCCCGCTCGGCTTTCACCTTGAATGCCGCCGTGAAGGCATCGGCCACCATCGCGCGACCAGGTTCGCACAGAAGCTCGGGGCGGTCCTCGGGAAAAGCGTGCGACACGGCCGCGCGGATCGCGGCAAAGATCGGCTCCAACGCCGCACCGCGCCCGCGATCGGACGGAAAGCCCCCGCCCACGTTCAACCGCGCAAGCCGCACACCCGCCTCCCGCGCCACCTCGGCGCAGGTCTCGATATATCGGGTCCAGGCCGCCGGGTCCGCGCATTGAGTGCCGACATGAAACGTCATCGAAGGCACGTATCCCGCCGCGACAACGGCCCGCAAGAGCTCCACCGCGCCCTCCGGCCCCTCGCCGAATTTCTCGCCGAAATGATAGGCCGCGCCCTCGACCGGCAGAGCCAGCCGCACGGACATCTCCGCTCCTTTCGGCACGGCCTCCACGAGCTTTGCCAACTCACCAAGCCCATCGACGGAATAGGAGGCCACCCCGGCCTGAACCGCATGGGCGATCTCCCAGCCACCCCGCACGGGGTTGTTGTAATGCAGTACCGCCCCGGGCACGAGCGCACGCACCGCGTCGATCTCGACGGGCGAGGCCACGTCGAAGGCCTGCATCCCGCCCTTGGCCAGCGTGTCGATCACGCCCGCGTTGTCATTGGCCTTCACGGCGTAGGTCACCGCCCCCGGAAACCCGCTGCGAAACCGCCGCTGCGTCCTGACCAGCGCTTCCGGCGCGAAATACAGCACCGGATCGACGGGACGCGCCGCGCGAAGGTGGTCCATCTCCGTGGCCCAAATCTGGGAAAATTTACTCATAGCCTTGCCCTGTTCGCCGTTTCTTTCAGCGTTCCGCGAAAAACCGTCGATTCAAAGCGGCGATCCGGGCGAAATGCGCTTTACTTTCGTCAATTCGCCAGCTTGGCTGGCGATATGGATGATACCGACCGTCAACTCCTCACCCTGCTTGGCGAGAACGCCCGCCGCCCCGTGGCCGATCTGGCCCGCGATCTGGGGCTGGCGCGGTCCACGGTGCAAGCGCGGCTGGAGCGGCTGGAGCGCACCGGCGTCATTGCGGGCTACGCGATCCGATTGAACGATGCGGCGCGGAAATCCATGATCCGGGCCACGGTGCTTCTGGCCCTGGAACCCCGCGCGACACCTGCTGTTCTCGCCCGCCTCGCGAAAATGGCGGAAGTCGAAACCGCGCACACCGCGTCGGGCCGCGCCGACCTCGTCCTCACGCTCGCCGCGCCCACGACCGCGGCGCTCGATGCAACCCTCGATGCCCTTGGCGCGCTGGAAGGCGTGAAATCGACCGAGACACTGATCCACCTGTCCACCAAGATCGACCGACTGGGATAATCCACGATGACCATCGAAACCCGCGCAACCCGCCCGATCGAGGGCCAGGAACCCGGCACCTCCGGTCTGCGCAAGAAGACCGCCGAGTTCTCCCGGCCCGACTTTCTGGAAAACTACGTGCAGGCGATTTTCAACGTGATCGAACCGGCGGGCAAGACCTACGTGGTCGGGGGCGACGGGCGATATTTCAACGACAAGGCCATCGCGACCCTGATGCGCATGGGCGCGGCGCAGGGTGTCAAACGGATGATTATCGGGCGTGAGGGCCTCCTCTCCACGCCTGCCGCCTCGCACCTGATCCGGCTCAATGAAACCGACGGCGGCTTCATCCTTTCGGCCTCGCATAATCCGGGCGGCCCCGAGGGCGACTTCGGCCTCAAGTTCAACATCCCGAACGGCGGCCCCGCCCCCGGCGCGATCACCGATGCGATCTTTGAAGAAACCAAAACGCTGAAAAGCTACACGATCACCACGGAATTCGCGCCCGACCTGTCGAAGATCGGCAGCTTCACCTTGGGCGACATGCAGATCGACATCATCGACCCGGTCGAGGACTACGCGGCGCTCATGGAAACGCTGATCGACTTCGAGGCGGTGCGCGAGATGATCGCGAGCGGCTTCACCCTGCGCTTCGACGCGATGCACGCGGTCACCGGGCCTTATGCCACCGAGATCCTGGAGAAACGGCTGGGCGCGGCCTCCGGCTCCGTGGTCAACGGCCTGCCCTCGCCCGATTTCGGTGGCGGCCACCCGGACCCGAACCCGGTCTGGGCCAAACCGCTCGTCGATCACCTGATGAGCGACACCGCCCCCGATTTCGGCGCGGCCAGCGACGGGGACGGCGACCGCAACATGATCCTTGGACGCGGGATCTACGTCACGCCCTCCGACAGCCTCGCCGTGATCGCCGCCAATGCCCACCTCGCACCCGGCTACTCGGACGGGATTAAAGGCATCGCGCGCTCCATGCCCACCTCCAGCGCATCTGACCGGGTGGCCGAGCGTCTCGGCATCGAAGCACACCAGACGCCCACCGGCTGGAAATTCTTCGGCACGCTTCTGGACGCGGGCCGGGTCACCATTTGCGGCGAGGAAAGCGCGGGCACCGGGTCGAACCACGTGCGCGAAAAGGACGGGCTTTGGGCGGTGCTCATGTGGCTGGGCATCATCGCCGCGCGCAAGCAAAGCGTGGCCGAGATCATGGAGGACCATTGGTCCACCTATGGTCGCACCTATTACTCGCGCCACGATTACGAGGAGATCGACTCCGGCGTGGCCACCACCCTGATGGACGACCTGCGCGGCAAGCTGGCGACCCTGCCGGGCCACGAGGTCGCCGGACTGACCGTGATCGAGGCGCAGGATTTCGATTACACCGACCCGGTCGATGGCTCCACCGCCGAAGCCCAAGGCATCATCCTGACCTTCGAGAGCGGCGCCCGCGCGGTGATCCGGCTGTCCGGCACCGGCACGGCGGGCGCGACCCTGCGCCTCTACCTGGAGCGTCACGAAGCGCCGGACGGCGACCTCGCNNCCCGCCGATCGCGCCCACCACGAAATTCACGACAAAAAGCGTTGCGACCGCGACCGCCGTGCCCCCCTCGCCTTTCTGCCGAATGTCCCGCCCGGTTTTCTCCACCGTGCGCACCGATTGCCGACGCCAGCCAATGACCGCGCCCACCCCATAGGCCAGCGCGAAGATCCCCCAGATCCCGGCGGGCGCCGGCAGCCCCGCCACCGTCTTCAGCGATAAAAGCCCCAGAAGCGGCAGAGCATAGAGGACCACCAAGGGCGTGCGCCGATCCTTCATCGACAGGATTGAGACCCAGCCAAGCCCGACCAGAAGCGGCCAGACATAAAGCGGTGTGTTCGTGAGAATCTCCATACCTCAGTCCTCCAGATCGAGCAGGACGAGGAACACACCGACCCCGAGGATCGCCGCGATCCCATGGCCGATAATCGGCCCCAGCGTCACGTTGGCGAAGATGATCGCCGCGATCCCGATAAAAAGCCGCGCTTTCTTCTGCGCCTTGCGGTTCGGCCCGACGATCCGGGCAAGCATGTCG
>DOUP01000064.1 GCA_003520545.1 Maritimibacter sp. | reverse complement strand
GACCACCGCCATGTCGCCCGCCGTGTAATGGGCGTAATGCGAATGGGTCTGGAGGGTCGAAAAATACGTCTGGAACCCGGTCATCGAGTCCGCCAGCCGGTGATTGTAGGTAAAGAGATACGCGATGAGACCGAGATCGCGCCGTCGGTAGCGCGCCCCGAACCGCAGACCGAAGTTCGGCGTCAACGTGGTTTCGGCGCAGATGTTCAGAAGCTCCATGTAATCGGAAAGCGAGAACGTGGGCACCGTGCCGGCGGCAATCTCTTGCAGATACGCGGGCACGGTCCGGGCGGGGTCGAACCCCAAGTCCCGGATGAATGCGTTCAGGCCGGAAACGACCGATGATCTGACGATGGATTGCGTCATGCCTACCTGAAAAAGTGTCAAAAATGTCTTGGAAAATATCAATACAGGTGGCGGGCCTTTGGCTAGCCTCTTTTTTAAATAACGACGGACAGGGAGACTGAAAATGATGTTTGCGCGACCCGGATCGGCCGTGCGCCTGGCCTGTGGCCCGGCACTTTGCACCGACAAATGGCTTTGGTCGGCGGGGGTGGCGTATGTCTGATACCACCACCGACTTTTCGGTCGAGGATATCGAGCGAGACCCCTATTCGATCTATGCGAGACTGCGCAAGGACAACCCCGTCGCCTATTCCCCGGCGCTGAACAGCTGGCTGGTGACGCGGTGGGACGATGTGCGTTTCGTTACGACCAATCCCGAGCTTTTCAAGGCCGAGGACGACAACGCGCCTGTCGTAAAGTATTTCGGTAAGCCCGCGATCATCCACGCCGATGGGGACGTTCACCGGGAACTCCGGCAGGGCGTCGCGCCGCATTACATGCCAAAGAAGGTGGCGAGCTATATCGACGATCTGGTGCGCCCGGTCGCACGCGACTGTATCGCGGCGATGGACACATCCAAGCCGGTGGATCTTGTCGATGCCTATTTCGAGCCGATTTCGGTGCTGACGCTCGCGCGCAGCTTCGGGGTTACGGACGTTGACGTGGCCACCCTCAGGGACTGGTTTCACGGGCTGGCCTTGGGGGCGATCAACTTTTCCGACGATCCGGAGCGGGCGCGGATTTGCGAGGAGACCAAGGCCAAGATCGACGCCGCGATGGCGCCGGTTTTCGAGCGGATCGAGAAAGAGCCGGATTCCTCGCCCCTGTCGCATATGATGTATCACGGGATGCCAGAGGGTGAGCGGCGCAGCCGGGCGTTCATCATGCCTTCGGTGCTCGTCACGCTGCTTGGCGGGATGCAGGAGCCGGGGCACGGTGCGTGCAATACGATGATCGGGCTTATGGAAAACCCCGACCAAATGGCAAAGGTGCGCGGCGATCTTGGCGAGACGCTGCGCCGGGCTGTGGCCGAGGGGGTTCGCTGGGTCGCGCCCATCGGGACGCAGATCCGGGCCACGACGCAAGACATCGAGATCGGCGGTGTCACTGTTCCGGCCGGTCAGACGGTGTCGGCGGTGCTCGCCTCGGCCAACCGCGACGAGGGCGTTTTCGCGAACCCGGATCGCTTTGACATCGAGCGACCCGAGACGGGGCTCGCCTCCTTCGGCTTCGGGGCGCATTTCTGCGCGGGCAAATGGCTGGCGCTGGCCCAGATGGAGCTTGCGATCCGCATCCTGCTGGAGACCTTCGACGAGATCACCCTCGACCGAAGCCAGCCCTATGAGTTCTTTGGCTGGGAGTTTCGCGCGCCGACGACGCTTTACGCCCATCTAAGCTGAGGGCAGACGAAATCACTCTCCCTGGTGGTCGATCATTTCGTGCCAGGGGGCGTCGGTCACCCCGGAGATGTGCCGGCAAACTCATCTTCCGTCACTGAGCGAAAAACCCCGCGCCGGTCGGGCGCGGGGTCGGGACTTGGTGCAGGGGTGCATGGTCGCCGGATCACTCGGCGAGAAGCGCCTCGATCTCGCCAAGCGTCTTGGCGTCGGCTTCGATCTGGGCGGTCGTTTCGTCCGCCCCGCGCCAGTAGATCACGGCGCCGGTTTCGTCCGCGATCTCTTTCGCCTTGTCCGAGGCGATCACCGTCTTGGCGACCTCCGCGATCTTCTCACGCACGTCGGCGGGCGTGTCCTTGTGCACGAAGAGACCGTTCCACAGGCTTGCGGAAAGCGCCGGTGTGAGTTCCTTGATGGTCGGCACATCCGGGGTCAGCGGAATCCGGGTATCGCCGATGGTGGCAAGGATGTTCACGTCGTCGATGCAGGGCAGGACCGACTGAAGGTTGGTGTTGATGACATCGGCATCGCCCGAGGCCAAGGTGTTGCAATCGAGCGCGTCGAAAGCGGTGTCGGAACCATAGGCGAAGTCGTTCAGCTTGGCATGGGCCAGGGTGACCTGTGTCGGGATCAGGAAGTTCCCGAAGTGGCCGAGCGCCACGTCGTTCTCACGCGCATGTTCCGCCAGACCTTCCATGTCGTCATACGGCTGACTTGCCGAGGCTGCGATGACGAAGGGATAGGTCAGGAACGAACCGATCGGCTCGAACGGATTGGGGTCGAGCGCCGGGATGCCGACCAGCGGGCCGACCACGGGAATGTCGATCACGAAGGACCCGATGGTGTAGCCGTCCGGGTCCGCCATGGCGACTTCCGCAGCACCGGGGAAGGGTCCGCCGCCGCCGCCGGGCTTGTTCACAACTGCCGCGGGCACGCCATAGGTTTCCTGAAACTGGTCGGCGATGAGACGGGTGAACACGTCTTCGAGATCGCCCGGCGGGAACGGAACGACGAATTCCACCGGCTGTTCCGGGTATTCGGCAAATGCCGCAACGGGCAGGATCGCTGCCGTCAGTGCCGTGATGCCGGCTTTCACGAGTGTAGATGTCATGGAAGGCTCCTTGTTGGAATTCGAGTGGTGGTTCATTATTTGATACCGCGTATTCAAAAAATATTGACGCCGCCGGGCGCGGGTGTCAACACATTGATGAACACGGGAAGAAAAGACGCGAACGGAACGCCACTTGGGAACGATTACCAAGGCAGTGACACTGCTCAACCATTTCTCATCCGACCGGGCCGAAATCGGGCTCGCAAGTTTCGTGCGCCTGACAGGCGGCGACAAGGCGACCGTGCGCCGCCACCTCCAGGAACTTGAGGAAAACGGGTATCTTGAACAGAACCCGGAGACCCGGAAATACCGGCTTGGCCCCGCGATCCTGCGGCTTGCGGCGGTGCGCGAAACAAGCTTTCCCCTGCGCACCTTCATCCGCCCGATCGTGCACGGCATGGCCGAGACGCTGGGAGAATTGGTCCATGCCGCGCTGCTCCAGGGGGATGTGATGTCGACGGTCTATTCCGCCGATCCCAAGGTTCACGGCACGCGGGTCATCTTCGACGAATCGGAAATGCTGCCGCTTCATGCCACGGCGTCCGGCCTCGCCATGCTTGCCTTTGGGCCCGAGAGCGCGGTCGACTATGCCATTGCACAGGATCGAAAGTCCTACGCCCCGAACACGGTGATCGGAAAATCCGACCTGCTGCATCTCGTGCGCCAGACACAGGCGCAGGGCTACAGCTTTTCCGACCAGTATTTCACGAATGACATCCAGTCGCATGGTATGCCGTTTTTCGGCCCCAAGGGGACCGCGGTCGGCACCCTTGCCGTGCCGGTGCCCGCCGGGCGGCTCACCCCGGACCTGCGTGACCAGATCATCGACGAACTAAGACGCGGCTGCGCCGCCATCACCCATGCGCTCGGCGGCACCATGCCTGCCGCATTCGAGCCCGATCAACCTGCGCCGTGATGATTGCGCCCGCAGAAACCCGACGGAGACGACCCCATGACACGCACAAAATCCGAGCTTATCGCCGACAGGCGGCGGCTGCTTGGTCCGAATGTTTCGACCTTCTACGACGATCCCGTGCATTTCGTGAAAGGCGAGGGCGTCTGGCTTTGGGATGCGGAGGGCCGCAGGTACCTCGACTGCTATAACAACGTGCCGGTGGTGGGCCATTGCAACCCGCGCGTGGTCGACGCCATCTCGACCCAAGCGGCGACACTCAATACGCACACGCGTTACCTGCATGATGGGATTCTCGACTATGCCGAGGCGCTGACCGCGACGCTCGACGAGAGCCTCGATACCCTGCTGATGACCTGCACCGGGTCCGAGGCGAACGATGTCGCGCTGCGCATGGCCGAGGCGGTGACCGGCAAGCGCGGCGTGATCGCGACAGACGCGACCTATCATGGCAACACCGCGCTGGTGAGCCAGTTGAGCAAATCCAACGTGCCCACCGTGGGCTTTGGGCTGGAACAGTATTTCAAATTCGTGGACGCGCCCGACAGCTATCGCAACCCGGACCCCGACGGCACCAAGTTCGCGGCCGCCGTGGCCGAGCAGATCGCGGCGCATGAGGCGGACGGCACCGGCTTTGCCGCGCTGGTCATCTGCCCCTACTTCCTGAACGAAGGCTTCCCGAACAATCCTGATGGCTGGCTTGCGCCGGTGGCCAGGGTGGTGCGCGAGGCGGGCGGTTTTTTGATCTGCGACGAGGTGCAATCGGGCTTTGGCCGCACTGGCACGCACCTGTGGGCGCATGAGAAAATGGGCGTTGTGCCCGACATCATGTCCATCGGCAAACCGATGGGGAACGGCCACCCGGTCGGTGGTGTCGTGACCAGTGCCGACACCATGGCCGCCTTCCGCTCCGGCTATCGCTATTTCAACACCTTCGGCGGCAACCCGGTCAGCGCCGCCGCCGCCCTCGCCGTGTTGCGCGAGATCCAGGACCGGGATCTCGTCGAGAATGCGCGCGTCGTGGGCGAACATGCACAAGAACGCCTGCGCGACCTGATGGAGCGCTACGAGGTGATCGGGGACGTGCGCGGATCGGGTCTGATTTTCGGGGCCGAGATGGTGACCGACCGGGAAACGAAAGACCCCGCGAGCGCCTTTACCGATCGCGTGATCAACGCGATGCGGCAAGAGGGCTTCATCCTGTCAAAGCTCGGGCGCCACAAGAACGCCCTCAAGATCCGCCCGCCGATGGTCTTTTCTCTGGAGAATGCCGACATGCTGTTCGACGGACTCGACAAAGTGCTTCGGGACACGCCGCTGTCATGACCGGGACGGTCGAACAAGCGCTTGCCCTGTGGGGTATGGCCGGGGCCGGGCACCGGCTGTTCGCCGCGCGCGAAAATGTCGTGCACCAGGTGCAGCACGCGGAGCAGACCTATGCCCTTCGCCTGCACCGCGCAGGCTACCGCACAGATGCCGAGCTTGTGTCGGAACTGGAAATGATGGAGGCCGCGCGCCAGGGCGGATTGCACGTGCCCGCGCCCGTGGCCTCGTCCTCGGGCGATTACCTCCACGTGGTCGACGGCCTGCAGATCGACCTCTTGAGCTGGCTGGAGGGCACGACGGTCGGCAAATCCGGCACGCCGCTCGCGGCCGGGGACAGCGTGGCGCTTTTCAAAGGTATCGGCCGCGAGATGGCGCGGTTTCACCAAGCGATGGACGATTGGACGCCGACGGCGACCTTCACCCGCTGCTCTTGGGATCACGCAGGGCTGTTGGGCGACGCGCCCGTCTGGGGGCGATTCTGGGACAACCCCACGCTGGCCGATGATGATCGCGCCTTGTTCGACCGGCTGCGAGACGAGGCTGGCCGCGATCTTGCCGCCCGTGCGCCGGGGCTCGACTATGGCCTGATTCACGCCGATCTCGTGCGCGAGAACGTCATGGTCGACGGCAACAAGCTGCAACTGATCGACTTTGACGACGCCGGTTTCGGCTTCCGGCTGTTCGACGTGGCGACCACGCTCCTCAAGAACATGGCCGAACCGAATTACCCGGACCTGAAAACCGCGCTGATCGAGGGCTACCGTTCCGTGCGCCCGCTGGACACGGGAGCGCTCGACCTGTTCCTCGTCCTGCGCTCGGCCACTTACGTGGGCTGGATCGCGGATCGGCTGGATGAAGACGGCTCCTCCGAGCGCAACGCCCGGTTCATCGCAACGACACGCGCGCTGGCGCTGGACTATCTGGAAAAAGGGGAGGCAAGGAGATGAACCGTTTCACGGGGAAGACCGCAATTATCACCGGGGCAGGGACGGGCATCGGCGCCGCGATTGCCGAACGTTTCACCGCCGAAGGCGGCAACGTTATCCTGACCGGACGTCGGGCCGAACCGATCGAGGCGGTGGCGGCGCGCACCGGTGGCATGGCCGTGGCGGGCGATGCGTCGGACAGTGCGCATATGTCCAGGCTGGTGGACCTTGCCACAGAGCGTTTCGGCGGTCTCGACGTCATGGTCTGCAACGCGGGCGGCTTTGGGTTCGGTACGATCACCGAGACCGGGGAAGAAGATTGGAGCAACGCGGTTCAGGCCAATCTCACCACCGCCTATGCCGCCGCCCGCGCCGCCCTTCCGGCCCTGGTCGAGCGGCAGGGTAATGTCCTCATGATGGCCTCCATCGCCGGTTTGGCAGCGGGGCCCGAAGCATGTGGATATGTCACGATGAAGCACGGGTTGATCGGGCTGACCAAGTCCATCGCCCGCGATTTCGGACCCGAGGGCGTGCGTTGCAACGCGATCTGCCCCGGCTGGGTGCGCACCGAGATGGCGGATATGGAAATGGGTGAGCTGATGGAGCGCAAAGGCCTCGCCACGGTCGAAGAGGCCTATGCGCTCGTCACCCGCGATGTTCCCCTGCGCCGCCCCGCCGAGGGTGCCGATGTCGCGGCGGCAGCGGCGTTTCTGTGTGCCGAGGAAGCCCGCATGATCACCGGCGCGATCCTGACCGTCGATGGTGGGGCGACCATCGTCGACGTGCCGACATTGGCGTTCTGACGAGGCGTCATTGAAAAGCCCGGGCGATGACGGTGTTTGCGTTCATCCCATTCGCTTCCTGAAAACCGGGAAGAGGGTCAGTCGGCCCGCAAGCTGGCGATCAGGTCGTTATTTCTGCCATAGAGCGCGTCGGATCGGACGATGCGGGCATCGGCACCTTCACCAAGGACGAGCGTCGGCACACCACGGGCGCCAAAGCGGCGCATTTGGGCCCGTGCTTGCTCGATCCGGCTTTCATTCAGGACCTTCAGCTCTTCATCGGGGGACGCGAAGCGCGCAGCGGCCGCGTCGAGGCTCAGCTCGGAAAGAATATCGGCGATAACGACGGGATCGCCATTGTCGCGCCCGTCCGCATAGCGGGCGTGCTGGATGGCCTTCAGGGTCTCGAATTCGCGGTCGGGCGCGGTCAGATGCACCGCGGTCAACGCCAGGGTGGCCGGGCCGGAATCCACGCGACCCGTTTTGCCCTCCAGAACATTTTTGCGATAGGCCTCGCTGAACTCCTGGCCGGTGAGATGCCGTATCCGCTGATCGGCCTCCCAGGCATTTGCCGCGAAACCGGCATTCATCGGGAATGCGCCGGTGCCAGCGAACAGACCGGACGGCATCGCGGTGACGGCGATGTCGTCCTGCTGCATGAGCTTCTCGATTACGGGTGATGCGCCGTAGCACCAGCCGCAGAGCGGGTCGAAGATGTAGGTTAGCTGGATCGTTTTGGGCATGGATTTCAGCTCTTCTTTCGGCGACAGGCGAAGGGCGCCGGTCCGGTGTCTGGACCGGTCGCCACCGGGTTTGGGTCAATATCCGACGGTAAAGCGCTGGCGGATGTGTTTGGGGTCTTCGATCTCGTCCACCATGGCGATGGCATAGTCATCGAAGGAGATGCTGGAGCCGTTTTCGTTGCTCAGGAGGGTATCCTTTCCCAACCGGAACGTGCCAGTGCGTTCACCGGGGACGAACATCGCCGAGGGCGACAGGAAGGTCCACTCAAAGTCGTCTAGCGTGCGCAGGTAGTCCAGCGTGTCGGCCCCGCTGGTGGCCTCTTCCTTGTAAGCTTCAGGGAAATCGGGCTGGTCGAGCAGGCGCTGGCCAGGGGCGACTTCAAGACTGGCGGCTCCGCCAACCACAAGGTAGCGGGTGACGCCGGCGTCACGCAGCGCGCCCGTGATGATCGAAAAGTCGGTGCCGGTGAAGCGGACCGAACTGACAACCGCATCGTGCCCGCGGACCACTTCGGCCAACGCAGCGCCATCCTGCGCGTCGCACCCGGTGGCGGTTACGCCCGGCAGATCCGCGATTTTCTCGGGGTTCCGGGCGATGGCGGTCACCTGGTGGCCTCGGTCCGAGAGTTCCTTGAGAATACTTGAACCAGCATTGCCGGAGGCACCTATGAGGGCGATTCTTGCCATTGTTCTGTCCTTTGGTTTCGATTGAAGAGTAGGTCTAAATTGTAGACCTATGCGTTGACTTAGCGTATCGGTACGACATCGCAAGGCGTCATTTTGCAGTGATCAGGTCATCCCGGGATGACCTTTGGCAGATCACCGCTAACCAAGGAGGACTTTGCATGGTCCAAACCAATCCCCTCGAAACCCCCGTTGAATTCGAACAGCCTTGTCCGATCCGCGATGTACTCGACCGGATAGGCGACCAATGGAGCCTGCTGGTTCTACAGGTCCTCGAAAACGGAACGCTGCGGTTCAGCGCGATCAATCGCGCAATTGGCGACATTTCCAAACAGATGCTGTCTAAGACGCTGAAATACCTGGAGGAAGACGGCTTCATTCGGCGCACGCTCTATCCCGAAGTTCCGCCGCGCGTGGAATATGAGCTGACGGACCTGGGCCGTTCTTTCCTGGTCCCGATGAAGGGGCTTGTCGATTGGGCGCAGGACAACCACCGCGAGATACGGGAGGCCCGCGCGGCCTACGCCACCGGGCCGCGAAATAGGTCGCGGCCGTGATGTGCGTGCCGCAAGTGCGTGGCGTTGCGCCAATGTGCGGGGCGATGGGGCCACCAAAGGCAGACAACCGCCACGTATTTCGGTCCCGGCACGACCGACACCTTCGCGTCGCGTGTTCACCCGTTCGGCGCAACGGTGTCGAAGAAATACCTTATTTTTAGACTTTTCATGGGGTTGCGGCTGTTTGGCGCAGTGAAAGGCAGGTTGCGGGCAGGGCAGAAATCCTGTTCACTCGCGTCCGGGTTTGAACGGTTGATCAGGCCAGCCATCGCGCTCCGGGTAAAGGGACAATAGATGAAAATTGCCGTCGCTGGATTGGGCTATGTTGGCCTGTCGAATGCCGTGCTTTTCGCGCAGAACAACGAGGTCGTTGCGGTCGACGTGTCGCGGGACCGTGTCGATACGGTCAACGCGGGCAAGAGCCCGATTGTCGATCCGGACATCGAGGAGTTCCTGGGGACGAAGACCCTGAGGCTTACAGCCACCGTGGATGCTGAAGCCGCATACAAGGACGCGGAGGTCGTCGTGGTGGCGACGCCGACGAATTATGACCCGAAGACCAATTATTTCGATACATCCAGCGTCGAGGCCGTCGTCGAGCAGGTGTTGGCGGTCAACGCGACGGCGATGATTGTTGTGAAATCGACCATTCCGGTGGGCTACGTCCGGAGCCTGAACGAGCGGTTCGAGACGGATCAGATCGTGTTCTCGCCGGAATTCCTGCGCGAAGGCCGGGCGCTTTACGACAACCTTCATCCCAGCCGGATCATCGTCGGCGAACAGTCGGAGCGGGCGCGGCGGTTTGCCGATCTCTTGCTGGAAGGCGCGGTCGAAAAGGACGTTGACGTGCTCTTCACCGGCGCGGACGAGGCCGAAGCGATCAAGCTTTTCGCCAATACCTACCTCGCGATGCGCGTCGCGTTTTTCAACGAGCTGGACAGCTATGCGATGGCCGGGGGCATGAATTCGCAACAGATCATCGAGGGCGTGAGCCTCGATCCCCGGATCGGCAGCCACTACAACAATCCGTCGTTTGGCTACGGGGGCTATTGCCTGCCGAAAGACACCAAGCAGCTTCTGGCAAACTACAATCACGTGCCCCAGAACCTGATCCGTGCGGTCGTGGATGCGAACCGGACGCGCAAGGATTTCCTGTCCGACCAGATCCTGATGCGCGGGCCGCGCAAGGTCGGGATTTACCGGTTGGTCATGAAAACCGGGTCGGACAATTTCCGGCAAAGCTCGGTGCAGGGGATCATGAAGCGCCTGAAAGCCAAGGGTGTCGAGGTGATCGTCTACGAGCCGGTTCTCGAGGGTGACGAGTTTTTCCGCTCGCAGGTGGTTCGCGACCTGGAGGCGTTCAAGGCCGAGAGCGACGTGATTGTTGCCAACCGGATCACCGACGAAATCCGCGATGTGATGGATAAAGTTTTCACGCGGGATATTTTCGGCGCCGACTGAGGCCCTTCATGCTGGACGCTGCCGCACTCGGGTGAGCCCGCTTCCTGAACGGAGGCAGGGCGTTGGCGGTGCCATGATCCCACGACGAAGATGCGGTGCGGTCGAGGGCACGCCGCCCCCTGTCAGAACCTTGCCGACGCGATCCATCCGGTTTTGGCCCGGACGGGCAAGCTGTCTTATTCGGCTTTACAACCAAGAGAATGTATAGTCCAATTATATGCAACCGGAAGTTTAGGGAGCATGTGATGGTCCAGACCGCGCTGGTCACCGGCTCGAGCGGGTTTATCGGGTTTCATGTGTGCCGCCGCCTGCTGCGCGACGGGTTTCGGGTGGTTGGCATCGACAATCTTTCGGATTTCTATGACGTTTCTTTGAAAGAACGCCGCCAGGCGATGCTTCTGCAATCTTCGGGTTTCTCTGTCGTCAATGACAGCATCGAAACGCCGGGCAGGATGATGGACCTCTTTGAAACCCACCGACCCGAGTATGTCATTCACCTGGCGGGACAGGCCGGTGTCCGCCATTCGATCAAGAACCCTCGCGCTTCGCTGGAAAGCAACCTGGTGGGAACTTTCGAAATCCTCGAAGCGGCGCGTCTCGTTCCGCCAGCGCATATGCTGCTGGCCTCGACCTCTTCGGCCTATGGTGCGAACACGGAGATGCCTTATCGGGAGACCGACCGGGCGGATCACCAGATGTCTTTCTACGCTGCCACCAAGAAGGCGACCGAAAACATGGCGCATAGCTATGCGCACCTGTTCGACCTGCCTGTCACGATGTTTCGGTTCTTTACCGTCTACGGGCCGTGGGGGCGACCCGATATGGCGCTGTTCAAATTCACCAAGGCGATTTTCGAAGGCACGCCGATAGACGTGTATAACCACGGAGACATGAAGCGGGACTTCACCTATGTCGACGACCTGGTCGAGGCCATCGTGCTTTTGATGGACGCCGTTCCGACCCGTCCGGTGGATGGCGAGGTCGCACCGGGAGACAGCCTGTCGCCGGTTGCGCCGCATCGCGTGATCAACATCGGCAATTCCGAGGCGGTTCAACTGACGGAGTATGTCGAGGCGATCGAACAGGCCACCGGGCGCAGGTCCAGGCGGAACTTGATGGAGATGCAGCCGGGAGATGTGCCGGCGACCTGGGCCGATGCCAGCCTGCTTCGGACGTTGACGGGCTATTCACCCAAGACGCGGGTGCCGGAGGGCGTGGCACGCTTTGTCGACTGGTATCGGGACTATTACGGGATGGATCAGGCGCGGGTTTCCAACTGATGGCGCCGCGCCTGCTCTATATTCATGTGCCCAAGTGCGGGGGGACGAGTTTCGGGTCGGCGGTGCGCCTGGCCTATGCCACGTCGCAGGCCACCATCAGGCCGGGACGCTCGCGCGCGATCTGCGAGGCTCTCTATCCGGGGATCGAGGGGACTGAACGAACCCTTCGGCAATACGAAATTCGAACGGTTCTGCTTGGCGATCTGATGGGCCGGGGCGTGGCCTGCATTTCCGCGCATGTCCCCTATAACGCGGGGCTTCATGAAAGGCTCGATCCTGACCGAAAGGCGGTGACGCTCCTGCGCGAACCGGTCGCGCGGTTCCTGTCGCACTATGCCTATGTCCAGCGCCATCATCCCGGCCCGGCGCGCGCCGCTGGTCTGGAGGACTTTCTGGACACCGAGGCGGCCCAGCGGTTTGGCTCCACCTATCTTTTCTATTTCGCGGGGAGGTACCAGCATCACGTGAACGATCTGGAGCGGGCGCTGGGCGACGCGCGCGCCAACATGGCGCGGTTTACATTGATCGGCGATCTGTCTCGAACGGAGGCGTTTCGCAAAGGTCTACGTCAGATCATCGGTCGGCCCGTGGTGTCTTGGACGCGCAACAGGAGGCCGGAGACATCCAACGCAAGCCGTGACGTGGCCCCCGGTCTGCGCGAGCGGATCGAACGGCTCTGTGCCCCGGATAGGGCGATATACGAACACGCCCAGGGTCTGCCGACATGCGTATGAGGGCGGGCGCGGATCGGGTAGACCTGCGAGGGTCGTCGTCACGGCGCGCGGATACCGGCGGCTAGGCATGGCGCGCACGACACTCAAAGGTCAGGCGGTCTGGTCCATCGTGCTTCAGTTTTCGCGGTTTGGCGGCAACGCCGTGGTGTTTCTTGCCTTGGCGCGGTTTCTGACCCTGGAGCAGATCGGGGCCTTCGGGATGGCCTATGCCCCGATCCGCTGGACGCAGGCGCTTCATAAATCCGGAATTTCGAACAGCGTGGTGGCGTCGATCCACGTTGCGGGCGACTGCAGGCCGGATGATCGTGCCCCGGCCTTCACCGCGTTGTTCTGGCTGTCTCTGGGGGTCACGGGGTTCGCCGTGCTTGGCATCGGTCTTCTCGCCTGGGGCCTGGCGCGCACCGGCCCGTCCGGCGAGCCGGTCGCGGCCATGATGCTGGTCATGCTGGCGGTTCCTGTCGCCTTCGGTCTGTCGGCGGTATCCGAGGGGCTTTTGCAAAAACGATTGCAGGTCCGGGCGCTCGCGTTGCGCACGGTCGTGGTTCAGATCGCCGCGGCGGTGGTCGCGGTCTGGCTCGCGCGGGCCGGGTGGGGAGCTTGGTCGCTGGTCGGGTTCGCGGGGATGAACGCGGTCGCGAGCGCGGTGCTTTCGATCATACTGGCCGGATGGCGCCCGCACCGGGGGCCGTGCATTGCGGACATGAAGGCGGAGCTTCCGCAGATGACCGCGATTTCTGCCCGTGCCGTTGTCGCCGCCGGAACCCGCCCGATGATGCAGGTCGCCATCGGTCTGGTGCTGGGTCTGGACGCGGCGGGGGCATTTCAGATCGCGCAGCGCATTTACCAGATCCTCGATGCCCTCTGTCTTGCGCCCATTCGGTTTCTCGTGCTGCCGCTCTTCGCGCGCGCTCGGGACGCGGCCGGGGGCGTGCTGTCCGGCGACGTCGTTTTGCGGGGCCTTGGGATCGCGGGGCTTGTCACAGCGCCGGTCTATGTCGGAACCCTGGTGGTGGCGGCGCCTGCTCTGGATCTGGCGATCGGTCCGGATAATGCGCGTGCGGCGGTCCTGCCGCTGCAAATCCTTTGCCTTCTGGGTTTCAACATAACCGCGGTCACGATCCTGACGCAGGCCGCGACTGCTGCCGGGTATCCCGGTCTTCCACTGCGCCGCGCGATGCTGACCTTCGTGCTGACGCTTGCCTTCGGCGCGCCTGCGCTACTGATCTCGACCGAAGCGGTCACGGCGGCTTTTGTCGCAGGCTCCTACGTTGCGTTGGCGCGGTATTTCATCGCGTTGGGGGGCAAGCTCCGTGTCGCGGCGACGGATTTGGTCGCCGCCGTATTGCGCCCCTATCTCGCGGCTCTTCTGGCCTTCTTGCCGCTTGCGTTTTCGCAATGGATCGTCCGGGCGGACTTCTCCACAGGGGGCTATGCGCTGGCGCTTTTGGTCACGCTTGTGTCCTACGCGGGACTTGTGTGGTTTCTCGCGCCCGGGTCGTGGCATGACCTTGCGACACGGCGGCCTGTTCCTGCATTTGACGAGACGTAGGCAGGGTTGGTCATGACGCAGTTCATCCTGGGCATCGGGGCGCAGAAATCGGGGACGACATGGCTTTACGACTATCTCGTCACAAACGGCGATCTGCGGCGGGGCCGGATCAGGCCAAAGGAATTGCACGTCTGGGATCACCGGGAGATCGAGGAGTTTCGCCCGCGTCGCCGGAGGGTCACGCAGATCACGAACCTGTCGCGCTACCATCTCTGGCGGATGGAGCGCGCGCCCGATTATTATTTCGACTACTTCGCCAAGGTGCTGTCACGGGGCGGCACTGCTGTCGATATTACCCCGTCTTATGCCGGGCTGTCGCAAGACACCTTTGAAAGGATTGCCGAGGGGTTCGAGGCGCGCGGGATCAAGGTGAAGTGCGTCTTTCTCCTGCGTGATCCGGTTGACCGCTGCGTGTCGGGGTTCGCGCACAATAAGGTCCGCGCACGGGCCGGGGAGGTGCGTATGGGGGTCGATGATGCGCAGGCGGTGACGGAGGCGTTCCGGTCCTACGTGACATCGCAGAGCTGCGCGTATCGCACCCGTTATGAGGAGACCATCGCCAAGGCGACGGCGGCCTTCGGGTCGGAGCGGTTCAAAGCCGTGCTGTTCGAGGAGATTTTCAAAGGGGATGGCTTGCGCGGTCTCACGGCGTTCCTTGATCTGCCGTATCGGCCCGAGCAGTTGGGCAAAATGGCCAATGTGGCGCGCAGGACCTTTGACATCCCCGAAGCGGCCCGTGCGTTCTGCGCGATGGAATACGAGGCGACCTATCGCGCGACCCTGGAGATGTTGCCCGCGTCCAAGGAGCTTTGGTCCGGTTGGAAATACCTGACCTGAGAGATCAGCGCGCCTTGGTGCGGGTCAGTGGCCGGACCACATGCGCGGTCTTGCGCGGGAGGCCCGCGATGGCCCAATGCGCCCAGCCCAAGGTCAGGTGCGGCAGGAGGGTGATCCTGGAAAAGCCGGTTTGTTGGCCGTCCGAGTAGTCGGCCAGATGCGCGCGGCACAGATAGTTCATGGTCGCGTTTTCGAACGCGGTGAGGTCATCCAGATGCGCAGACAGTCGGTTCGGGTTGGGCGGGGCCTTGGTCAGGGCGTGCTGCCACATCTCCGCACCGGGCGTATCGGCGGTTTCGTAGTACCGCAGCATGTCAGGGTCGAACGGGATGGCGAGGCGCTTGCAGAGTGTGCGCAGCGTCGGTTCGGTGTCTGTGATCAGGTCGTGGTAAAGGACCCCGCAATACCGGGGATCGGAGCGGTGCGCGTCGTGGCCCCGCATGGCCCGGTTCCACCGCCGGGCCACACGGATGGTATTCAGCCGGGAACTGAATTTCCCATCGCGTTTCGTGAGTTTCTTTTTCTCCGACGCGAGCACCGCGCGTGGATCGCGGATGATGTGGACGACCCGGCCATTTGGAAACAGCTCGAAAAACAGGTCGAGGCGTTCGATGGAGTTCGGGTTCTTTACGCCATAAGCGGTCGCGCGTGGCTTGTGCTTTTGGCGGTAGGCCTCGCAGATCAGGCGGATGGACCGGGCGAAGGGGATTGGCTTCGGGGCCGCCGCGAACAGGGCGTCCAGGTCGGCACGGTCCAATTTCCAGAACGCGAACCTCGGGACCGAGAACAGATCATCGAGAAAGCGTTCCTTGTGGGTCCAGATGTCGAGAGTTTCGCCATAGATTGGGTATAGCTGTTCCCAGAAATCGCACTCATAGCCGATGGCACAGTCGGCGTGGCTGTTCAGGATCGTTCTGAGGAGGGTCGTTCCGGACCTTTGGCACCCGACGACAAGCAGCGGGTCTTTCGTCGGGGTCCGGTCCGGAGGCGCGTGATGAACGGTCTTCGTCATGCCTGTCCGGCTCCGGTTTCCTGCAAGACAAGGTCAAGCAGATGATGCGCGCTCGTGGCCCAGCTGAACCGACCCGCCCGCTCTTGTCCCCGCATGGCAAGAGCGTGTCGGTCCCGGTCGGGCAGAGCGACGAAGTCTTTTACGCAGGCGGCAATCGCGGTGGCATCGGTGGGGTCGAAATACTTGACCGCGTCGCCCAGAACCTCCGGCATGGCGCTGGAATTTGAGGATAGCACCGGCGTTCCCAGCGCCATCGCTTCGAGTGGCGGGATGCCGAAGCCTTCGTAGAGGGACGGGAACACGAAGGCCCGCGACTGGGCATAGAGCACGCGCAGTTCCTCGTCCGTGACACGACCGAGAAACATGACACCATCCGACGAGGCCGTATCGGCCTGCGAGACGCCAGTCGTGAACCCGCCCGCGATGGCGAGGGTCGGCGCGCCGGGGCCGATGATCTGCCGGGCTTGGATCAGGCGGGCAATGTTCTTGTTCGGACTCTGGTTGCCCGCAACGAACAGGTATTGCCCGGGTTCAAGCCCGTAGCGCGTGAGTGTCTCGGGGTCTTCGTTCGGGGTGAGGATGTGCTCGGCGCTGTTGTATATCACCGTGAACCGATCCTGCGGGACGCCGAGACAGGTTGCCAGTTCGCCGGCGGAAAAAGAGCTGACCGTTCCAATGCGGCGGACGCGGTTTGCGAGGCGTGGGCGAACAAACCTGTGGAACGCGCGATACGTTCTCGAAAACGCCTCCGGAATGGTCCATGTGTTCGCGTCGTGAAAAACGACCAGTTGGGAGTGGCACAGAAGCGGGCCTGATCCGCAGAGACTCACCAAGAACCCGCCGCGAGCCTTGCGGCCCAAGGTGACCTGTTCCCACGCATGTCCCGAAAACCCCGGCAAGGCGGTAGGGACCAGCACACGCCAGTGCGGCGGGTCGATGACGGGCGGTCCCTTGGGATACCAGACCGGGACCGGTCCGAGATGATTTGCGAGTGCCGGGTCACCTGCGAGTAATCCGTCGAAGGCCGTGAGAAGCTCGCGGGCATAACGCTGCACGCCCGATATGCGTTGGGTCAGGAACCGTCCATTTATGTGCAGATCTCCCCGTGTCATGTCGTGGGTGCAGCATGGCCATGCCGCCGGGCGATCGTGGTCTTATAGAGCGCGGTGGTCCGTGCGCCGAGGCGTTCGAGGTCCCAGTTCGAGACGTCTGTTTCCTGCGCTCCCTGTGCCAGTTTCGCCAACATGGCGGGTTCCGACAAAAGCGCGGACAGACGTTGCGCGGTGTCGTCGAGGTCGTGCGCATCGGTGATAAACCCATTCACCCCGTCGTGCAGGATCTCGTCGATGCCGGGCAGGTCCGAGACCAGAACCGGCGTACCTGCCGTGATGGATTGAACCACCACGCGGGGGAGGCCTTCGCGTTCGGAGGTCAGGACACAGAGATCTGCAAGGGCGATCAGTGCCTGGGGGTCGGCGCGATGGCCGCAGAACGTCACATGGTCTTCAAGGCCAAGACGGGAGACCGCCGCGCGGACCTCCTCTTCGATGGGGCCTTTGCCTGCGAAGAGGATGCGCAGGTCTGGATGGTTGGGGATCACTTTGGTCATGGCTTCAAGGAAGCCGATGTGCCGCTTGCGGGGTTCAAAGGCGGCGAGCATCAGAACCACCGGTCTACGCGGCGCGTCGGGTGGCTGGTCCAGAAGGTCGGGCCAATCTGCGGGTGGGGTTGCATTGCGAAATCGCGCCAGGGGCATGCCGGAGTACACCGGCTCCACCTGATCGCAAATGCCGGCGTCGACATAGGCTTGGCCCACGCTGCGGGAGACCGCCATGAAAAGGTCGGTGTGTCGCGCGGCGTATTTTTCGGCGGCAACATAGACCGCGCGTTTCGCGGCGCTGACGCCGTCGAACGGAAGGATGTGGATACCGTGCACGACCAGGGCAGCGGGCGCGACGTTTGATGCCGCTCTGCCAATGATGCCGGCCTTGCTCTGGTGCGTGTGAATGACATCCGGGTCGAGGTCGCGGAAAAGGCGTCGGGTTGCGCGTACCGCTTTGACATCTTGCAAGGGATTGATCGGATGAACGAGGCTGTCGATCTGAATGAACGACAGTTTGCCGCCGTAGGTTGCGGCCCAGTGCGGGTCTGGGTCGGGCCCATGGATCAGCGTCACATCATGGCCGTGTTCGGCCTGCCAAAGGCATGTGGCGACTGTGTTTTCCTCGGATCCGGCGCGCAGAAGACGCGTGAGCATATGAAAAATACGCATCGAATTCCTTTAATGAATTCTCTCACTTTATTGGGTATCGCACCCGGATAGGTTGTGTAAATGGCGGACGCCTAATTTGACCGCTTTCCCGGCCCAAGGGTCAGTTGGTGAATGCGCGCGGGACCTTGGCGGTCACGAGGTCGGTGACTGCGGGGACTGAACCCGCGATGTGGTGCCCTGGTGTCGGCCAAACGCTCCGACAACGGCGGTGACGATCAGCATTGCGATGAAATTCGCATGTCCGAAATACATCGTGTGCGGGCTGAGGAGGAGCGCTGCGGCGACGTGACCGTAGATCGCCGCGCTCACCGGGGACTCCGATGCTTTGCGGTAGGCGGCAGTGACCAGCACCGAAAGGATCGTCAGGTAGAAGGCGGCCCCAACTGCTCCGAAATCGACATAGGGCGTGGTGAAGACGGACCAGGCGCCGCCGCCACGAATGGCGCCGATCAGATCGAGTTCATCCCGCAAGAGCGTTGCGAAATATCCGTCGGTCAATGTGAAATACACCAGGAAGCGAAACGAGAAATACCCATAGGTATGGTCGAAGTCGTGACCGAAAGGCATGAATGAATTGAGCAGGTCGTTGAGGAAATAGAACACGAGTTTCTCGATCCCGACTTCAAGCGGCCCGCCGTCAACGGTGGGGTTGGTCAAGGCTTCCCGCGCGAGCCATGTGAACATGAACAGGCCGATGCCGAGCGGGACATACCTCTGACCGACAAGCCTTTGGTGCACCATGCAAAGGCCGACATAGGACGCGATGATGAGTTGGAGGAGCAAAAGGCGCTGCGACATCACGATGGGGAGGATCAAGAGCAGGACCAGTGTCGCGAGGAAAATTGCCTTGCTCATCCTGCGTTCTGTCGCACCCAGCCGCCCGGTCTTTGCTCCCGCGGCGAGCAGGGTCGCGGCCATGGCCCCGACGGCGGGCAAGGCCCCGTAGATGATCCGCATTCCGACGAAGAGCGTGTTGTCGAGCAATTGCTCGCGGGCTTCGAGCGCATCGAGCTGGACCAGCACGGCCAAGGCACCGATCCCGCCCAGCTCCCGCGCCGTCAGAAGCACCCAGAGGAGCGTGATCCCTTGGAGACCCAGGCCGACGGTAAAGTTGATCCGCGCCATGCGGTTGAAGTCCATGTCCCCCCGGAAAGGCTTTTGGGGGCGCATGACCTGCAAGGTTGTCAGGCTGGCCACGGCAAAGATCCCGAATGCCAGACAGAGCCAAGCCAGGCCGATCCAGGAAAAATCCTCCGGCGTCATGCCCTGGCGGCGCAAAAGCGCCAGTGAAATGTCGAATGTGACGGGAAAGGCGAGCGGCAGCAGGGCGACGACGATCGTGATGACCCACACGACGATCAACAGCGCCAAGGGCGACAGGACACGTGCCGATCTGATCATCTGGGCATGCCTTCCACGTTGGGCCCCATCCTCTTTCGGGACTTTATCGCAGCTTTCTGCGGGTCAGGCGAGGTCATGTTTCCCATGCGGTTTCGGCGTCGACACGATGCGCTCGTAGAGGACGACCCAGTCGTTGACCCTTGGGTCGGACGGCCCCCGGGCCATGTGGTCGAGTTTCAAGAGGGCCTTTGCCATGCTGACGTCCGAACCGGGGTCGTATCCGACCACGTTTGGAAGGTCCGGGTCACAGATGCTTTCAGGTCCGATCATCGGAAGTCCGTAGTATCGGTAAAGCATCATGCGGTTGGACTGCGCCGTCTGATACTCGACGCCGGGTTTGTCGATATACGGGGCCAGCCCGATGTCGGCATGTTTCACGAAGGCGGCCGTGTCCGGAAACGGGATTTCCCCGTGAAAAATCAGATTCCCCGGCCCCGGTTTCGGATCTTTGGCAAGTCTGCCGATGATGTGAAAATTCCAATTCGGACGCAGCTCCGCCATCGTGCGAATGATCTGTTCATCGAATTGCGTGGTTCCCGCGCAAACCGCTTCTTTTTCGGCTCTGCCCTGCTTTGAAAAGGGGTCCGGCAAGTCGCCGTCCAAGGTGGCTTTGTCCACCCCGACGGGGTCGATATGGACAGTCTTCAAACCTGCGAACCTTCGCGCAAGCTGCTTGCTGGCCATGCTGATGCGATCAAAGAGGGGGGCGTATTCCAATTCAGCCCGGAACAGGAAATCCGGCAACCCGAGGACGCGCATATCGTCGCTGACGCGGTAGACCATCGCGGCCTTTGGCGCCAGTCGGCGCACATGGGCTGCAAGCATGATGGGAGGGCCGCTTTCGATCAGAACGAGGTCGGCATCATCGGCATAGCGGCCAAGGCGTCTGGACCAGAACCAGACGAATGATTGGTGGAATGGACGCGCAAACCAATCAAGGATCGGTTGCTTCAGACTGAACGGATGGAGAGGGGCATAGTCGAAAAAGGAGGTGAGGTTGTGGTCATGCACGGTTTCCCCGACCTGTGGCCGGTTCCCGTTCAATTGCTTGAAGCGCCGGTCGCCGCGAAATCTGGAAACCCAGCTATACCCCATCGTCACCATCGTCACATGCCAACCGTTGGCTTGAAGGTGATCCGAAATCCAATGGATATTTGCGCGCCGCTTTTGAACAGGGAAGTGGCCTGTCAGGATGACGGCTTTCTTCTGTGGCATCACGCTTTTCCCGACAAACGCCTTGGAGCCTGGAGAATTGTTCTCCGCGGCGGCCAGAATTCTGGTCAATTCCTCTTTTTTGATGCCCCAAAAGAGTGACCGAATACAATCGGACTTTGCAGGTGCGGGAATTTCACCTGCAAAGTCCATGTTGTGCGGTGGGTCAGTCGATCTTGACCGGGTGACCCGCTTCGTAAACGCGCCGCCAGGTGATTTGAAAATCTATCTGGGGGTCGATGGGGGTGGTCGCGTCCGTCCACCCCGTCGGTGTGCCCTGCAATTGAAGCACTTTTGTGCCGGAGAACACCTGATCCTCGGGATGGGTCGGTTCCACATGGACAAGTTCAAGCGCACAATTGCCGTCCGGTCCGCCGCCAATGCTGGTTTCGTGCAGAACGCGCTGGTTGTTGGGATCCCAGGTCGCCGCATATCGCAGGGTGTCGAAGTCCGCGTTGGTGTTGCGGATCGCCTTTGCCTCGATCTCCCACCCTTTCGACGGGTCGAAAGTCATGAGCACGTTCGATGCGTTGAATTCCCGCGATCCGGGGATCGTTTTCTTGCAGCCCCGGCGAACACGTGACGTCGGGGACAAGCCGATGATGCCGGGGTTCTGGTTGTTCCTCATACGCACGGAACCCATAGGGAGCACCATGCGCGTGCCATCATCAAACATCCAGTATTCGAATTCACTCGGATCGGCACCATCGAGTTCCACAAGCGACGTGCTGGGGCCGGTCGTTCCGTTCCAACGGTCGCCGTGGAACCGGAAATTCACGAGCTTCTGGGTCTGTGTTCCGTTGAATTTGAACAGGTGGGCATTGCCCGAGAAATCGCAATCGCGGATGTCGTTCTCCCGCCAGTCAAGGTTGCCCTCCGTGCCGCTTGCGACCTTCGCCGACCAGGAAAAAAGGCGCGCGGTGGTGTTGCGGATGACGTTCTGCGCGAAGGTAATATCCGTGACTGCGTATGTGCTCGATCCGCCGTCTCGGCGAAACACGGACTCGCCCGGGGCACCGATAGTGTCGAACACGCAGGAATGGATGTCGAGCGATTGCATCGGGCGGGACGTCGAGGTGATCTTGATCGCTTCCTGTTCGGTGGTGTGCAGGTGCAAGCCGATGATAGAGCCGCAGCCTTCGACATTCTGGAGATGGACGCCGCAACGATGCGTGTGGGACGTCAGGACATCCACGTCGAGATCCGAGGCCGTGGCGGTGCCGATATTGGACCCGAACCCGCCGTTGATCTGAAAGCTCTTTGGCACGACCGTGCCGCCGTCGACAGCGAGGTCGATCAGCCGGAACATGTCGCCGCGGGTATACTTGGCCACGTTCCCGGAAAACACCGTACTGGAGGCGCTGCTTTTGTAAGCCGTGCCCTGACATCGTTTGACGATATTGTTCGCGATGATCGCCGGCACCTCGATACCCGTGACCGAGGTTTCCGTGATCGCGATGGCGTCGTCGCCGGTCCCTTCGATCACGTTTCCGGAGATAATTGTCCCGCCGCCCGCGTGCAGAACCCAGATGCCTGTATCGCCGATGGACCCATATTCATGTGTGGTCCCCGAAACCGGGGGCTTGCCGCCGATACGGTTGTCCAGAATCTGAACCGATGCCGCTTCGGTGACAATGCCACGGTCAACGCTAATCGCCATGTTGTCCGCCGAGGGCACGATGCATTTGACGACCGAAACGTCCTTGAAGCCGCCGACACAGATCATGTCGGAACCGCTGGTGCGGAGCGGGTTGCGGGCGAGATCCAGTGTCAGTCCATGAATCGCGCAACGGCGACCATTGCCGTCCAGCCTGCGAACCGAAAAATACTTGCGATACTCTTCAGGTGTCGCGTGCGTGAAGACGATATGAGAGCCATCACCCGCCACGTGAAGGCCAGACAGGGCGTTGCCTTCGATACTGATCGTTGTCGAGCTTCGCATGACCCCCGGCGGGAAGGTGAGTAAAATGTCACCTGTGTGGGCACTGAGTGCAGCAGATAGCCGGTCGAAGGCGGGTCCGTTATCGGTCCCGGTGGCGCCGCTCGGATCGCTGGCGGCAATGACCCCGAAGGCAGCAGCGGGCCAGGTCCGACCCGCGAGTGCAAGTTTCACGCCACCCGCCGTTTCAACGTGGGCCCCGTCGGTGGTCTCATCAAGGACTTCGTATGTGACCTGCTGTTTTGCCGCCCGGAGGAGGTCGCCGCCCGATACCTGCTGTTTCGCCGTCGATTGGTCATAGGTCAGGGTGTCGTCACCCAGCACGTCTTCGACCGAGGGGAACATCTGCGCATAGGAGACCCGGTCGTTTTCGCGCAGTTCGATGCCCTCGCACTTTGTCAGGAGCGTGCCGCGCGGATCACGGATTTCAACGTCATAGGTGCCTGCGATCAAATAGGCCGGTTGGAATTGCCCGGTTTCATCGGACCGCAGCGGTTGCCCGGACATGAAGGTCAGGTTTTCGTCCTGAAATATCGGCGCCAGGGTCTCGCGCCCCGCGTAGAAAACCTTGGCCGATTGTTTCGCCGATCCCCGCCCAACATAATCCGGAATCGTCGACTGAGTGTTCAGGTTCAAATGGGCCATTCAATTCTCCTCGCGGGTTCAAACATGCGAAAATGGGGTGGAAAAGGTTGGCCCGGATCGTCGTGCAGCCGGGTTGCCAGGGCGTGCATCCTGCGTGCGCAGCATTCACCTCTGCGCCGCGCGACACCGGTGTGCCGGGGCATTTGTCCTTCCAAAGTGCCGCCCCATGGGGCGCAGACCGGGCTGGCCCCGCATAGACTTGCGCGTTCCGCCGTGGCTGTTTACGCTCAACCTAATGTTGTTTGAAATTGTTTGGTTCTCGTTATGAGATAGTCGAGTCGGCCAGACAGACCACTAGGGCGAGCACACCATTTCAATGATACCGGATGACCAAGGCGACAGCGCGCAAGGATTGAAGACGGTCTTGCACTGGCTCCGGGAAGGGAAGTGGATCGTCGCGGTTGCCGTTGCCGTGAGCGTTGTGGCGAGCGTCTATATCGTGACCAAGGTTCTGGAGCCGGTGTACTACTCCACATCCAAGGTGAAGATCGAAGCCAGCCAACAGCCCGTGATCAGCTTTGAAAGCGTGGCCGCGGGCCTGTCCCTTTCGGACAGTCTGGCGATCAATTCGGAACTGGAAGTGCTGCGCAGCATCCGGCTTTTGGGTAAGGTTGTCGATGCGCTCGATCTGACGACCGACCCCGAGTTTAACCCGCACCTTTCCAACGACACGCCCCCTGGGGTTTTCGCTCGTTTCCTGGGCCCGGAACCTGAAGCGAAGACCGTCGAACCCAGCATGGTCTGGACGGACACGGTCAGTGTCCTGCGCGATCACATCCGTGCAACGAACATAAAGGAAACCCTCGTCTTCAGCATCCGCGCGCAAAGTCGAAACCCGAAAAAGGCTGCGTTGATATCGAACACCCTGGCCGGGCTTTATGTTCAGGATCAGGTCGAGATCAAACTGGAAGCGACACAGGCGGCCTCGGCCTGGTTGAGCCGCCAGGTGGCCGGGATGAAATCCGAGCTGGAAGCCGCCGACAGGGAGGTGAGCGCCTTTCGATCGAGTATCGACCTTGTCAGTGCGGATGGGCTCATGGCTTTGGAGAGCCAGCTCAAGTTCATGAGAGATCGCTTGTCGCGGTTGAACAGCCAGATTGCCGAGATCGAGGAGCGGCAAAACGGCCTGACCTATCTGACGACGGTCGACGGCATTGCGGACCTTTACGACGATCTGGACTTGGAGCGATCCGACCCGGACACCGCGGCTTTCAATGCGCGTTTGGACTTGCTGAAACGCCGTGATCAATCCGAGCTGGAGCGGCTTTTGCAACAGAAGTCCGCCATCGGTATCTCCATGGCGTCTTTGGAAGAAGACGTCGAACAGCAGAACCGTGATGCGATCCGGCTTGAGCAATTGACCCGTGAAGTCGAAGCAAACCGGGTGCTCTATGAGCATTTCCTGACCCGGATGAAAGAAACCGCGGCCCAAGAAGGCATCCAGCAAGCCGACAGTCGCATCCTGTCACAAGCGATCGTTCCGAAATTTCCATCCGAGCCGAACAAACAACTGATTGTTGCGATGTGGACCATCCTTGGCGCAGTGGTCGGTGTGTCGCTTGTCGTGCTGCGCAACGTGTTGGCAGATACGATCAAATCGCCGCGCGATCTTGAGACGTTGAGCGGCCAGCCGATCTTTGGCCAAATCCCGGTGCTGGCGTCCAGGTCGCGGACTGACTTCATCCGGTATCTGAGAAAGAACCCGGCTTCGACGGTGGCCGAAGCCATGCGGAATTTCCGCACGTCGATCCTGTTGCGCGACACGGCCAATCCGCCACGCGTGATCGCGATGACATCGGCATTGCCGGGAGAGGGGAAGACCTCGCTCTCCATGGCCCTGGTTCAGAATTACCACGGTCTTGGCAAGAAATGCCTGCTGATCGAAGGTGACATGCGGCGGCGTGTTCTAACCGAGGTGTTCGAAGGCAAGGATCCGGGCACGTTCCTGTCCGTTTTGTCAGGGCAGCAGAAGCTGGCGGACGCGGTGGTTCGAGACGATGTGCTCGGGGCCGATGTTCTGTTGGCTGAAAAAACCGACGGAAACGCGGCGGACCTGTTTGCCGATGAGCGATTTGCAGCGCTCCTTGGGCAGGCCCGGGACCACTATGACCTGGTCGTCATAGATACCCCGCCCATCCTTCTTGTGCCCGATGCCCGGATCGTCGTGCAGCATGTGGACGCCACTATTCTGGTTGTCGCCTGGAACCGCACCACCAAGCAACAGGTGCGCGAAGCGATTTCCTGGCTTGAGAAATCAAACCAGACAACGCTGGGTCTGGTGCTGAACAAGATCAATTACCGGAAGGTATCGCAGCTTGGGTATGGCACCAATTATGCCCGCTACGGCGGCGGATACTATTCCGGCTAGGGGCGGGGCCGCCGGGGAGATCCCATACGGTGCCAATACGGCTGGCTGGCAGCAGGGTCACGGGCTTGGGCGGGTTGACTGGCTCTTGCGCGGGTGTCATGCCTTGGCTCACTCGGTGCGCGGGACCTCCAGGGCGTCTATGAGGGCGTCCAACTCCTCGATCAGGGCTGCCATCCGCTCGGTGCCGAAGGCCGCACTGATTTCGTCGTAGGTGCGCGAGCTGTCGGGCGCTGCAGTCTCAACGAGGGTTTGTCCTTCATTTGTAAGCGAGGCAAGGGAGCGCCGTGCATCCGCGTCGTCGCGCCGGATCGCGACCAGTCCGCGTTCGCGAAGCGATTTGAGAATGCGTGTGAGCGACGGGGCGAGGATCGCGGCGTGTCGCGCGATGAAGGTCACGTCGACTTCGCCCGCCTCGTAGAGCACCCGCAGAACCCGCCATTGCTGCTCGGTCACGTCATGGCTTTTCAACATCGGCCGGAAGCGCCCCATGACCGATTCACGTGCACGCAGAAGCATGATGGGGAGCGATTGGCGCGTGGTGCCTAGACCTGCGTTCTTGTCGTCCCGTGTGTCGTTGTCCATGCGCAATGTTCCTTTTTCGTAAGGTCTTTCAATTTCTTACACATGTTAATAGTGCGCGCAATCTGCCGCGTTGCAGCGGCCCGGAGAAAGGGACTTGCGCTCTTTTTCTTTAACATGTTAAGTGAATTGCAGGAGGAGAGATGCCGAATCTAAGTATCGAGTATTCCAAGGGTCTGGAGCGCCGCGTGGATATGCAGACCGCGCTGGGCGCGTTGCATGATGCGATGAGCGAGGCCGGGATTTTCCCTCAGGCCGGTATCCGCATCCGGGCCTTTGCCGCCGATTTCGTCATCGTTGCGGACGGGCATCCCGAGAACGACTTTTTCACCATGACCTGTTCGGTCGGGCATGGGCGGTCGCAAGACGACCTGAAACGGGCCGGCGATCTGATCTTCCAGGCGGCGCAGGCCGCTTTGGCCGGGCCGCTGTCCGGCACGCATATGGCGCTGTCCCTGGAAATCCGGGAAATCGATCCGGTTCTGACGTGGAAAGATACGCCGATCCACAAACGCTTGAGCAAAGGAGCCTGAGATGGCGACATTCGACGAGAACAAGACCAAGGCCGAAGGCTTTCTGGCACGGTTTGCCAAGGACGGTGTGATGAACCATATCGCGGGCGAAACGGTCGCGGCGCTGTCCGGTGAGACGCTGGACACGATCAGCCCGGTGGATGGCTCGGTCTTGGGTCAGGTCGCCTCGTCCGGTGCGCAGGATATCGACCGCGCGGTCGCTGCGGCCAAGGAGGCCTTTGCCACCTGGTCGAAAACGCCCGGTGCGGAACGCAAGAAAATTCTCATCAAGGTGGCCGAAGCAATTGAAGCGCGCGCCGAAGAGATCGCGCTGACCGAATGTATGGACACGGGTCAGGCCATTCGTTTCATGTCGAAAGCAGCCATTCGCGGGGCGGCCAATTTCCGCTTCTTCGCGGATCAGGCGCCCTCGTCCGAGGATGGCGAGGTGACCCGCAACGCCGACCAGATGAACGTGACGAGCCGCAGACCCATCGGCCCGGTCGGGGTCATCACGCCGTGGAACACGCCCTTCATGCTCTCGACGTGGAAAATCGCGCCGGCGCTCGCTGCGGGCTGCACCGTGGTGCACAAGCCGGCCGAGTTTTCACCGATGACCGCGAAACTGCTCGTGGAGATTGCGGAAAGCGCAGGCTTGCCGAAAGGTGTCCTGAACGTCGTGAACGGTCTGGGCGAAAACGCGGGCAAACGGCTGACCGAGCACCCTGACATCAAAGCCGTGGCTTTCGTCGGGGAAAGCGGCACAGGGTCCATGATCATGGGGCAGGGGGCTGCGACCCTGAAGCGCGTGCATTTCGAGCTGGGCGGAAAGAACCCGGTCATCGTGTTCGATGACGCGGACCTTGACCGGGCGGTCGATGCGGCGACCTTCATGATCTATTCTCTGAACGGCGAGCGCTGCACCTCGTCTTCGCGGCTCCTGGTGCAGGAAAGCGTTTATGACGAGGTCTGCAAAAAGGTGGCGGAGGTCGCGGGGCGCATCAAGGTGGGCCATCCGCTCGACCCCGACACGGTGGTCGGGCCGCTGATCCACCCTGTGCATGAGAAAAAGGTTCTCTCCTACTTCGACAAGGCCAGGGAAGAAGGCGCGACTATTGCTGCCGGTGGGGAGAAGCTGGGCGATGAGGGCTGCTACGTGTCCCCGACGCTTTTCACGCAAGCCTCCAACAACATGGCGATTGCACAGGAAGAGATTTTCGGCCCCGTGCTGACCGCCATCCCGTTCAAGGACGAAGCCGAGGCGGTCGCACTTGCCAACGACGTGGAGTATGGGCTTGCCGCCTACCTGTGGACCCGGGATCTGGAGCGCTCCATCCGTGTCACGGATCAGTTGGAAGCGGGCATGATGTGGGTGAACAGCCCCAACGTGCGCCACCTGCCGACGCCGTTTGGCGGGGTCAAGAACTCCGGCATCGGGCGGGACGGCGGCGACTGGTCGTTCGACTTCTACATGGAGACGGTCAACGTCTCGTTCCCGCGGGCCGACGCGGCGATTACCAAGCTGGGTGGGTGAGGCCACCTTTAAACCAACTGGAGAGACGCGCGACACTGGGAGGAGACTATGGGAGAGATCGTTCTGGCCGCCAAGGTCACGCATGTGCCCACGCTGGTCATGTCGGAGAATGATGAAAAGCTGGCGGTGACCCGCAAGCAGGCCATCGACGGGTTGAAGGAAATCGGTCGCCGGGCGCGTGCGGCGGGTGCGGATACCTTCGTGGTGCTCGACACGCATTGGCTGGTGAACGCGGGCTATCATATCAACGCCAAGGACCATTTCGCAGGCACCTTCGCGTCGAGCGAATTTCCGCAGTTCATCAAGGACCTGCCTTATGACCTGCCGGGCAATCCGGCGCTGGGCGACCTGATGGCCGAATACGCCAGCGCCGAGGGCACCCATACGCTGAGCCATCAGGTCGAGAGCCTCGATCTGGAATACGGGACCTTGGTCCCGATGCGCTACATGAACCCCGAGGGCGATCTGAAAGTCGTGTCGGTCGCCGCGATGTGCACCGTGCACAGCCACGACAGCTCGCGCAAGGTCGGGGTCGGCCTGCGCAAGGCGATCGAAGCCTCCGACAGCAAGGTCGCCCTGATTGCCTCCGGGAGTCTGAGCCACCACATCTGGCCGACCGAGATTTATGCCGAGAACAACGGCACCTACACGATCTCCAAGGAGTTCAACCGGCAGGTCGACCTCATGGTGCTCGACATGTGGGCGCGTGGCGACATGCAGACCTTTCTGAAAATCCTGCCCGATTATGCCGAAAACTGTGATGGCGAGGGAGACATGCACGATACCGTCATGCTCTTTGCCGCACTCGGCTGGGATCAATACACTGGCAAAGGCGAAGTCATCGGGGAGTACTTCCCAAGCTCCGGCACGGGGCAGGTGAACGTCGTCTTCGACCTTCCGTCATAAGGAGATAAACATGCCCATTCCCGCCCCGGTGCTGACCCCGCCGTTCAACATCATCCGATTGAGCCACGTCGAATTCGGCGTGACCGATCTGGAGGCCAGCCGCACGTTCTATACCGATGTTCTGGGTCTTCAGGTCACGGACGAGGACGCGGACACCATTTACCTGCGGGCGATGGAGGAGCGGGGGCATCACTGCCTGGTGCTCAAGAAAAAGCCCGAGCCGGGGATCGACTACCTGTCCTACAAGGTGTTCTCCGAGGAAGAACTCGACAAGGCGGAGAGCTATTTCAAAGAACTCGGGCAGAGCGTCGAGTGGGTCGAGCGGCCATACCAGGGGCGCACCCTGCGCACCCACGACTGCTTCGGGTCTCCGATGGAATTCTACTTCAAGATGGAGCGCCTGGAGCCGATCCACCAGAAATACGAGCTGTATCGCGGCGTGAAGCCGCTGCGCATCGACCATTTCAATTGCTTCGTGCCGAATGTTGACCAGGCGGTCGAGTACTACGGGCAACTGGGCTTTCGCGTCACGGAATACACCGAGGATGAGGAAACCGGGCATCTGTGGGCGGCCTGGACGCACCGGAAGGGCGGCGTGCATGATATCGCCTTCACCAACGGGACCGGGCCGCGCCTTCACCACACCGCGTTCTGGGTGCCGACGCCGCTCAACATCATCGACCTGCTCGACCTGATGAGCACGACGGGCTATGTCGGCAATATCGAGCGGGGGCCGGGGCGGCACGGGATTTCCAATGCGTTCTTCCTGTATATCCTCGATCCCGACGGTCACCGGATCGAGATTTACTGTTCGGACTACCAGACGGTCGATCCGGATCTGGAGCCGATCAAGTGGGATCTCAAGGACCCGCAGCGGCAGACGCTTTGGGGCGCGCCCGCGCCGAAATCCTGGTTCGAGCATGGCTCGGTCTTCACCGGCGTCGACACGCGCGAGGCGGAGCTGAAAGCCACGCCGATCGTGGCACCCTGAGGAGGGATCATGAACAGGATTGCATCATATCGCGCAGGTGGCGCGGATCGCTACGGGGTTGTGACGGACGAGGGGATCACTGATCTAACCGACGTTGCCGAGTATCCCGACCTGCACGCCGTGGTTGAGGCGGACGCGCTTGGCAGCATCCTCGATGTGGCGGATGGGCGGCCCGTCGATTTCGCCGTGGACGAGGTCGAGTTCCTGATCCCGCTTGCGCGGCCAAACCGGATCATCTGTGTCGGAGTGAATTTTCCCGACCGGAATGCCGAATACAAGGATGGCTCGCAACAACCCAAGCACATGTCCTTGTTCCCGCGTTTCCCGTCGAGCTTCACGGGGCACGGTCAACCGCTTGTTCGTCCCCCGGAGAACCATACGCTCGATTACGAAGGCGAGGTTGCGGTGGTCATCGGTAAGGGCGGGCGTCGGATCGCTGCGGAAGATGCCTATGACCACATTTGCGCGTTGACGCTCTGCAACGAAGGCACGATCCGCGATTGGGTGCGGCATGCGAAATTCAACGTGACGCAAGGCAAGAACTGGGACAACTCCGGGTCCATCGGCCCGTGGCTCGTCCCCTTCACCGATCCGGCGCAGTTGGACGAGGCCCATCTGGTGACGCGCGTGAATGGTGAGGTGCGCCAGGACGATCACCTGAAAAACATGATGTTCCCTGTCCGCGAAGAGATTGCCTATATCTCGACCTTTACCACGCTACAGCCGGGCGACATCATCATCACAGGCACGCCGACCGGCGCGGGGGCGCGGTTCGATCCGCCGAAATACCTGGTCCCGGGCGATGTGGTCGAGGTCGAAGTCGAGGGCATCGGCACCCTGCGCAACACGGTGGTGGACGAATGATTTCGGATGCGGAGGTTTCACAGGCTGCGGCTGATCTGCTGGCCGCGGAAAGCGCGCGCAGGCAGATCGGTCTCTTGTCACTGCGCCACCCCGGTATGACGCTGGACGATGCCTACCGGATCCAGATTGCCCAGATGGCGCAGAAGCTGGATCAGGGACGCGAGATCATCGGTTGGAAGATCGGGCTGACGTCGAAGGTGATGCAGCAGGCGTTGAAGATCGACACCCCGGACAGCGGCGTGCTCTACGATGACATGCTGTTTCGGTCCGGGGATACGGTGCCGAAGGGTCGTTTCATCGGGCCTCGGATCGAGACCGAGATTGCTTTCGTTTTGAAAGCCCCGCTGGAGGGCGAGGTGAGCCGGGCGGATGTTCTGGCGGCGACCGACTACGTCTGTCCCTCCATCGAAATCCTGGACACGCGCATTCTCCGGGTTGACCCTGACACCGGTACACCCCGGATCATCACCGATACGGTGTCGGACAACGCGGCGAATGCGGGCATCGTTCTGGGTGAGGCGCGGCATGATCCGAACGCAGTTGACATGCGCTGGGTCGGGGCGATCGTGGAGGTCGGTGGCCAAGTTGAGGCGACCGGGCTCGGCGCGGCGGTCCTGAATGATCCGGTGACCGGCATCGTGTGGCTGGCCAAACGCATGGGTAACTACGGGCAGCGCATGGAGCCGGGGCAGGTGATCCTGTCGGGAAGCTTCATCGCACCGATCGAATGCCCGTCAGGCACTGACATTCGCGCTGATTTCGGTCAGTTTGGCGAGGTTTCCATTTCATTCGAGTGAGGTCACATGGCGGCTCCAGTTAACACCTTCAAAGCGGCGCTCAAGTCCGGCCGTTCGCAGATCGGGCTCTGGATGGGGCTGGCCCATCCCTCGACTGCAGAGATCTGTGCGAGCGCCGGGTTCGACTGGCTTGTGATCGACGGCGAACATGGTCCGAGCGAGTTGGGCGACGTGCTGGCGCAGTTGCGCGTGGTGCAGCCGTTGACCAATGCGGTCGTGCGCCCCAAGGACGACGACCGGGCCGGGTTGAAACGGCTTCTCGACGTGGGCGCGCAGACGCTTCTGGTGCCGATGATCGAAAGTGGCGATCAAGCCCGCGAGGTTGTGCGCTCCTTGATGTATCCGCCCAATGGGGTGCGCGGTGTCGGGGCAACGCTTGCGCGGGCGTCGGGCTACAACACGTATGATGACTACCTGACCACGGCGAACGAACAGATATGCCTGCTCTTGCAGGTCGAGAACCGGGCCGGGCTGGCGGCGCTCGATGATATCCTGACCATTCCCGAAGTGGACGGCATCTTCATCGGACCGGCTGACCTTTCCGCGGACATGGGCTTTCCCGGACAGCCTGCGCATCCGGAGGTTCTGGCGGCCATTCAGGGGGCTTTCGACAAGATTTCAGCGGCGGGCAAGGCGCGCGGCATCCTTACTGGAAGTCCTGAGCTTGCGGCCGCGTATCAGGCCGCAGGGGTCGAGTTCCTCGCCGTCGGTTCGGATGTCGGGGCGCTGGGCGGCGCGGTGCGTGCGCTTCGCGCGACTTTCAAACCCTGATGAACCGGGGTAGCCGACAGCTCCCCGACGGTGGACGGGGAGGCTCTTTTCCCGCGATCCGAATTTGCATTCATGGCGAGATCAAGTATTCCACCCCCATTGGGTCGACGCATGGGAAGGTTTCGAATGAAAAAGGCTCTGATTGCCGGTGTGACCGGGCAAGACGGCTCCTACCTCGCCGAATTTCTTCTTGAAAAAGGCTATGAGGTGCACGGGATCAAACGCCGCGCTTCTCTCTTCAACACCCAGCGCATCGACCACATTTACGAAGACCCCCACACCGATCATCAGCGGTTCAAGCTGCATTACGGCGATCTGACCGATACGTCGAACCTCACCCGGATTATCCAGGAGGTTCAGCCGGACGAAGTCTATAACCTCGGGGCGCAGAGCCATGTGGCGGTGTCTTTTGAGGCGCCGGAGTACACGGCGGACGTGGTTGGGATCGGAACGCTCAGGTTGCTCGAAGCGATCCGGTTTCTCGGGCTGGAGAAGAAGACCCGTTTCTATCAGGCGTCGACGTCCGAGCTTTACGGCCTGGTGCAGGAAACGCCGCAGCGGGAAACCACGCCGTTCTATCCGCGCTCGCCCTATGCCGCCGCCAAGCTCTATGCCTATTGGATCACGGTGAATTACCGCGAAAGCTATGGGATGTATGCCTGCAACGGCATCCTTTTTAACCACGAAAGCCCGCGCCGGGGCGAAACCTTCGTAACCCGCAAGATCACGCGCGGTTTGTCCAACATCGCCCTGGGTCTGGAAGACTGCCTCTACATGGGCAACATCGACAGTCTCCGCGACTGGGGACATGCCAAAGACTATGTGCGGATGCAGTGGATGATGCTGCAACAGGAGACTGCCGACGATTTCGTCATCGCGACCGGCAAGCAATATTCCGTGCGCGAGTTCATCGACTGGACCGCGCGTGAGTTGTCCATCGAACTGGAATTTTCGGGCGAGGGAGTGGATGAGATCGCCACTGTCAAATCGGTCGACAACAACCGGGCTCCGGCGGTGAAGGTTGGCGACGTGCTTATGCGCATCGATCCACGCTACTTCCGGCCCGCGGAGGTGGACACGCTTCTGGGTGATCCGACGAAGGCAAAAGAGACGCTGGGGTGGGTGCCGGAAATCACGGCGCAGGACATGTGCGCGGAAATGGTCGCCGAGGATTACAAATCCGCTCGGCGGTACGCTGTGCTCAAAGATCACGGTCTGGACTTGCCCGTATCGGTCGAGGGCTGACCATGGCCTATGACTTGAGCGGCAAGAAAGTCTGGGTCGCAGGTCATCGCGGGATGGTCGGTGGAGCTGTCGTGCGGCGTTTGGGCGCGGAAAGCTGTGAGGTTGTGACCGCTGGGCGCGACGTTCTGGACCTGACGCAGCAGGCCGAGGTGCGCAACTGGATGGCCGAGATGAAACCCGATGCGATTGTCATGGCGGCGGCCAAGGTGGGCGGTATCCTCGCAAACGATACACATCCGGTCGATTTCCTGCTCCAGAACCTTCAGATCGAGACCAACATCGCCGAGGCGGCTCATGCCAATGACGTGGAGCGCGTCCTGTTCCTGGGATCGTCCTGCATCTATCCCAAGATGGCGCCTCAACCGATGGCGGAAAATAGCCTGCTCACCGGACCGCTGGAGCCGACGAACGAATGGTATGCGATTGCGAAGATCGCGGGCATCAAGCTGATGCAGGCTTACCGCAAACAGCATGGACGTGATTGGATTTCCGCCATGCCGACAAACCTATACGGACCGGGCGACAATTACGACCTGACCTCCTCGCACGTCTTGCCCGCGCTGTTGCGCAAGTTCCATGAGGCGAAGGAAAGCGGGGCGGAGACGGTTGAGATTTGGGGATCAGGCAAACCGCTTCGCGAGTTCCTGCATTGCGACGATCTGGCCGATGCGCTGGTCTTTCTGCTCAAGGAATACTCGGGCTACGAGCATGTGAACGTGGGGTCCGGTGTCGAGGTTTCGATCCGGGAACTGGCCGAAACCATCGCGCGGGTCGTGGGCTACGACGCCGAACTGGTCTTCGACAGCACAAAGCCGGATGGGACGCCGCGCAAGCTGATGGACAGCAGGCGGTTGCTTGAAATGGGCTGGAACAACGTCCGTTCACTCGAAGACGGTGTGCGCGACGCTTATCGGCATTTCCTGGCACAGGACGCGATCTAAACCGCGAATACGCACGATTTGGCGGCCGATCGCTTGGCGCCCTGCTTATTTTTTGTGCAATTCGTCGGGAGTTTGGGCAGGTTTCCTTTTGCAGCCTCACAAAACCGTGGGACCCGATGCTGCACAGCGGCGTTCGGTTGTTGAAGTGTGAGAAGGTCATACCTTTACGGATAGAATGATCGCGCGCCCCGTTGATCCGGGCGGAGAGGGGCCGGTCGCGATCCTTTGGCGGGCGTGCTTTTCGCCCCCTTCGCCGATCCGCCCCCTGATCGGTCAAGCAACGAAATCCCTGGGCCAAACGGCTCGAAAGTGATTGATGAGAGACAGCGACGACAGGCCGTCCACCGAACCCTATTCACGCCTCGCCGTTATTGGCGCCGGGTCATGGGGCTGCGCCTTGGCCTCGGTGCTGGCCCGCTCGGGTCGCGACGTGATGCTCTGGGCGCGCCGTCCTGACTTGGCGGACGCGTTCAACATGACGGGGCAAAACCCCGACTACCTTCCTGAAATCGGGATGCCTCTGGGCATTCGCGCGACCGCCGTCCTCGGCGAAGCGCTTGCGGGGGCGGAGGCGGTCATCATAGCGACGCCGTCCAAGACCCTGCGTGACATCTGTGGGGCGATGGCGCCTCACATCCCGGCGGGTATCCCGGTGGCCTTGGCCTGCAAAGGGATCGAGCGGGGCACAGGCTATCTGCTTTCCGAAGTGGTTGCCGAAGCGCTACCGGGCCACCCGGTCGGGGCCGTTTCCGGTCCGACCTTCGCCCGTGAAACCGCGCTCGATCATCCGACTGCCGCGACCGTCGCGTTTCCGTTTTCCTATGCCGACCGGCTGGCACCAAATGCCAGCCCTGCGGCGCGACTGGCCATGTCGCTCTCGGGTGGGGCGTTTCGACCCTATGTCTCGGATGACTTGGTCGGTGTCGAAGTCGGCGGCGCGGTCAAGAACGTCATCGCCATTGCCTGCGGGATCATGACCGGGGCTGGCTTTGCCGAGAACACCCGTGCCGCTCTCATCACGCGTGGGATCGACGAGATGAAAGCACTGGCGGAAGCGCTGGGCGGGCGTCGTGAAACCGTCACCGGACTGGCCGGAGCCGGCGATCTGACGCTGACCTGTTCATCGACCACGTCGCGCAACATGTCACTGGGCAACCAATTGGGCGAGGGCACACCCCGCGCCGATTGTTTCGGTGGCAAGCCGGTCGTGGTGGAGGGCGAGGTGAACGCGGTGTCGGTGCACGATCTGGCGCGGCGCATCGGCGTGCCGATGCCGATCTGTGAAACCGTGAATGCTGTTTTGAACGAAGGTGCGGACATCGAGACCAGTTTCTCAGCGCTGTGGAAGCGTCCGATTGAAGGCGAGCCGCGAACGCTTGATCTGTTCCTCGATCATCCCGAACCCACCGCGACGCTTGGATTTGGAGCCCGCTTATGAATATCGCGTCCCTTGTCGACAAACCTCTGGCCCAGCGAGAGTTCACGCTGGCAACCGACCTTGATGGCACTTTCCTTGGCGGCAGTGAGGCGGAGCGTCACACGCTTTACCATTGGATCGAAACGAACCGCGACACCGTCGGGCTGATCTTTGTCACCGGGCGCGACCCGCAGTTTATCGGGGACATGTGTGCCCGTGGTGACTTGCCGTGGCCTGACTACGTCGTGGGGGATGTCGGAACCACGATTGCCGAGGTGCGCCGCCCGGACATCAGCCCGATCGAGCCGCTGGAAGAAGACATCTCCGCACGTTGGCGAAACAGCGGCGCGCGGGTGCGCGGCGCGTTGGAAAACCATCCGGGATTGAGGCTTCAACCGACCGATTTTCGCTACCGAGTGAGCTATGATCTCGACCCTGAGACCTTTGATGACAGTGCCAAGATCAAGGTGAAAACGCTTGGGCTCGACTGGTTGATCTCGGACAACCGTTTCTTTGACGTTTTACCCAAAGGCGTCTCGAAAGGCCCGTCCATTCGTCGTCTCGTCACCCATCTCGGCATGGAAGAGGGGCGCGTGCTCGTCGCGGGCGACACGTTGAATGACCTGTCGATGCTGGAGTGCGGGTTGCCAGCGGTCGCAGTCGGTAATTCCGAGCTGGAGCTTGTCCGGCGGGTGTCCGGGCTCGATCATCTCTATCTCGCCGCAGGGCATGGCGCGGCAGGCATCATGGAAGCCATCGCCGCGCTGGACCTGCACTCGAACCAACCCAAAGGAGCCTGAGACCGATGTCTTCGAACCTCGTGATCGTCTACCACCGCCAACCCTATACGGAGGTGGAAGTCGACGGGAAAACCGAGTTCCACGAGAACAAGAGTCCCAATGGGATCGTGCCGACCCTGAAGTCTTTCTTCGGTCGCTTCGATAGCGGCGCATGGGTGGCCTGGAAAGAGGCAGACGACCCGTCGAACCCCGGCTTCGAGCGGCGCGTGGAGATCGAAGACGATCACGGCGCTTACACGGTCAGTCGCCTGCCATTGACCAGCGAGCAGGTCAAAAGCTTCTACGAGGTGTCGTCCAAGGAAGCCTTCTGGCCTATCCTTCACGGCTTCAAGGAACGTTACAACTATGACCCGGTCGATTGGCCAACCTTCCGCGAGGTGAACTGGGCCTTTGCCGAGGCCGCCGCGCAGGAGGCGGCCCAGGGCGCCGTCGTCTGGGTGCATGATTACAACCTGTGGCTGGTGCCCGGATACCTGCGCCGGATGCGGCCTGACCTGAAGATCAGTTTCTTCCACCATACGCCCTTTCCCTCGGCGGATATGTTCAACGTGCTGCCGTGGCGCAAGGAGATCATGGAGAGCCTTCTGGCCAGCGACGTGGTCGGGTTTCACATCCCGCGCTACGTGGCGAATTTCGTCTCGGCTGCGCGCTCCATGCTCGATGTGGACGTGACGAAGCGCCAGAAGGTCGATAAGGATTTTGCCGCCGAGTTTTCGGCGCTGACCGAGGTGAGCGTGCCGTCCGAATTGCAGTATGGGGATCAGGTCATACGGGTGCAGGCGAGCCCGGTCGGGATTGACTTCGGTTACATCACCGACGTCGCCGAGAACGCGGAAACCAAAGCGCAGGTCGAGGAAATACGCGCGGACCTCGGCGATCAAAAACTGCTCTTGTCCGTCGGTCGGACCGACTACACCAAAGGTGGCATCGACCAGTTGGAAAGTTTCCAGCGGCTGTTGGAAAACAACCCGGATTTGCGCGGCAAGGTGCGGCTGATGCATGTCTCGGTGCCGGCGAACAAGAACATGACGGTCTATGAGAACATCCAGTCGGACCTCGAACAGATGGCCGGTCAGATCAACGGGCGCTTCGGTTCGCTGGAGTGGCAGCCGATTGCTCTGATCTCCCGTGCAATCCCCTTTACCGAATTGGTATCCTACTACCGGGCGGCGGACGTGGCGTGGATCACACCCTTGGCGGATGGCATGAACCTGGTCGCCAAGGAATTTTGCGCGTCACGGACCGATGGCGACGGTGTGTTGGTCCTGTCAGAATTCGCCGGCGCGGCGGTCGAGATGGGATCGGCATTGCTGACCAACCCGTTTTCGAACAAGTCGATGGACAGCGCGATCCAATATGCGCTGGAGATGGACGAAACCGAGCGGCGCAACCGCATGGCGGCGTTGCGGCGCGTGATCCGGCACTACGACATCAAGTTCTGGGCCGAGCACCAGATGCAGGCGCTTGGGGGCGACGACGCTCGCATGGCATCGGTTCCGGCGGCGGAATAAGCCGGACTATCGTCCGACGATCCGCTCGGAGGGAACGCCGGACATTGCATGCAGGAGCGCATTTGTGTTGGTCACGCCGAACTTCTTTTGCAGCTTCGCCCGGTGCACCTCGACCGTGCGCGGCGAAATGTTCAGGTCGCGCGCGATTTCCTTGGAGGTTTTCCCCTCGGCCAGAAGGTTCACGACCTCGCCTTCGCGTTTGGTAAGCGGCTGGTAGGGGCGGTGGCCGGAGAGGTCCGCGAAACTCCAGACCGCCCGGCCCAACGGATCGTTTTCAGGGGTCAGTGAATGACCGCGCGTTCGGCACCAAAACAGCGTGCCGTCCTTGCGGGCCATAACGCGCTCATCCCAGTAGGTGTTGGTGTTTTTCAGGTCGGCGATGCCCCGGTCGCGGATTTTCACGAACTCCTCGCGCGACGAGTAGAGCACCTCGAACGATTGGTCCGCGAGCTCCCCCTCACCGTAGCCGAACATGCGCTCGAACTCCGGGTTGCAGGCGCGGATGACGCGGCTTTCGGTCACGACCAGCCCCACGGGCGCATACTCGAAAACGAGACCCGTGAAATCGCCGGAGGCATAGGCGTCTTCGATACGTATTTTCCCCAAGTTGTGTATGTCCCGCTGATTTGTGAGGGTTCATGCCACGATATGAACGATCCCGCAGGGCTGCAAGCTCGGCGGGGCCATGGGCGAAGGCCCAAAGGGAGGACACTCTATGAAACTCATGAAACGCGCTTTGGCCGCGTTCTCTGTTGTTGCGTCTATGGCCGCTCCGGCCGTGGCCCAGGACGGCGAACCGGTGAAGATCGCGCTGATCCACGGTATGTCGGGCAGCGCCTTCGAAGCCTTTTCCAAGCAGACCCAGACCGGGTTCGAGATGGGGCTTGAGTATGCCACGGACGGGACGATGGAAGTGAACGGTCATCCCATCGAAATCATCAAGAAAGACACGCAGTTCAAACCTGATGTCGCGCGTGCCGTGCTGGCCGAAGCCTATGCCGACGACGAAGCTTTAATCGCTGTCGGGGCAACCTCCTCCGGTGTGACGACTGGCATGTTGCCGATTGCAGAAGAATACGAGCGTATCCTGATCGTCGAACCGGCCGTTGCGGATTCTCTCACGGGGCCGGATTCGAACCGCTACGTGTTTAAGACCTCGCGCAACTCCTCGATGGACATGCAGGCGCAGGCGCAGGCGCTTCAGCCGGATGAAAACCTCTATGTCGCTACGCTTGCCGAGGACTATGCCTTCGGTCGTGACGGGATCGAGGCGTTCAAGAAGGCGCTCGAAGGCACCGGCGCTACGGTTGTTGCCGAAGAATACGCGCCGCAGGGCACCGCGGACTTTACCGCTGTCGGTGAGCGTCTTTTCAACGCGCTGAAGGACAAGGAAGGTCGCAAGTTTGTTCTGGTCTATTGGGCCGGTGGCGGCGATGCACCCGGCAAACTCCAGTCGATGGATCCGGGCCGGTTCGACATCGAACTGTCGATGGGCGGTCACATCCTTCCGGTTCTGCCGACCTACAAGCGCTTCCCGGGTCTCGAAGGGGCTGTGTATTACTACTACGAAGCCTTCGACAACGAGATCAACAACTGGCTCGTGGAAGAGCACATGGCGCGTTTCGACAGCCCGCCGGACTTCTTCACCGCTGGTGGCATGGCCTCGGCCTTGGCTGTCGTGAAGGCCCTGCGCGAAACCCCGTCGCTCGACACCGAAGACCTGATCGCCACCATGGAGGGCATGACCTGGGACACGCCGAAAGGTGAAATGACCTTCCGCCCGGAAGATCACCAGGCGCTGCAATCCATGCTGCACTTCAAGATCCGTGTCGATGACGACGTGGAATGGGCGATCCCGGAAAAGGTCCGGATCATCGAAGCTGACGAGATGGATATTCCGATCGGTCGCGAAAACTGATCCCTTCCCGGATCGCATAGCCCCGGCCGGTGCAGGCAAGCGTTTCGGCCGGGGACCACCCCAAACCTCAGAAATCCCATGACACACCCATCGCTTTCCACCCGCGATCTCACGATCCGATTCGGCGGGCACACGGCCGTGAACGCCGTGACCTGCGACTTTCGCCCCGGCGAACTGACCGTGATCGTCGGACCCAACGGGGCGGGCAAGACCACCTACTTCAACATGATCTCCGGCCAGCTCACGCCGAGCACGGGGACCGTGGAAAAGGACGGGATCGACCTGACCCGAATGCCTGCAAGCCAGCGGGCCCGCCACGGGGTTGGCCGCGCGTTCCAGTTGACGAACCTGTTTCCGAAGCTGTCGGTTCTGGAAAACATTCGGCTTGCCGTTCAGGCACAGGCGGGCGAAGGGCGCAGGTTCTTTACGCCGGTCGCGAAACTGACCGAACTGACCGCGCGGGCCGAGCGTTATCTCGAAGCCACGAAACTGGCCGACAAGGCCGAGCTGCCTGCCGCCGCGCTTCCCCACGGGGATCAGCGCAAGCTGGAAGTGGCGCTTCTGATGGCAATGGAGCCCGATATCTACATGTTTGATGAACCGACTGCGGGCATGAGCCTCGACCATGCGCCGGATGTGCTCGACCTGATCGCCGAGATCAAACACGACCATACGAAAACCGTGCTCTTGGTCGAACACAAGATGGATGTGGTGCGCCAGCTCGCAGACCGCATCATCGTCTTGCACAATGGCGAGCTGATTGCGGACGGCGACCCGGGCGAGGTCATGTCGAGCCAGGTCGTCAAGGACGTCTACCTCGGAAACGCGGGGGAACTGGCATGAGCCTTTTGCAGATCAAGAACATGGACGTTTCCATCGGGCAGTATTCCGTGCTGCACGAGGTGACCTTCGATGTGCCGGAAGGCGGGGTTTTCGTCCTTCTGGGCCGGAACGGGGCCGGAAAGACCACCACGCTGCGGTCCATCATGGGTCTTTGGGATCGTCCAATCGGATCGGTGACGTTTCGCGGCGAGGACATTTCCGCGCTCCACACCTCCGACATCGCCAAGAAAGGCATCGCTTTCGTGCCGGAAAACATGGGCATTTTCGGCGGGCTGACCGTGGCCGAGAACATGGTGCTAGCCACCACATCGGGCAAGTTTGACCAAACCCGATTGACGCGCGTCTACGAGCTTTTCCCGGCGTTGGAGCAATTCTGGGACAAACAGGCGTGGAGCCTGTCGGGTGGGCAGAAACAAATGCTTGCCGTGGCGCGCGCGATCATCGAACCGCGCGATCTGATCCTAATAGACGAGCCGACCAAGGGGCTTGCCCCCTCGATCATTTCCGCGATGGGCGAGTCGTTTCGCGAGATTTCCGAGACGACCACGATTTTGCTCGTGGAGCAGAACTTCGCCTTTGCCAAAAGCCTGGGTCGCGACATGGCGGTGCTTGATGACGGGAAGGTGGTTCACACCGGCTCGATGGCTGATTTCGCCGCGGATACGGCGTTGCAAGACCGGCTTCTGAGCCTGTCGATGGAGGCGAGTTGATGCGTAAATCCTCGCGCCAGGGTTTCGCCGCGAAACCATTTTTGGTTTATTATCAGAACGTTAACGGAGGGTCCGTCGCGTGAATATCGTTGAAAGATTTGGGGGCGTGTTCCTCTTGCCCGTCGCGATCGCGATCATCGCCTTCGTCCTGATTGGTGCGCCGTCTTCGTGGCTGACACTGACCGTGGCCGGGCTGGCGATGGGGATGATGCTGTTTCTCATGGCCTCGGGCCTGAGCCTCGTTTTCGGGCTGATGGACGTGCTCAACTTCGGGCATTCGGCGTTTGTCAGTTTCGGCGCCTTTGTTGCCGCCAGCGTTCTGGCCTACTTCGGCGGCTGGCTCGGGTCGGACAGTATCGTGCTCAACATCATGGCGCTGGTCTTTGCCATCTCCGCCGCCATCGTGTTCGGCGCGGCGCTTGGGTGGTTTTTCGAGCGTGTGATCATCAAGCCGGTGTATTCCGACCACCTGCGTCAGATCCTGATCACCATGGGCGCTCTGATCGTGGCCGAACAGCTGATCCTTGCCACATGGGGCGGGACGCCGACCAATGTGCCGCGTCCGCAGTTTCTGGAAGGGACCATCATTGTCGGGGGCTCATCGCTTGAGGTGTATCGCCTGTTTGCCTTTGTCGTCGGCGCACTGGTCTATGCCGGACTTTACCTGCTCCTGAACAAGACCCGGATGGGTCTGCTGATCCGGGCCGGTGTCGAAAACCGCGAGATGGTCGAGGCGCTGGGATTCCGGATCGACCGCCTGTTCATCGGGGTCTTCATGCTTGGGTCCGGGCTGGCCGCCATGGGTGGTGCCATGTGGGCGGGATATGAAACGCTTATCACCCCGGCGCTCGGGGCCGAGATGATGGTCATCGTCTTTATCGTCGTCATCATCGGTGGGCTTGGCTCGATCCAGGGCACGCTTCTGGGCGCGATCATGGTGGCGCTGATGCAGAACTACGTCGGCTATCTCAGCCCGAAACTCGCGCTGGCATCGAACATGCTTCTGATGATGGCCATTCTGCTGTGGCGGCCCTATGGCCTCGCCCCGGCCGTGAAGTGAGGAGAGCACCGATGAACCGCACATTTGCCGTCAAAGCGATCGCACTCACCATCTGGGGTCTTCTCCTGTTCTCGCCGTTCCTTTTCCAGGAGGTGCGGCAGGTCGAGGTTGCCGCGCGGATTGCCGTTTTCATCGTTTTGGTCGCGTCTTACGACCTGTTGATCGGCTACACCGGGATCGTGAGCTTCGCGCATACCATGTTCTTTGGTTTCGGGGCCTACGGCGTCGCCATCGCCATGAAGCAGGGCGACAATACCTGGGGTTTCTGGATCCTCGGCACGCTTGCGGGAGTTCTGGTCGCTGCCGTGGTCGCGGTGCTGATCGGGCTTCTGTCGCTTCGGGTCAAAGCGATCTTCTTCGCGATGATCACGCTCGCTGCCGCCTCGGTTGCGCTTGTGCTCGCCTCGCAGCTTTCCGGCCTGACCGGGGGCGAGGACGGGATCACCTATCGTTCGCCGGATGTCTTCAAGTCGGCGAACAAGCTGCTGACGGACGAGGAGGGCAAGGTGCTGCGTATCGCTGGCGTTCGGATGAACGGCAAGATCGCGGCCTATTATTTCGTCTTTTTCACCTGCGCTTTGATGTTCTGGATGATGCTGCGCATCGTCGGCTCGCCTTTGGGCACCGTGCTGAAAGCGATCCGCGAGAATGAGGCGCGCACGGAGGGCATCGGCTACCGCGTCGTGGCCTACCGCACGGCGGTTTTCGTCATCGCCGCGACGACGGCGGCGCTGGCCGGCGCGGTCTATGCGACCTGGCTGAAATACACCGGACCGGATACCACGCTGTCTTTCGCCATCATGATCGACATCCTGCTGATGGTCGTCATCGGTGGAATGGGCACCATGTGGGGGGCGGCCATCGGGGCCACGCTCATGGTGCTTGCGCAATACTACCTGCGCGACCTGATGGAAGTGGCGGCCGCCGCGACCGAGGCGATCCCGCTTCTGCCTGTGCTCCTGTCGCCGGATCGGTGGCTCCTTTGGCTCGGGATCATCTTTATCCTGCTGGTCTATTTCTTCCCTGCCGGGATCGCGGGAACGATCATCCGGGGGCGCAAATCATGACCCCGCGCTCGGTCTTCCTGCCGCTTCTAGGCCACGAGGTGCATGTCATGGAGTGGGGCGACCCGGCCAATCCGGCAGTGATCTGCTGGCATGGGCTCGCTCGCACGGGGCGCGACTTCGACGAATTGGCGGAGCGGCTCGCGCAGACCCATTTCGTCATCTGCCCGGACACCATCGGGCGCGGGCTGTCGTCCTGGGCGGATCATCCCGAGGATGACTATTCCTTGACCCACTATGCCGACATCGCCCGGGCCATGATGGATTACTACAGTGTCGGGTCGGTGCGCTGGATCGGAACCTCCATGGGTGGACAGGTCGGGATCACGGTCGCCTCGCAGACCCCCGAACGGGTGGCGGCGCTGGTCATCAACGACATCGGCCCCAACGTGCCAGATGCCGCGCTCGACCGCATCGTGACCTACTCTTCCGAGCTTCCCACATTCGACGGCGTGCGCGCCGCCGAGAGTTGGTTGCGCGAGGTCTATGTGCCGTTTGGCCCAGCCGATGACCCGTTTTGGCATCGCATGGCCGAAACCTCGGTGCGCCGCCGCGACGATGGGTATCTGACCATCCATTACGACCCCCGCATCATCACGGTGCTGGACGCGGATCGCGGTGCAATGGATCTTTGGGATCGGTGGGAGCGTCTGAGCCTTCCGACGCTCGTTCTGCGCGGTGTCGAGAGCGACCTTCTGACCGCCGAGATCGCGGCGAAGATGGCGGAAACCGGGCCGAAACCGCGCGTGCTGGATTTCGAAGGATACGGTCACGCGCCAAACCTTTCGACGGCGAAAGACTGGACGATCCTGTCACCCATTCTCGCCGACTACGGGTTCTGACGGACGTCGCGATAGCGATACAGAGACCTGCCATTTGGGGCCGAAACGACCCAGGCAGGTTCGAAAATGACGCTTTTCTCCGCGAGCGAGGTCAGAACGTCACGTAGGACTGCTCGACCACGGCTTCCATCGCGATATAGGTCGAGGTCGCAGAGACATGTGGCAGGGATGAAATCGTTTCACCCAGCACGCGGCGATAATCCACGATGTCCTGCGAGCGCACCTTGATCAGGTAATCGAAGCCCCCTGCGATCATGTAACATTCCTCGATCTCGGGCACCGCGCGGGCGGCATCGTTGAACCGGGCCAGTGCGGCCTGCCGGGTATCCGACAGCCGGACTTCGACGTAGGCGACATGCTGAAGCCCCAGTTTCTCGGGGGACAGGATCGCGCGGTATCCCCGGATCACGCCCTTTTCTTCCAGCGCGCGCACGCGGGCTGCCACGGGGGTTTTCGACAGCCCGACTTTCCGAGCAAGATCGACCATCGAGAGTCGGGCGTTCTCGGTCAGGGCCGACAGGATTTTCCTGTCGATTGTGTCAAGGTTGGCCGTTTCGTCCAAAATATCACCAAAATTTAGTCTTTCTGGCGTCAGGTTGCGTGAACTTGGGCGAAAGGTCCAGCGTTGTCTTTGTATCCTGATCCAAAGGAGACCCACATGCGCGATATCTTCACTCCCCGCTTCACCGAGAGTGCCAAGTTTCAGGACGAGGGCGCTTTGATCGACGACCTGATCCCGCAGACTGACCTGACACGGGAGGACCGGGATGCGATCAGCCGCGATGCCGCTGATCTCGTGCGGCGCATCCGGTCGGGCGCGCGGCCCGGTATCATGGAGCAGTTTCTGGGTGAATACGGGCTTTCCACGGACGAGGGCGTCGCGCTCATGTGTCTGGCCGAAGCGTTGTTGCGCGTGCCGGACGGCGAAACCATTGATGCGTTGATCGAAGACAAGATCGCGCCGTCTGACTGGGGTGGTCATATCGGGCAGGCCGCGTCGCCGCTGGTGAACGCCTCCACATGGGCGCTGATGCTGACAGGGCGCGTGTTGGAGGACGGGCAGCCCGGTCTGGCAGGCACGTTGCGTGGCATGATCAAGCGATTGGGCGAGCCGGTCATCCGGGTGGCTGTCGGGCAGGCCATGCGCGAGATGGGGCGTCAGTTCGTCTTGGGCGAGACGATTTCAGCAGCCCAGGACCGCGCCGCCAAAATGGAGGCGAAAGGCTTCAGCTATTCCTACGACATGCTCGGCGAAGCGGCCATGACCCACGCCGATGCGAAGCGATATTTCGAGGCCTACCGCGATGCCATCGCGGCGATCGGCAAACGGGCGGGGGCTGCGACGGTTACCGAGAATCCGGGCATTTCGGTCAAGCTGTCCGCGCTTCATCCACGCTACGAAGTCTCCCATCAGGATGAGGTCATGCGCGAACTGGTGCCGCGCCTGCGCGACCTTGCGCGCCAGGCGGCCAAGGCCGGGATCGGTCTCAATGTCGATGCCGAGGAACAGGACCGTCTTGTTCTCTCGCTCCAGGTGATCGAAGCCGTTCTGGCCGACGATGCGCTCGCAGGCTGGGACGGTTTCGGCGTCGTGGTGCAAGCCTACGGCAAACGCGCCGGTCTTGTGATCGACTGGCTTAACGAGACGGCCGAGAAGCTGGATCGTCGGATCATGGTACGGCTCGTGAAAGGGGCGTATTGGGATACCGAGATGAAGCACGCACAGGTGGAAGGCCACCCTGACTTCCCGCTGTTCACGACGAAACCCGCGACCGATGTGAGCTACTTGGCAAACGCCCGCAAGCTCTTTGGCTACGGTGATCGGCTCTACCCCCAGTTTGCCACGCACAACGCGCATACGGTCGCCGCGATCCGGCATATGGCCGCGCAAGTGCCCGACGTGGCGTTCGAATTTCAGCGGCTCCACGGCATGGGCGAGCGGCTCTATGACCTGGTCATGCGCGATGGCGATAAACGGTGCCGCATCTACGCGCCGGTCGGAGCGCACCGCGACCTTCTGGCCTACCTCGTGCGCAGGCTCTTGGAGAACGGAGCGAACTCGTCGTTCGTGAACCAGATCGTCGACGAGGATGTGCCGCCGGAAGAGATCGCCCGTGATCCGTTGGACGAGGTGCGCAAAGTGGACCGTGCCGAGGGGCTTGTGCATCCGTCCCGCATATTCGGTGAGCGTGACAACTCGCTTGGTTTCGACCTGACCGAAGCCGAGAGCCTGGCTCGGATCGACGCGGCCCGCGCAGTCAGTATCCCGGATGCCGCGCCGTCGATCAAAGGCGAAGCCAGTGGGACCGCGCGGGACGTGAAAAACCCGGCGACCGGAGCGCGAGTCGCAAAAGTGACCGAGGCCGACGAAGCGACCGTGGCCCGGGCGCTCGATGCGGCGAAGCCGTGGGGCGCCAGCCCGAAAGAGCGTGCCGACGTGCTGCGGCGTGCGGCTGACCTTTACGAAGCCGAGTATGGACCGATCTTTGCTGTGCTTGCGCGGGAGGCGGGCAAGTCGCTGCCGGACGCCGTGGGCGAATTGCGCGAAGCGGTGGATTTCTTGCGCTACTACGCGGGTGAAGGCGAGGCGCTCGACCGTCCGGCTCGGGGTGTATTCGCGGCGATCAGCCCATGGAATTTTCCGCTCGCGATCTTCACCGGCCAGATCTCCGCGGCCCTCATGGCAGGCAATGGCGTGATCGCGAAGCCGGCCGAACAGACGCCGCTTATCGCCGGGTTGGCCGTGCGCCTGATGCACGAAGCGGGCGTGCCGCGCGAGGTGCTGCAATTCCTGCCGGGCGATGGTGCAACCGTGGGCGCGGCGCTTACCTCCTCGCCCAGGATCGACGGTGTCGTCTTCACCGGGTCGACCGAAACCGCGCAGGTGATCCGGCGGTCGATGGCGGAGCATCTCGCCCCGGACGCGCCCTTGATCGCCGAGACCGGCGGGCTGAATGCCATGATCGTGGATTCCACCGCTCTTCCCGAACAAGCTGTGCGCGACATCGTGGCATCGGCCTTCCAATCCGCCGGTCAACGCTGTTCGGCGCTTCGGTGCCTTTATGTGCAGGAGGACGTGGCGGACCGGACGCTCGAGATGCTCAAAGGGGCGATGGATGCGCTCACCCTGGGTGATCCATGGGATCTTTCGACGGATGTCGGACCTGTCATCGACGGCGAGGCGCGGGCGGACATCGCCGGATACCTGAAAAACAAGCGCGCCCGCATTGTGCACCAGGTGAAGACGCCGGACGACCGGCATTTCATCGCACCGACGCTCATCGAAGTTGAGAGCATCAATGATCTGGAACGCGAGGTTTTCGGTCCGGTCCTCCACGTTGCGACCTTCGCCGCGGACGCGTTGGACGACGTGATCGACGCCGTCAACGCGCGCGGTTTCGGGCTGACATTCGGGCTTCACAGTCGGATTGACAGCCGGGTCGAGCACGTGGCGGAGCGGGCCCACGTCGGCAATCTTTACGTCAACCGAAACCAGATCGGTGCCATCGTTGGGAGCCAGCCGTTCGGCGGTGAAGGATTGTCCGGCACAGGGCCCAAAGCAGGCGGGCCGAATTATGTACCAAGGTTCGCAGCACCCTTGCCCGCTCCCGAACAAAACGGCGCTTGGGACAGGCGTGCGAATGAAGACGCCCTCAAGACGACACTGTCGGACACGACCGAACAGCGCGTCTCCGAGCGACTCCTGCCCGGACCGACGGGTGAATTGAACCGGCTGGAAGAGGTGACGCGCGCGCCGCTTCTGTGTCTTGGTCCGGGACCGGAGGCCGCGGCTTCGCAGGTCGAGGCCGTCACGGCCGTGGGCGGTGTTGCCGTTGTGGCGGAGGGGACGCTTTCTCCTGACGTGCTGCGAGACATCGACGGCGTGTCGGGCGTGCTCTGGTGGGGAGATCAGGAAACCGCACGTAGCTATGCCAAGGCCCTGTCGCGGCGGGACGGCCCGATCCTGCCTCTCATCACGGCAATGCCGGACCGTGGCCACGCCGTCCATGAGCGTCACCTATGCGTCGACACCACCGCCGCCGGGGGTAACGCCGAGCTGTTGGCCAGCACCAGCTAGGGAACCATCGCGGGGGTTGCGCCGTTTCCTTCGCGAAGGAAGGCGGCATGTTGAAACCCACGAAACCCGATCTGAGCAACGTCCATGCGGTCATCAATGCACGCTCCGGCAAGGCAGGGGATGGGTCCATCGTGGATGGCCTGCGCCAAGCTGTGTTCGACGCTGGTGGCTCTCTGACTGTCCATTTGGACGACAAGGGCGGCAAGGTCGACAAGATGGCGCGCCGCGCAGTGGACGATGGCGCGACCGCCGTGATCGCCGCTGGCGGTGACGGTACCCTGTCAGGTGTGGCGGGCGAGATGGCCGGGTCGGGCGTGGCATTGGGCGTCGTCCCGATGGGCACCTTCAACTACTTCGCCCGTGCGCTGGGCATTCCGCAAGACGCCGACGCGGCCATTCGCGCTCTGGCACAGGGGCGGGTGACGCCTGCTGCCGTCGGCCGAGTGAACGACAAGGTGTTTCTCAACAACACGTCGATCGGGGTCTATTCCGCGATCCTTCAAGAGCGGGAAGACACCTACAAGCGCTGGGGCCGGTCCCGGCTTGCAGCTTATTGGTCGGTGATCCGCGCCCTGACCAGATTCTATGACCCGATGACCATGGCAATCACGGTGGATGGCGAGCGGATTTCGGTGAAGTCTCCCCTCGCGTTCGTCGGTGCATCCGCGTTTCAGTTGGAGGGCTTCCAGCTCGACGGTGCGGAGGCCGTGCGCGATGGCCAACTGGCCCTGCTTCTCGCGGACGACGTGGGCCGCGCCGGTCTGGTAAAACACGCGGCCCGGCTGGCGGCGCGACGGATGGAGGTGGGGCGCGACTTCCACCTGGTTACCGGGCGGGATATCCTGATCGACCCGGGCAGGCGCAAACGCCTGGTGGTGCGTGATGGAGAAAAGGCGCCAATGCGGGGCCCGTTTCATGTGCGGATCGACCCCGGTGCGCTGGACGTGATCTGCCCCGATAATCCTGATACCGATGCCCAATGACCCGCATTATTCACCTGTCCGACCTTCACTTCGGTCGTGCGCGGCCAGAGCTGCTTGCGCCCCTGTCGACAGCCATCCAGGAGGCCGCGCCCGATCTCGTCGTCGTCTCCGGGGATCTCAGCCAGAGGGCCCGAAACCACGAATTTCGCGAGGCGCGGGGATTTCTCGATGCCTTGGGTGCGCGATGGATGGCCGTCCCGGGCAATCATGACATTCCGTTGTTTCAACCCGTATCCCGCATCCTGCGCCCGTATCGCACCTACCGGGAATGGATCGCCTGGGATCTCGAACCGGTTGCCGAATTGGACGACGCCCTGGTCGTTGGCGTCAATACGGTCGACCGCTTCGCGCACCAACGGGGCAAGGCGCGATTCGGTGCCATGCGTCATGTCTGCGAAACGGTCGAGCAGGCGGGCCGAAACAAACTGTGCATCGTCGTCGCGCATCATCCCTTCGAACAGACCGCGAGCGTTGAGAAAAAGCCGATGAAACGCGCGGGTTTGGCGCTCGACAAGCTCAAGGGGTGCGGTGCCCACCTGGTGCTCTCCGGTCATCTCCACATGTGGCACGCCGGCCCCTTCGTCACACGTCCCGGTGTAAGCGGCCCGGTGCAAGTCCACGCGGGAACGTCGCTGTCCACCCGGCTGCGGGGGGAAGTGAACGACTTTGCCGTGTTGGATGTAGAGGGGCAAAACCTTTGCATCACGCGTATGGCCGTCGAAAGCGACGGGATCGACTTTCGCGAGATGGAGCAGACGCATTTCCGTCGAGAAGGTCGCGGATTGCTGCGTGTCGAGGCCTAGAAGTCGACCGTCACGTCCGGAAGCTTCAGCGCCTTCATCAGGTCCCGCAACTCCTGCCGCGCGGCGACGTTGGAGATGTTCATCTGGCCGACGACGCCGACATCGCGCAGATCGAGAAGGGTCAGGCCACGCGGGAACAGCTCCCGAAAGATGACGCGTTCATTGAAACCCGGTGCCACGCGAAAGCCGATCCGCTTGGCGAGGTTTTCAATCGCCTCGCCCATCTTCTTCTTGTTGTGCATCGCCTGGGCGCCAAGCCGGTTGCGCACAACGATCCAGTCAATGGGCTTCAGCCCCGCCTGTGCGCGAAGCTGGCGCGCGTTCCAGACCATTTCGGAATAGACGGACGGTCCCTCGACCTTGAGCGTGTCGGGGTCCACATGCGCCAGCAGGTCGAAATCCACGAAGCTGTCGTTGAGCGGTGTGATGAGCGTGTCGGCCAGCGTGTGGGCGACCTGGCTCAAACGGGTGTGCGAGCCGGGGCAGTCGATGACGATGAAGTCGCACTTCGCTTCAAGCTCGGCAACCGCTTGGCTCAACCGACGATCATAGATGTTCTCACCTGCTTTCAACGAGTCCCGCTCGATCTCCGGCAACTCGTGATAGACCGGGGAAGGAAGCGCCTTGCCCTCGCGCTCGACGGTCGCCGTGCGGTTCGCCATGAAGCGCCCGAAGGTGCGTTGACGAAGGTCGAGATCCAAGACCCCGACAGTCTTGCCCAACCGGGCAAGCGAGGTTGCCACATGCATTGAAACTGTGGATTTCCCGGCCCCGCCCTTTTCGTTTCCGACGACGATAATATGCGCCACGCGATATGTCCCTTGCCCTTGTTCCGCGCATCCCGACGCGGTTTCCGGCACTATATGTATCGCGGCTCAAATTGGGAAGGTCGCCTATTCGATTGACTGCCCAAAGAGTGCGATCATGACGCCGAGGAAAGCGAGCGAGGCGAATAGGAGCGCGCGTGCTGGCGAGTTGGCCCTGGCACTCCACGCCGCGATTCCCGCTTGCACCGCGTAATAGGCGGCAAAGGCGCGGCTGGCATAGGCGATGATCTGGAACACGTCCGAGGTCCATGTCAGCGCAAGCCCGATGGCGACGGTCAGAGCGTAGGCCTGCCGTGTTCCGATGCGGCCATGGGTCAACTCTTCGATCAATCCGCCGGACCCGCCAGTGTCGGCCACTGCGGCCGAGAATTGCGCGGCCAGGGCAGCGGCAACCAATAGCGCGGGAAGGATCGGGGACACGATCGCCATCAGGTCCACGATCGCGGTTTCATTCAGGTCCATCGCATCGGGGGCAAAGACGTAAGCCACCAGCGCGATATAGACGAGGTAGATCGCGGACGAGAGCATCTGTGCCCACCGCATCGACCTGATCCGTGTCACGGCATCGTATTCGGACCCGAGATAGCGGGACGTCTCGAACCCCTGCACGGTCACGATAAGGCCGAAGGTCAGTGTCAGGGCACCCCACCCGCTCACGGTTGGCTCCCCGACGTGAAATTCCCCAAGCCGTATCGCGTCGATATTGAACGCGGCCAAGCCGAACAGAAGCCCCGCGATGATCGCCAGCTTGAGCGTGACCGTCGCGTATTCCATGCGTTCGAGCATCGCGAAACCCCGCGTCCACCCGGTGAACAGGATTACCGCGTAGACCAAGGTCGTCAGAATGCGCGCGTTCAGATCGGTGGCGAAGGGGGTAAGGCTAAGGGCGAAAGCGCCAAAAAGGTTGAGGTAATAGGCGACCGAGATCGTGAAGGCGAAGCCGAGGAGGGCGGAGGCAGTAATCTCGGGCGTGGTTGTCCCCGATCCCGCGCCCGTCGCGTCGATGGTTGCGATATTATGTCGGATCGACGCACCGAACCCCCAAGCAACGAGGCACAGTCCGGCCATGACAAGCGGGGCGAATCCCCCGAACCCATGGTCGAGAATCGGACCCAATACCAGGAAACCCGACCCGATGATGGAGGCCAAGGGCGTGATCATGGCCCGCCATGTGGTCGAAAAGCGCAGTCTTTTCGAGAATATGGTCGCACCGGTTCCAAGCGCGACAAGAGCTATGAGGAGGTCGAGAAACATGGGAAAGCCTTTTACTGCAACTTGTTAACTCTCGCGCCCGGGTCCAAGGCAAGCCCGAATATGCCTTGTTTCCAAATAGACCCATAGGAAATTGGGCCGAAGTACGGTATGTATAAGATGAACTCGGAGGCAAATGGTGAATAGATAGCCATTTAAGCTGGCGGCTATTTGTCCTGTCCGGGGGGAGATCCATGGACATGAAAATGTATTACCGGCCGCCAACCGGTTTTTTCGTCACGTCTGATTTGTTTGGCGGCAACCACCTCTTCACTCACAATTCCGTGGAAGACGGCTCCAGTTTTCCGGATGCTTTGGAAGAGCTCTCGCTGAATGGGTTGCGCTATCCGGGCGGCTCGGTCACCGAGTATTGGGGCGAGGATTTCTACGCCGCTCCGAATACGCAACCGGCGCATATGACCGGCTACCATACGTTTGTCGGTCTGGATGAATTCCTTCAATTCTCTGTCAAACAGGGTCAGCCGGTCACCCTGGTGCTTCCGATCAGTCATCTGTTCGTGGGCGACGCCGTCGGGGCCGCTACGCGCACGTTGCGCGCCGACAAGGTCGCAGAAATCGGCGCCTTCGTCGCGGACTTGCTGACGCGCCATCCCGACGTGGTTTTCCAGGGTTTCGAGATCGGAAACGAATACTGGAGCGATGCGGTCTACATGACCTCCAAGGAATACGGCATCGTGGCCAATGCAGTGGCCGTCGCCGTGCAGGAGGCAATGGACGAGGTTCTGGGCGCTGACGGCACTCAACCCCCCATCCTCATGCAGATGGGCGCGGTCTGGGGACGGGATTTCGACGAGGGGGCGTATGCCGACAACGGGTTGGAATGGTGGGTCAATCAGGAAATCGCCAATGACGACATCCTCAACGAGATGTCGGCGCTGGGCCGCGATGCGGTCGACGGGCTGATCGAGCACTATTATTACATCAGAACCAACCCGGTCCTGACCCAGGGCGACCAGCCGTTCCAGTTTGCGGATCATTATTTCAAGTCCATCACTTGGGATTTACGTCAGTTCCGTGCTTCGTGGGACGAAGCGGTCCATGGGGCTTTGATACTGGCGGTTACCGAGTGGGGGCCGGAGCACACGGTCTGGCAGCAATGGGGTCTGCGTGGGGCGGGCGTGCTGTTGGAAATGTTCGAGGGACTTTTGCGGCTCGGGGTGGATTTGGCGCACGTCTGGCCCGTGGAAATCGACGGCCCGACCGATCTGGCGGGACGCCATGATGGTGGAGACGGCGTAAACGAGGGAATGCTCACGCCCATCGGCGAGGCGTTTCGTCTTTTGTCCGAGCACGCGGTTGGTCTCAGCCTTCTCGACAACGGGTTCAGCGCGGCAGATGCGGCTGTCGAGACGGTCGAGGTCGATAGCTACGGATCCGAGGACCGGTTCGTGGTCTTCATCACGTCACGCTCGGACGCCGTGCAAACCGTCTCCCTGGACGTTTCTGCCTATGTCAGCCGCTACAGCAATGTGTCCGGCGAACGGATCGTGCAAGACGATCCTGATGCGCATTGGAGCGAAGCCCGGTGGTTCGCGACCACGAAAGCCCTGAGCGCCCATGAACTTGGTAGTGGGCGCACCATCGACGTGGAGCTCGATCCTTACGAAGTGGTCATGGTGGAATACCACCTGGTCGCGCCGCCCACGTTCGAAACCATGTTCGCGCAGGACGTAATTCATTACGGCCGCTTCTGGACCGAGACGATCAACGGCACCGCACAGGATGACCTGATCCTGGCCCATACCGGGGACGACCGACTTTTCGGCATGGGCGGTGACGACATTATCTTGGGGCACATCGGCAACGATACGATCCACGGTGGCGATGGGCATGATCGTCTCTACGGCGGCAAGGGGCACGATTGGGTCAGCGGTAATGCAGGCAACGACATCGTTTTTGGTGGTTGGGGCAACGATACCCTTTTGGGCGGGGAGGGCGACGATTTCATCTTCGCCAACCTGGGTCGGGACGTGCTCATACCCGGGCCTGGCAACGATTACATGATCGGCGGCGGCGGGGCGGACGAGTTCGTCTTTTCCGGGCGCGGACGCAATGATGTGGAGGACTTCGTTTCCGCGGATGGAGATCGCCTGAACCTTGCCGGAACCGGCGCAGGAAGCTTCGCGGACCTTATCATCACTGATGAGGTTCTGGACGTAAACGGGGGAGCCGTGTCCGGAACTCTCATCAATTATGGCGAGGGGAAAGTCTTCTTGATGGATGTGCTGTCTGGGAGCCTGTCGGCGTCCGATCTTCACTTCTGAGCCCGGCTCGAAACCCCGATTCGGCCTTACGCCGTATCTCGTTGTCCGAGATCCACGTCGGACCTGTGGACGAAAAGGTTAGAAAACGGGATAAATTTTGTACCGTTTCGTATTCGTGATACATGGCGTGTTAACCATTCTGTTCTGGGAATGGACGAACCGGTTTCACTTCGATTTTATGCACAATTTGCACGCGTGACAGTTGACCGCACCGTTGTGATGCTACGCAATCATGAAACGAACCTGTGGGGGCATCACAGGTGAACCATGAAAGCGACACAATCGCTTACAGTCCAATACGTCTCGAACGACCCCGATGGCCGGGTCGAAATCGGGTCGGAATTCTTTGGAAGCAACTTCCTGTACCAATACAACGACGCCGCTGACCTGGCCCTCGAACAGGTCGTCGATGCCCTCGGCGTCAGTGCCCTGCGCTACCCCGGCGGGACCATGACCGAGGCGTGGCAATGGCATGGAAACATGTTGGAGGACGACGGGTGGAATGCACCCTTCGGAACGGACTATCACACAGCGAACACCGGTTTCGACGACTTCGTTGACTTCGCCAGCGGGCAGGGCGCTGGCGTGATCCTGGTGTTGCCAACCAAGTTCTTGTTGAAGGCACATGCCAACTTCTTGGCCGACCCATATGCGGCGGACCCGGGAATGCTGGCGGCGTTTCAGGACGACATCGCCCGCATCGTTGACTTCGCAATCGACAGGCGCGTGGAAGCGGGTGACGTGATCCAGGGGTTCGAGCTCGGCAATGAATACTGGGCCGCCTTGGGGACGGACGAAAACGGTGAAGAATTCGGGCGCATGGACAGTGCCACTTACGGCATGATCGCGAACGAAATGCTGGAGCAATTGTCCGTCGCCCTGGACGCAGCGCCGATCGAGGTGGAGACCCGGCCAAGCCTCATGATTCAATCCGGCACTCCCTGGGGCCAGGAATGGGATACGACCCTGTGGCAAGAGACCTGGCCGGACGCCCAGCGGCAGATCATCGACGCGCTGAGCGATACCGCGAAGGCCGCGGTGGACCAGGTGATCTATCACTACGAATATGACAAGGATGGTGACGCGCTGGACGTTGACCATGGGCTTCTCGCAGGTGATGGGCCCTATGCCCAGACCGCGGATTTCTGGCTCACCGCGCTCGATGTCGTTCGCCAGGAATGGGGCGCTGACCCTGCGCTTGCCGGCGCCAGCCTCGCTGTCACGGAATGGAGCGTCAAGCATAGCGCGGAGCAGCATTACGGGATGAAGGCCTCCGCGATCATGGTGGAGGCTTTCGAAGGTTTCGCGCGGCTCGGTGTCGAAGCGGCGTCGCTCTGGCCAATCGCACAAGGTCCGACCAACCCCAACAACACGTATGGAGTCACTGACGCCGGTGAACCATGGCTCAGCCCGACGGGGGCGACGTTCCGGTTGATGGGCGAATACCTGACCGGCGCGCAGGTGCTCGACATCGACGTATCGCTCGGCGTCGGCGGTCTTGGCGCAGAGGGCATCGAAGTGAATGCCTATCTCACCGACGATGCGCTCACCTTCGTCGTGATGTCGCGGGCCGTAGACGGTGTGAATGTCGATCTGAACGTCTCCGACCTCCTCACGCTCTTTGGCGCGACTGGAAACGTGCACGGCGATCAAATCGAGGCGGTAGGGTATCGTGAAGCACATCACGACGATCAGGGCACGGCCACGTCCGCCGACGATATCTGGTCGCTTTTGGACCTCGTCGAATTCGATGATAACGACGAAATCACGGAGAATGACTACGATCCGAACGCGCGGCACACTGAAGCGGTGGTCCGGCGGCTTACGTCCACCGATCTAGGCTCAACGGCTGCACTGGGGCAGGTGGCTCTCGACCTCGATCCGTTCGAAACGGCATTTCTTGCCTTTGAACGATCAGAGGTCGAGGTCGCTTTGCCAGTGCCCGAGCCGGTCGATGTGTCCTTTCTCGGCGACGAAGGGTTGCAAATTGTCGACCTGAACCTCGACTTGCCGCAAGTCCAGGCGGGGGCGATCGAAGTGCAGATGTTCCGGTCCGAGGATCGTTTCGTCGTTTTCGTCGCCTCGAGCAGCGAGGCCGAACAGTCCATATCGCTCGACCTGACGGCCTATATCGGGCGGTATGGCTCCGTTCAGGGAGAGCGTGTGGTGCTCACCCAAGCGAACGGGAATTGGGGTGAATGCTGTTGGATGGGTGAGAGCCAAGTCCTATCCGAGGATGAAATCGGTGCTGGCCGCCGTCTCGCGCTGTCCTTGGCGGCCGATGAAGTGATCATGGTGGAATACCACTTGGTTTCGAGCCCGAGTGTTTCCGCTCTCATGGCGATGGAGACAAAGCACTTCGGACGGGTTGGGGACGATGTCATTTCCGGAACCGATCAGGCCGACATGATGATGGGGCACATGGGCGACGACACGCTCAAGGGTTTCGGTGGTGACGATGTCATACTGGGGCACATCGGGAACGATCATCTCTATGGCCACGACGGGGCTGACAAGCTTTACGGCGGGCAGGGCGACGATTTCGTCAGCGGGGGCGCGGGCGATGATATCGTCTTTGGCGGTTGGGGGAATGATACGCTCGAAGGTGGCGACGGCGACGACTTCCTGTTCGCGGATGCGGGCGACGATGTGCTCTATTCCGGCTCAGGTGATGATTACCTGATCGGGGGCTATGGCGCGGATCAGTTCATCTTTTCTGGAACAGGGCGCAATACGGTCGAAGACTATCGCCGGGCTGAAGGCGATCGGCTCGACTTGACCAATACAGGGGTGCACTCATTCGATGATCTGGTGATCACCGACGTCATCCTCGACTTGGAGAACGGTCGAGCAGATGGGGCCTTGATAAACTACGGGTCTGGCGATGTGTTCCTCATGGACGTATCTGCCGCCGATTTGAGCGCCCACGACTTTTACCTGTGACTTTCCCCCTCCGGAAAGTAGAAGGGCCGCCCCTCGGGGCGGCACTTCGTATCGCTGCGAGGCGCTTGGCTTAGAAGCCGAGGCCAGCGTATTTGTTTTTGAACTTCGAGACACGACCGCCGGTATCCATCAGGCGCGAGGAACCGCCGTTCCACGCCGGGTGCGCGGAGGGGTCGATATCGAGCGTCAGGGTTTCGCCTTCGGCGCCCCAGGTCGATTTCATCTGAACCACGGTGCCATCGGTCATCTTGACGTCGATGAGGTGGTAGTCGGGATGGGTATCCTTTTTCATCGGGTCGCTCCTCAGGCTTCTTTGCGCGGTTTGTAGGTGGTGTCTTCTGCGATACGGGCGGATTTGCCACGGCGCGAACGCAGGTAGTAAAGCTTGGCGCGGCGGACTTTACCGCGGCGGACCACTTCGATGTGCTCGATGTTGGTCGAGTAGAGCGGGAATACACGTTCCACGCCTTCACCGAAGGAGATTTTACGGACGGTGAACGAACCGGCAATGCCCGAGCCGTTCTTGCGGCTGATGCAAACGCCTTCGTAGTTCTGCACGCGGGTGCGCGTGCCTTCCGTCACCTTGTAGCCGACGCGGATGGTGTCACCCGCTTTGAAATCCGGAATGTTCTTGCCAAGCTCGGCGATCTGCTCGGCTTCCAGTTCTGCGATCAGGTCCATTAGACCACTCCTAAATTGCTCACGGTTGTCCCGCGAAGTTTGCCGCGCCTCAGAGCTCCGATCGTCAGACGGGGTTCGCGGCTTACGAAATCTGCGCGCCCCTCGGAGGGTTCAGGTCACTGTTCCTTGTCCCGGTTCTCTCCGCCGCAACGCCCAGCTGAAACGCTCACGGGCTGGCAAAAGAAAAACGGTCCGGTAGCCGATTCCGGCTCCGGACGCGCTGCGTATAGGCCGAGAATCGGTTCCGATCAAGGGAAAAGGCGTGACATCAGCCCTTGTTTTCCTCGTATTTGGCCCAGAGATCGGGGCGTCGGGCGCGGGTCAGCGCTTCGCTCATTTCGCGTCGCCATTCCTCGACCGCGCCGTGGTTGCCGGACAGAAGAACCTCCGGGATCGCACGACCGCGCCATTCGGCGGGGCGGGTGTATTGCGGATGCTCCAAAAGCCCATGTGAATGGCTTTCATCCTCGGTCGATGTGGCATTGCCAAGCACGCCGGGGAGGAGCCGCACGGTCGCGTCGATCATGGCCTGCGCGGCCAGCTCGCCGCCCGTCAGAACGAAATCCCCGAGCGAGACTTCCTCGATCTGGTATTCCTCCAGAACGCGTTCATCGACGCCCTCGAATCGGCCGCATAGCAGCGTCACGCCCTCGGCCCGGGCCCAGTTCTTCGCCATGGTCTGATCGAACCGCCGCCCGCGTGGGGAGAGGTAGACCACCGGCCAGCGTCCGCGCGAGGTGGGTGTGCCTTCGGCGGCCTTGTCCAACGCCTTGGAAACGATGTCCGCCCTCAGAACCATACCGGCACCGCCGCCTGCCGGGGTGTCGTCCACGTTCTTGTGCTTGCCCTCACCAAAGGGGCGCAGGTCGATCGGCTCCAACCGCCATTTGCCCATGTCGAGCGCCTTGCCGGTCAGGCTTTGACCCAAGACACCGGGAAACGCGTTCGGAAACAGGGTGATGACCCGTGCGGTCCATGTGTTCACCAGATCCGGCGTGTCCTCCATCAGTGCACGCGGCGTCAACGTGGGCCGCACTTTGAGCCGACCATGTGATTTGGGCTTTTCCGTCATGACGCGGGGCATAGCCCGCCGCGTGTGAATTGGGAAGACTTTGCTTGCCCGGGCAGAGCGCGTGCCAAGCTTGGAAAGCTTAGCGGGTGCGGTCCAGTTTGCGAGCGAGATCCGCAAACCCCTCGTCGGGGTAGGTCTCGTCCAGGTCGCGCAGCCAGACCGGATCGGGCATCTGGCTCATTGGCGTGCCCGCGTCCAACAGATCCGTGAGCCTGGCCTGCGCCTCGGCCCGGACCGCGCGATCCTCGGCGTTCAGGAGAAGCATCGGCGTCAGCGCGCCTTCGCCGCGGGCAACAAGCTGGCGTTGGATGCGCGGGGAGGCGACGAAGCGTAGGAGCGCAAGGTCGATGCGCCGATCCTCGCGCCCGCCCACCTCGCCCGCCGCGTCGTAGAGCGGGTCGAACCCGTCGATGTCAGCACGCATTTCGTAGCGCTGAACCAAGGGGTCGATCTCGCCGACGCGGACGTCGTCGGGCAGAGATTGAACGGCATCAATAAGGTCGTCCAACGCGCTCTGCACCTTGCGGGATGGCGTGGGGTGATAGGCGGGGAGGTCGGCGCTATCGTCATGCTCGAAAGCTTCGAGTTTCTCGATCACGCTGTCGAGAAAAACATCCATCTCTGCTGTGTCGGAATAACGCCACGCGCCGTAGCCCGCGGCGACCGCGGTCAAGGCGAGCGGGAACCACAGGGGCAAGGGCGACATGTCGATGAAGGCCGAGGCAAGCGACCCGACACTGATGGCACCGACGCTCAACGCGACTTGCACGAGTGCCATGATCGCGAGCGAGACCCAGCCGTCCAGTTGATGCAGATCGGGGCGCCGGGTGGCTGCGATGAAGACCAGGAACAAAAGCGCGAAGATCGGGACGGTGGCCCAACCATGGTTAGAGAGACCGGCGAGAACCGGACCAGCATATAGCGGCACGAACACCAGCGCCAAACCTGCGCGACTGTAGGGGCCAAAGCTCACCCTGTTCTCCCGGCGACGTTCCTAACCATGTACTCCGCGAACGCGATCTGACGACCGGGCGAGCGTGCACGGGGTCCACCCTACGGGATGATTACTCGCTGTCCAGCAAACGGTTCTTGGCCGCGCGCAGCCGGGGCTTGGACAGATCCTGACGGTTGAGGTGGAGAAGGGCGTCGCGTATCTCTTCGCTCTTTCCCTGGTTGGTCGGGCGCGCGGGCGGCAAGCTAGCTTGCGCGTTGTCAGGCACGCCTGCCAAGGCGAGAACAACCCCTGCCGGTCCTGCGTGATGCGTGCTCCAATCCTCCAGCGCGGCGGTGACCACGGGGACAGGCGCAAGGGTGCGGCGCATGATCTCCGCTTCTTCCGCGGGGCTTTTGAGACTGGGGAACCGCGCGCGGAAGGTGTCGAAATCATCTCTCAGCTTGATAACGCGAAGCAGGTGGCCGTGGACCGAACGAATCCAGTCGTCCTTGTCGCGGGTCGTGTAGAGAAACGTGATTTCCACATCCCGTCCGAAGCGGTGCCGGAGTTCCGAGACAATAACTTTTGCCAATGGCTTGGCGGCACGTCGGAAGTTTGGAATGACCCGCCCGCGCCAGTCGAGATGACCCGGCATGACACCGGAATAATGCTCGCGCGACAGCACGAGGGTCTCGGCATCGGTCAGGGCGGCGAGGTCTGCACGAAGCGCCCGGCGGAAGGCTCGTTTGCGCCACGGGAAGGGCTTCTTGGCGTAGATGCGACCGGCCACCGCCGAGCCGTGCAGTGCATCGCCTTGGCCGTAATAGGTGAGCCATGGGCGCAGCGCGTCCCAGTTCTGGCCCAGGTAGTCCTGAAGGCTCGACGTCCCGGTCTTGTGAAACCCGGCGTGGACGATGACGCGTGTCATTCGGGCAGAGCGCCTTCCGGCGGGTCGATGACGACCCGGCCCGCAGTCAGGTCCACGGTGGGGACGTTTTCCATCGTGAACGGAAGAAGCGCCGGGTTCTTGAAGCCAGGACCGGTGATCTCCAGAAGATCGCCCGCGCCGTGATTGTGGACCGCGGTGACCTTACCCAGCTCGATGCCGCCCGCGTCCTGCA
>DOUP01000069.1 GCA_003520545.1 Maritimibacter sp. | reverse complement strand
CGCGATGGCGACCGGCGCGCGGGCCTTGTCGCAGGGGCCGGCCTGCTGGAAAGCGACGCTCGACATTTCTGGCGACGGAAAATCGAACACGGGACCGCGCCCCCAGGATCTCGATGACTTTGGCCCGCTCGCGGACGTGACGGTCAACGGGCTCGTCATTCTGACCATCGATTCCATGGGCGCCGGCCCCGGAGACGATGACCTCGTCGAATATTTCAAGAACCGGGTGATCCGGGGCCCGGACGCTTTTGTCGAGGTCGCCGACGGGTTTGACGACTACGCCCGCGCGATGGAGAAGAAACTCCTGCGCGAAATCGAAGCCTTGGCCATCGGCGCGCTCGATCAATAGATATAGCGGATCTGGTCGCTCCAATAACGCTCGACGCGCTTGAGCGAGGAATTGATTTCTTCGATCCCATCGAGCGAGAGCACCTTGCGCTCTTCCAGTCCCTTGGCGTGACGTTCGAAAAGCTCCGCCACCACGTCCCGGATATAGCGCCCCTTTTCGGTCAGCCGCACCCGCACCGAGCGACGGTCGATCTCGGACCGTTGATGGTGCATGAACCCCATGTCGACCAGCTTTTTCAGGTTATAGGAAACATTCGACCCCTGGTAATAGCCGCGAGATTTTAACTCGCCCGCGGTCACCTCGTTGTCTCCGATGTTGAACAGCAAGAGCGCCTGCACCGCGTTGATTTCCAACACGCCCAACCTCTCGAATTCATCCTTGATCACATCGAGGAGAAGCCGATGGAGCCGCTCCACCATCGACAAGGCGTCAAGGTACTGGGGCATGAACCCCGCCTCGTTTCCGCCCGAAAACGGGCCATGAATGCTCATACCGACCTCCGTCCTTACCGCTCGGTGAGGACAGATTTCCAACAAAAATCAGAATATTCGGTTAAACAGCACGACAAATTTCAGTGGCGGCGCGTGGCCGTATGATCCGCGATTTCCGAGATCAGGCCCGCGAATCGTTGCGGTGGCGAAGCCTGGCCCGACACCCACTGGTAAAGGTCCTGATCGTTTTCCGACAGGAGCGCATCGTAGAGTGTCAGCGTTTCCTCGTCCAAACCCACCAGCCGATCGTCGCTGTAATGCCCAAGGATGATGTCCATCTCCTTGATCCCGCGCCGCCAGGAGCGCATCGACAGACGTTTCAACCGGGGGTCCGTGGTTTCGATCATTCGTTTCTTTCTCGCGTCACGTGGCGCAGCGCCTTCTCCAGTCGCGCGAGACGCTGCATCGCATCCGTCATATCACCGCGTATTTCGCGAAGTTCAAGGACGAGCGCCTGTGCATCCGCCATGGACGTATCCTCGGCCGGCGGCTCCACACCATCGCCTTCGCCGGTGAGAAGCCAACCGAGCGAGACGTTAAGCAAACCGGACATAAGCTGGAGACGGTTCGCGCGCGGTTCGGTAATGTCGTTCTCCCACGCCGCCAGCGTCTTGGTCTTCACCCCAATCCTCTTTGCCAGCTCTTTCTGGCTAAGCCCAACCGCATCGCGCGCAGCCGCCAGACGATCACCGAAGGTCGCTGCCTCATCGGAATACCAATTGTCGTCCATAATGCCTCCAAAGCCTCCGTGCGCGCCGGATGGCGCTTGAACGTGTTTCCCCTGAAGCCTAAGACAAGCCGAACCTGACTTCAAACGGGGATGCGACCATGGCTTTCCTTTCCGCGACACTCGACCGTGTGAAACCCTCTCCAACCATCGCCGTGACGACATTGGCGCAGGAGTTGAAGGCTGCGGGGCGTGACGTGATCGGGCTTGGCGCGGGCGAGCCCGATTTCGACACGCCGGAGCACATCAAGGACGCCGCAAAGGCCGCGATGGACGCGGGCAAGACGAAATACACCGCGCCCGACGGGATGCCGGAGCTGAAACAAGCCATCTGCGACAAGTTCGCGCGCGAAAACGGGCTGACCTACACGCCCAAGCAGATCAGCATCGGCACCGGCGGCAAACAAATCCTCTTCAACGCACTAATGGCCACGCTGAACCCCGGAGACGAGGTCATCATTCCGGCACCCTATTGGGTCAGCTATCCGGATATGGTGCTGCTGTCTGGCGGCGAGCCGGTGACAGTGGAATGCGGCATCGACAGCGCGTTCAAGATGACACCGGAACAGTTGGAAGCCGCGATCACGCCGAAAACGAAATGGCTGATCTTCAATTCGCCGTCAAATCCGACCGGGGCCGGGTATTCCAAGGCCGAATTGAAGGCGCTGACCGACGTTCTGGTGAAACATCCGCATGTCTGGATCATGTCGGACGATATGTACGAACACCTCGTGTTCGACGATTTCACATTCTATTCCCCGGCCCAGGTAGAGCCCGCGCTCTACGATCGAACTCTCACCGTGAACGGTGTGTCCAAAGCCTATGCCATGACCGGCTGGCGGATCGGCTACGCGGGCGGTCCCGAACACCTGATCGCGGCCATGCGAAAAATCCAGTCGCAGTCAACCTCGAACCCTTGCACGATCAGCCAATGGGCCGCCGTGGAAGCGCTCAACGGCCCGCAAGAGTTCCTGGCCCGGAACGCGAAACTGTTCCAGCGCCGCCGCGACCTGGTGGTCAGGATGCTCAACGCCGCAGACGGGATCAATTGCCCGACGCCGGAAGGCGCGTTTTACGTTTACCCGTCCATCGCGGGCTGTATCGGCAAGTCGACGCCCGACGGCACCGTGATCGAAACCGACGAGGTATTCTGCACCAAGCTTCTTGAGGAAACCGGCGTTGCCGTGGTTTTTGGCGCCGCCTTCGGTGTAAGCCCGAATTTCCGCGTGAGCTATGCGACCTCGGAGGACCAGTTGACCCAAGCCTGCGAACGCATTCAGCAATTCTGCGCCACCCTGACGTGAAACCGAACTGTTGACGTAGGAGTAACTAGTCGATTGACTGGCACCAATTGGTTAATTTGGTTATCAGTGTGCGGTAACGAGAAACAAAACGAGCGCCATGTCCACCGAACTGCCCGAATATTATTTCCGCGTCCGCGAAAATGGGGCGTTCGTGTTCAAAGTGGACACGCAAAACCGCCATCGCCGGATCGAAATGGATCAGATCGCGGTGGTGAATATCCGCAACGGCGACGTGAAACCGCATGGCAAGCGCACCCTCTCCAATGCGGATATGAACGCCATTCAGGACTGGATGGACAAACGGCGCGAACTTCTCGCCACCCGGGAGATCGACGACATTCTGCGCTCGGTTGATACGCTTAATCACACCGCGCATTGGGTGCAGACCAAGGCCGAGGACGATCAGCTTGAAATGGTAACCGACAGCCTGCTCATGGCGATGCACGACCTGCGCACGCTTCTGGTGCGCAAGAAGGCCGAGCGCCTGATGAAGGGCGACTGACCTTCAGACGGTCGCGGCAATGTGCCGGAACCGAAGCGTCAGCCCCACGGCCGCGCAAGCCAGGCCCAGGACCAACCCGACCCAGACCCCGACCGCGCCCACACCGAAAGTGACGCCGATCAGGTAGCTCGCCGGTGCGCCGATCCCCCAGTAACTGATCGCGGCGATCATCAGCGGCACGCGCGTGTCTTGCAGCCCGCGCAGGAGCGAAATTCCGATCACCTGCGCCGCATCGACCAGCTGGAATAGCGCGGCCATGACGAGAAGCACGCGGCCAATGCGAAGGATGTCATCGCGCAGCGGGTCGTCGGGATCGACGAAGGCACCGACGAGCAGGTCAGGAAACAATAGAAACAGCGCGACCGAGGCCAGCGCGAAGCCCAAACCAAGCCCCCAGACGGCAACCGCCCCGTCCCGCAGCGCCGCGCCATCCCTGCGCCCCAGCGCCCGTCCTGCCCGGACCGTGGCAGCTTGGGACAGGCCGAGTTGCACCATGAAGGTGATCGTCGCGATCTGAAGCGCGATGCCGTGGGCTGCGAGCGCCAGCGTGCCGATCCAGCCCATGATGATAGCGGACAGGTTGAACAGCCCGACCTCGGACACGGTCGTCAGCGCGATTTGCCAGCCCATGCGGAAGACCTGCGCAAAAGCCCCCCAGTCAGGCCGCCAGAGCCGGTCGAACAGCCCGTGATGCGGAAACCGCCAGAGCGCGAAGGCCGCGAGCGCCGCGAAGGCCAAGAAGTTGACGCTCGCCGAGGCGATGGCAGCGCCGGAGAGCCCGAGTTCCGGCAGCCCGAGATTGCCGAAGATCAAGAGCCAGTTGAGCAGGATATTCACCAGTGCACCGCCGGTGATAATCCAGAACTGCACGCGGGTATGCTCCAGCCCGGAAAGGTAGGAACGCAAGACGTTCATCAACAGCGCGGGCAGCATCCCCAGCCCGGCGATCCGCAGGTAGGTCTGCGCCATCTCGGCAAGGTGCGGCGCTTGCCCGAGTCCCCGCAGAAGCGGCGCGGAGAACCAGAAAACCGGGTAGAATACGAGAGCGGCGAGCACCGAGAGCCACATACCCATGCGGGTCGCGCGTCGGAGCCGGGTTTCGTCCCCTGCCTCATGGGCTTCGGCGACCAGCGGCATGACGGCCCATGCGAACCCGGACCCGAGCAGCAGCAAGAAGATAAACAGGTTCGCGGAGAGCACGAGAGCCGCGAGCGCGGTCACATCGTACCACCCCATCATCAGCGTATCGGCCGTGGTGATTGCCACCTGGGCCAATTGGCTGCCGATCAAGGGCAAGCCCAGCACAAGGTGCGCACGGGCATGGGGGAGGTATTTCGCGATACGGCTCATGGCCTCTCATGCCACGGGACGTGAGCGCCGAAAAGCCGTGACGTTACGCGGGTTTTCGTGCGATCAGATCAATCACGGCTGAGCGGCCCGAATGGCCCTCGCCCTCGTCCAGATCGACCTCGTAGTCTTCCAACCGAAGGATCTCCCAATCGGCGAAGGCGTCGGAGAGGATTTCCGGCGTGTAGAGATTTTCGACGGCTTTCGGCCCGCCGGTGCCAAAGTCCAACTGCTTGGGCGTGTAGCCGTGGATCATCACCAGACCACCGGGCGCGGTCGCGGCTTTCATGCCCTCGATCACTCGGGCGCGCAGGTCCGGCCCCATGAACTGGAAAAACACGCCGACGACCCGGTCATATAGCCTAGCCTCCCATGGATAGGCAAAGATGTCCGCCTCCTGCAGCGTCAGCGAGACGCCCTCCTCGTCCGCAAGCTTTCTTGCTTTGGCGAGCGCGTTTGGACTGGCTTCCATCGCCGTGACGTCCAGACCCTGCTTCGCGAGAAACAGGGAATTGCGCCCTTCTCCATCCGCAATGGCGAGTGCCGTCTCGGCTCCTTCCAGATGCTTGGCCTGCGCCACTAGGAACTGACTGGGTGACTTGCCAAAAACGTAGTCTTCCGTCGCGAAGCGTTCGTTCCACATATCCTTGGTCTCTTCTCCGTATTGTTTGCCTCCCGGCAACCGTAGAATGCCGCTGAGCGGAGCCTGACACGAGGGCCATGATTTGGCGAGAGGCTGCGACCACCGGTCACCGGCCGGGTTATAGAGCACGTCCGAGACGCGAAAAACCGGCTCCCACTTTTTCGCGACGAGCTCTAGCCGCGCGGGCGCCCGCCCAGATGGATCAAGAGCGCCTTTGTCGCAAGACCCGTGGACGGCAAGCCATTGGCCGCTTCATAAGCCCGGATCGCTGCTTCGGACTTGGCCCCGATGACACCGTCGGCCCCATCGGTGTCAAACCCCTTGCGAGTCAATCGGTTCTGAATGTCCTTGCGATCCTCAAGCGTCAGCCCCTGCGGGTCCGGCCCAAAGCTGCCCCGGATGGGACCGCCGCCTGCGATCCGGTCGCCCAGGTGACCGACACCAATCGCGTAAGAGGTCGCGTTGTTGTAGCGCTTGATAACGTCGAAGTTGGAAAAGACCATGAAGGCCGGTCCGCCACCACCCGCCGGCGTGATCACCCGCGCCGCGCCGTGGTTTGGCACCCTTCCCCCGTTCATGTCGCGCACGCCCATCGCCGCCCAATCGGCCGGGCTGCGTTTGATCGAGAACCCGGCTTTCGACAGGTCGAAGCCGCCAGGCAGTTTCACCTCCACGCCCCAGGGCTGGCCTTTCGTCCAACTAAAGGTCTTGAGGTAGTTTGCCGCCGAGGCAAGTGCGTCGGTCGGATCGTCCGCCCAGATGTCGCGGCGTCCGTCGCCAGTGAAATCCACCGCATAGGCAAGATAGGACGTCGGCATGAATTGTGTATGACCCATCGCACCGGCCCAGGAGCCACGCATGTTCTCGGGCGTCGTGTCCCCTGCCCGCAGGATTTTCAGAACGGCGTAAAGCTGTTTGGTGAAAAAGTCGCGACGGCGCCCGTCATAGGCCAGCGTCGCCATGGCGCTCACGATCGGTTCGGACCCTCGGCGCACGCCGTAGCTGCTCTCCATCCCCCAGATCGCCGCAACGACCTTGGCGTCCACGCCGAAGCGCGCTTCGATCTTCGAGAAGGTCGAACTGTAGCGTTGAAATACCGCGCGCCCGTTCTTCACCCGCTCATCACTCGCCGCAATGGCGAGGTAGTCTTCGAGCGTCCGCGTAAACTCGGTCTGTTTGCGGTCCTTCGCGATCACGTCGGGCATGTAGCCCGCGCCGCGAAACGCCCGGTCGAGGAGCGTGCGCGGGTAGCCCTGCCCTTCGGCCCGGTTCTTGAAGCTCGCGACGAAGCTGTCGAAACCCGCGTTGTCGGTTACCACTGACGACGGGCGGGCCGGGGCCGGATCAGACGGTCCGGCCAGTGCCGCGCCGATCGGCCCACGTCCGCAACCCGCGAGCAGGGTCGCCGCCCCGAGGCTTGCGACAGCCGCGCGGCGTGAAAAATTGATGGTCTGGCTCATGCCTGCCCCCGAAATTTGGGTTTCGTTTTCCGAAACAATAGCCGTCCTGGCCGCGCCCGCCAAGCGATGGAAAACCTCGCCTCACCGCGCAGGCGAAAGCCCGCCTTTCAGAACAATGAGACCGCAAGCAGCCTTGCTATCCCGCCCTTGTCAGCCGTGCCGGGATCATCCCCCCTGTGATCCGGATACAGGCTGAGCCCAAGGATGTGATCTGCGCAGTGGATACCCTGTGAAGCCTTGTCCACGGGGGACAGGTTCCACCGCTCCAAAGGATCGGTTTCCCGCGCCTTGAACCGGCGCACCTGTTTATCCTGCTTTATCCTGCGTGACCGAGAACCAGTTTTGAACAGACGGATACCGGAGCGCACGAACATGCGCTCAAGCTCGGTCTCTTCCATCGGCGTCGGGGCGGAGGTGTCGGTCTCCTTCGCAGACGTTTTCTCGACCGGGGGGGTGTGGGCGCGGTGTCGGGCGTAGAACTCTCCTGCCTTTGCCCGGCGATCATACTGTCCCGACGCGCATCGCGCCTTGACTGGAAACAACAACGCCCCGGATGGCTCCGGGGCGTTTCGCGGGTCATATGGGAAGGTCCGCTCAGATCGGCTTGTCGACCCGCGCCACCACCTGCACCGTGCCGCGGCAGGCGCTCGGCCAGACGACTTGAACGTAGTTGCCGCTCGGTCCCGCGTTCGGGAGCGCATAGGGAAACGCGGTCACGCGATTATTCGCAGCGTCCCTGATCTCCCCCTCGGGCGTCACGGACGCCACCGTGCGGGCATTGCCGCCAAACGGCAGGTAGGCGGAGACATCGAGAGTCCAGGTGCTCGCGTTCGAGCTCTGGTTGAACTCCAGCGTAACCGGGCTGATCGTGCGCTGGCTGACAGCCGTGAAATTGTTCCGCTCGAAGGTGATGTTTCGGAACCGCCACTTGTCGGGGGAGGCGAACGAGGTATCCCATTCCTCCACCCGGTCGATGCCCGAGCCACCGTTGAAGGTATTCTCGTTCACGTGCAGGCCGGAGATGAAATGCCCCGACCCGTAGGGTTTTACGCGGATGAACCGGAAGCTTGAGATCGCATTTGAGCAATAGAAGATATTGCCGGTGATCGTGAGATTGCCGAACCCGTATTCCGAGCCGAAAGTCGGGTTGGGGTCGTGCTCGTTGGTCCATTCGATAGAGCAGTTGTCGATGTAGTTGCCGGTGATCACCGTCATCGCGGGTTCATACGTGAGGACAAGACCCGCCAACCGTGGCGCGTTCGAGGAATCGTCGCCCTGAAAGATGTGGTTACCGAGGACCAGGTGCCCGGTCCCGTTCAAAATCGCAGACAGCCCCATTCGCTGAAACCGATTATCCCGGATCTTGGTGTCGTTGGAATTGACGTTGAACCCGACCGACACCCGGTCCGTTGCCGCAAGCCCCTGTTCGGACGAGATGAACTGGCAGCGATCAAGATGCAAATCCTGACAGGACCGGCCAGCGGACGTAATGCCCTTCACCTTCGGCTTGATGAAGAAACAGTCCTTGAACTGCCAGTTCTCCCCCTCCTTCGCCATCAGGATGCCGTTGGTGTAGCCGTTCATCTGGAACTCGACGGCGTCGAACACCAGCCGTCGCAGGTTCTCGAACTTCATGAAGTCGAGCATGTATTTGTAACGTGTGAACGTGTAACTCTGCGTCGTGTTCGGGCCATAAAGCCCTTGTGTCAGCGTAACCGTCTGCGCCGCCACGTTGACCGATTTGACGTATACCTCACGCCCGACACCGTTGCCCGCGATCTCGGACCCCGGCTGGATCTGCGATGCGTTGGTGACGTTGGTCAATTGTTCCGGATTGTTCGGGTTGTAGGTCGCCTGGGACGTCGCAACCTCGGGGTCCCAATTCCCGCTGTTCAGCGCATAAAACACACCGTTCCGTATCACCCGCCGGATCAGGAACGTGTTCGAGTCGTTCAAAGCGTCCTGCATGTCGATGGGTTCGGTCAGTTCAATGGACCGCCCCCCGAGATCAAAGCTGTCGTGGTCGGAGAAATTCATCAGGGCCTGAAAGCCCTTCTTGAACCCGGTTACCTCGTCGTCAAAAGCGTCTGCATATGTCGGCAGGTCGAAATTCCGAATGAGCGCGAGGCGAGCGGCGGCCGGCATGGTTACCGTGCCTTCGAACCGGATCTTGTTCTGGATGGTCAGGGAGGAGCCGATGTAATAGCTCCCCTCCGGCACGATCACCGTGCGCCCATCTGCGGCGGTGTCCGCCGCCGCGAAGGCGGGACGATCATCGGTCGATCCATCCCCCACTGCCCCGAAATCACGCACGTCCACTACGTCGAGCATATCGCGCAGGAAGGCCGATGTGACGTCTTCGATGATCAGGTCGTCGATCCGCAGGATACCGCCCGACGACCCAACGAGATCTACGCCGAAATGCCCGTAAACCGGCCCGGCGCCCCAGATCATATCGACCCCGTCCCGGTTGCCCGTGCCGACGATGGCCGTGACCTCGACCACCTTTCCATAGGTGTCGAGCGACACGCTCGACCCGACTTCGGTCAGCCCGCCGACATGGTTGTCCGATCCATCCATCGCGTAGCCGGCGATCCGCACGTCCGGGAAGATCCCGCTCATCGCTTTTACCCGCGCGGTAATGCGCAGGTAAGTTCCCGGCAGGATCGGTGTCTGCCCCATCCAGCGCAATTTCTGCGTGGCATCGGTCTTCAGAAGCTCCAGGCAGCCGCCGAAGTCCTGGTCCGACGGCACATAGGCCGCGTTGGCCGCCCCGTCATAGGTCGCCGAACCGGCGGTGCCGTTTTCGCTCGACCAAACGGCGAGACCATCGACGAACTGGGGTGGCATCAGGTTGATGCCCTCGGTGATCGAGATATTCATGAAATTCCCTTTCCGTGATCCGCAGGCGGGCACGAGGGCTGCGCAAACAGCGCAGGACAGGATCGGCCCGGATAGGGAAAGGGGTAGAAGATCGTGATTAAAGGGCCTTGAGGGCAGCGTACGGTGCTCGCCCGCGTCAGAGCACCCAGCGAAACGCGCGTTCGAGTTCCGCGACGGCGTCGCGTTCGTACCAGCGACCATGGGCAAGGATGATCCGCTCTGGCGCCCAGGCGATCATGCGCTCCACATCCTCGCGCAAGGAATCCTTGCCCTTCGCAAAGGTCATCCGCATGTCGCGCGGCATTTTTCCATCCGGGTCCACGACCCCGACAAGCGGCACGATCAGGCGCATCCACCAAGGAAGATTCTTCTTCTCGAAGTTCTCGATCAGATCAGTGAGGATCAACGTCTTGCTCGCCCGGTGGAAAAACACGGCCTCCCGATGCACCTCGGACCCCCGCACGATCATCTGGTCGATCTGACCCGCCCACTCCGCAGGTGTATCTTGCGTCAGCAGGTGGTCGAAATCGGAAGGCGCGCCGTGTTTGGCCGCGCGCTCGGCCACGCCGGGCGCGGCCCAGGTCTGCGCATCCAGCCAAGCGTCTTTCCATTCATGAACATAGGCATAGTGAATCCAGTTCGGCGCAACCAGTTGCGCGACGGTCCCAAGGCTCGCAATGCGCGCGGCCAGGGCACTGCTGAGACGGGTCGGCGAGTGCACCCAAAGCTCTCCGTTTTCAAGGCGCAAAATCGTCGCCCGCGTGGAAAACGGCATCCCGTAAAACCGGATCGCAGGACCGTCGACGATCCAGATGTCGTCTGCGATGGCTTTCGGCGTGTCGAGGGGTTCGTATCCCGTGATCATGCCGCAGAACACGACGATCCACCGATCAGGTCAATAGCTCATACGCCAAGGCCGACCGACTTGATGAACTGCACCGCGTCGATGAGCCACCCACCATCCGTTTCGACCATCTTGTAGTCCAGCAGGTGATACTGACCGGACATATCGCGCACGCGCACCTTCTGCCATAGCGCACCGTCCACGTCGCGAAGCTCCAGAAACCGGGTTTCGCTGGGCGCGTATACCATCGGATAGCCATTTTCGACCATGCGGCCGAAGTTCTCGGGCGTGCGGAACATGTTCTGGATCAGGGGCGAGGCGTAGGACCACGCGGCGTCCACGTCTTTTTCGAGGAAAGCGCTGAACTGGCTGGATATGACGCCTTGAATGGCGGTCTCATTGGCGTCCTCCGCGGGCGACACGCCCGGCAGGACAGCAGCCAGAGACAGCGCGACGGCAAGAATGATTTGCTTCATGGCATGTCTCCCTATGTGGTGGAGCTACGCAGGGGCAGCGGGATTAGTTTCAAAAACCCCGCCAAAAATGAGCGACCGTACCCTGCCGCGGAACCCGAAACAGTGTCCGGTGTTGGGTGGTAAGGCCCTTTTTCAAACGTCGGCCACAAAAAGGTGTATGAAATATCTGGGTTTTGCGACAAGCCGACACATACCGCCTCGGGGCTTTGTCGCCCATACTATGACGTAAGCGGCCGCAATAGAGGGAGCGCTTCATGCTTGGTTCATTCGACGCCATTATCCTGGCCCGTATCCAATTTGCTTTCACCGTCTCGTTCCACTTCCTGTTTCCCGCCTTCACGATCGGCTTGGCCTCCTACCTCGCAGTGTTGAACGCACTGTGGCTCTGGACCAGGGAGCACCGCTACCTTGATCTCTTCCGCTACTGGGTGAAGGTCTTCGCCCTGGCCTTCGCGATGGGCGTGGTATCGGGCATCGTCATGTCCTACCAATTCGGCACCAACTGGTCCGTGTTCTCCGACAAGGCAGGCCCCGTGATCGGCGCCCCCATGGCCTACGAAGTGCTGTCGGCCTTTTTCCTGGAAGCGGGCTTCCTCGGGATCATGCTTTTCGGTCGTGACCGCGTCGGCCCCGGACTTCACATGGCTGCAACCGCGATGGTGGCCATAGGCACGTTCATCTCGGCCTTCTGGATCCTGTCGGTAAACAGCTGGATGCACACGCCCGTCGGCTTTTCCATCGACCCGGGAACCGGGCAATTCCTGCCCGAGGACTTCTGGCAGATCATCTTCAACCCGTCCTTTCCCTATCGCTTGGCCCATACGGTCACGGCGGCCTACCTTACCACCGCCTTCATTGTGGGCGGCGTCGGGGCCTTCCACCTCCTCAAGCACCGCAGGCGTGGCGAACCCGCCAGCCCGGCCAACCGAACGATGTTTTCCATGGCCATGTGGATGGCCGCCATCGTCGCGCCGA
>DOUP01000250.1 GCA_003520545.1 Maritimibacter sp. | reverse complement strand
GCGGGGGCCAGCCCCCGCACCCCCGAGATATTTCCGGCACAATGAAAGAGAGGTTAGACCTCCATTTCAGCACTCGGGATGATCGGGAAGAACGCGCCCTGCGAGCGCAGGCCGAACCAGCGTTCGCCGTCATGGTCGGCATGCTCACCGATCTCGACCAAGCGATAGAAGGATTTGCGGTCGATGAGGGCTTCGAGATTGCGGCGGATGTTCACGTAGGGCGAAGGTTCGCCGGTTTCCGGGTCGCGCTCGACGCGGATCGGGTGGTCAGGACCTGCGATCACTTCGTCCTCGACGTTGGTGACAAAGCGAAGCCCGTCACCGTCACGCTCGAAATCCACGGCAACAAAGGGCGCGTCGTCCACGGTGATTCCGACTTTCTCGACCGGGGTCACGAGGAAATAATCCTCCCCGTCCTTGCGAATGATCGAGGAAAACAGCTTCACCAACTCGTGACGGCCAATCGGCGTACCGAGGTAGAACCACGTCCCGTCCCGCGCGATCCGCATGTCCAGATCGCCACAAAACGGGGGGTTCCACTTGTCCACGGGGGGCGGCCCCTTCTTGCCTGCCACCTTCGCGGAGGCGGCGAGACTCTCGGCAGAAACTGGCACCTCATCCGTTTTTGTCGCTTTTGTCATTTGAACCCTCCCGGCGCATGGCCTTTACTGACCAACGATAGTCACACGGAGATGTTTCATGGACAAGGCGGGCACCGCAGAGGATCTGGTTGGTGAGATCGAGGCGCTTGGCGCGAAACTGGCCAAGGCGCGGGAGATGACGGCGCGGCGCATTATCGGTCAGGATACCGTCGTAGACCTCGTCATGGCGGCAATGCTGGCCGGGGGTCACGCGCTGCTTATCGGCCTGCCGGGACTGGGCAAGACACGGCTTGTTGAAACGCTGTCGACCGTGATGGGGATTTCCGGCGGTCGTATCCAGTTCACGCCGGACCTGATGCCTGCCGACATTCTGGGTTCCGAGGTGCTGGAAGAGGATGCAGAGGGTCGCCGCGCGTTTCGGTTCATCCGAGGCCCTGTGTTCTGTCAGCTGCTTCTGGCCGACGAGATCAACCGTGCGTCACCCCGGACCCAGTCTGCCTTGCTTCAGGCGATGCAGGAGCGTGCCGTTACGGTGGCGGGGCAGGAGCATCAGCTCGACCGACCGTTCCACGTGCTCGCCACGCAGAACCCGTTGGAGCAGGAGGGCACCTATCCACTGCCCGAAGCGCAGCTCGACCGCTTCCTCTTGCAGGTCGACGTCGAATATCCCGACCGCGACGCCGAGCGCGACATCATCCTCGCCACCACGGGCGCGACCGAGGAAGAGGCCGAAGCGGTGTTCGACACCGAGAGCCTGATCGCCGCGCAGGCGCTTTTGCGCCGGATGCCCGTGGGCGAAAACATCGTTGACATGATCCTGGATATCGTGCGGGCCTGCCGCCCGGATGACGACAGCGCGCCGCAGATCGTGAAAGACGCGGTTGCCTGGGGGCCGGGGCCGCGCGCGGCGCAGGCGCTGATGTTGCTGACGCGGGCGCGCGCTCTCATGGAGGGTCGTCTTGCACCCGGACCCGAGGACGTGGTCGCGCTGGCACGCCCGGTCCTTGTTCACCGGATGGCACTGTCCTACGCCGCGCGGGCGCGGGGCGACAGCCTGTCCGGTATCATAGACGGCGTGATCGAAAGCATCGCGCCCAGGGAGGCGGCGGCTTGACCGCATCTGACGCTCTTCGGCCTCGTGCAGAAGGATTGGCGGCGCCTCTGCCGCCGCTGCTAGCCCATGCGCAGCAATTGGCGCGGGGCGTGGTGCTTGGTGAACACGGGCGCAAGCGGCCGGGAATGGGCGATGCGTTCTGGCAGTATCGAGCCGCGCAGCCGGGGGATCATGCGCGGTCCATCGACTGGCGGCGTTCGGCCCGCTCGGACACGCATTTCGTGGCCGAGAAAGAATGGCAGGCGGCACAATCGGTGAGCTTCTGGGTCGACCGGGGCCAGTCCATGCAGTTTGCCAGTGACAAGGGTCTGCCGACCAAGGCGGATCGCGCGGCGCTTCTGTCGCTGGCGTTGTCGATCCTGCTCGTGCAGGGCGGCGAGCGTGTCGGCCTGACCGATATGGGAATGCGCCCGATGACCGGCCACATTCAGGTGAACCGAATGGCTGACGCTTTGATCGAACGGCGCGCGGCTGACTACGCGGTGCCGGATGTGTCGATCCTTCCGCGTCAGGCGCGGGCGGTGTTCATGTCGGATTTCATGGCCGACCCTGAGCCTGTGGAAGCCGCTCTCACCACTGCGGCGGATCGCGGCGTGACAGGGATAATGCTGCAAATCCTCGACCCGGCCGAAGAGGCGTTTCCTTTCGATGGGCGCACGGTGTTCCACTCGGTCGGCGGCACGTTGGAATATGAGACGCGCAAGGCAGGCGATCTGCGAGAACGGTATCTGGAGCGGTTGGCGCGGCGCAAGGAGCGTCTGTCCTACCTCGCGCGGATGACCGGCTGGCAGTATCATGTGCATCATACCGATACGTCGGCCTCCACGGCCCTCCTGTGGGCGTTTTCGGCATTGGAGGGCCGCGCCTGATGTTCAGCCTTGGCCCCATTGGATTTGCCGCGCCGTGGCTCTTGGCCGCCCTGGTCGCGCTGCCCGTGCTGTGGATCATCCTGCGGGCGATCCCGCCGGCGCCGGTTCGTCGGGCGTTTCCCGGCGTCGCGCTGCTTTTGGGGCTGGAGGACGAGGACAGCGAGGCGGATCGCACGCCGTGGTGGCTTCTGCTTCTGCGGGTGCTGGCGATTGCGGCGATGATCCTCGGGTTTGCGGGGCCGGTTTTGAATCCCGATCCTATGGACGAAGGCTCCGGGCCGCTTCTGGTCCTCATCGACGACAGCTTTGCCGCCGCGCCTGATTGGCGGGCGCGGATGGAGGCGGCGGCGCGGCGCGTGGACGGTGCGGGCGCGAACGGGCAACGCGTGGCCGTGGTGCCCGCGTCCGATCTGCCCGCCGAGGGTGGTTTGCCTCTGCGTTCGGCGTCAGATGGGCGCGCGCGTCTGGATGCCTTGGTGCCCCAGCCATTCCACGTGGATCACGCGGCGGTGGCAGATTGGGTCTCTGGCATCGAGGCCGGGGCGTTTGACACATTGTGGGTGTCTGATGGTCTGGCGAGCGAGGGGCGGTCTGCCCTCGCCACCGCTTTGCAGGGACGTGGCGGGGTCGAGGTCGTGGAGCCGCCCAGCCCGCGCATCGGCCTGCCGCCCGCGCGGATCGAGGACGGGATGGTGAACCTGAGCGCCGTGCGCTCGCGTGGCGAGACCGCACAGGAAGTGACCCTTGTCGGGCTAGGCCCGGACCCCTCCGGCGTGGAGCGTGAACTGGCGCGGGCGACGCTGACGTTTGAGCCGGGGGCCCGTGAGGCGGAACAGGCGATTTCGCTGCCGCCGGAGCTGCGCAACCGGATCGACCGGTTCGAAATCGAGGGCACGCGTTCGGCCGCGGCGGTGACGCTGGCCGATGATACGCTGCGCCGTCGCAAGGTCGCGCTCATTGGCGGTGACAGCGAGGAGGGGCTCCAGCTTCTTTCGCCGCTTCATTACCTGCGCGAAGCCTTGGTGCCGACGGCGGATGTGATGGAGGGAGCGCTGACCGATCTGGTGCAGGCAAGCCCCGACGTGATCGTGCTGGCCGACGTGGCCGCGCTCGCGCCTGCCGATAAGGATGCCATCGAAGAATGGGTTGCCGAGGGCGGATTGCTTCTGCGGTTCGCAGGGCCGCGCCTTGCTGCCGCCGACACCGGCCGGACGGAGACAGATCCGCTCCTGCCGGTGCGCCTGCGCGTTGGTGGGCGTGACGTGGGCGGGGCAATGTCCTGGGGTGAGCCGCGTGGGTTGGCGCCGTTCCCGGAAACCTCGCCTTTCTATGGGCTTGAGGTGCCCGAGGATATCGAGGTGACGAGCCAGGTCCTGGCCGAACCCGGCCCTGAGCTTTCCGACCGGACCATCGCGGCGCTGGCCGATGGCACGCCGCTGGTGACCCGCAAGGCCCTTGGTGACGGACAGGTCGTCCTGTTTCACGTCTCGGCCAATGCCGAGTGGTCGTCGCTGCCCTTGTCCGGGCTCTTTGTCCAGATGCTGGAACGCCTCGCCGTCTCGACCCGGACCGGTGCGCCGGAGGCGGCGGAGTTGGAAGGCACGACCTGGGTGCCCGAAACCTTGCTGGATGGGTTTGGCTCGTTGGATGCGGCGGGGGAACGTCCCGGTATTCCGGGCGAGCGGCTGGCCGGGGCGATTGGTCCCGACCTGATCCCCGGACTTTATGCAAGCGATGAACAGCGCGTGGCGGTGAATATCCTTGAGGAAGGCGACACGTTGGAGCCTGCGACATGGCCCGCGGCGCTGACCCCGAGTTGGCAAGGCGCACGGGAAGAAGTGAACCTTGCCGGCTGGCTCCTGCTGGCTGCTTTGGCCGCGCTCGCCATCGACGTGATCGCCTCGCTCGCGCTGGCGGGACGTCTGACCGGGCGGCGGGTCGGACGGGCTGGCGCGGCGGTCGTGCTGGTCGCGCTGTCGCTTGGCATGGGCGCCCCAACCGGAGCGCGGGCCCAGGACCTGACCGAGAGCGACACGTTGCCGGAGCGCGCGGGCCAAGTGACGTTGGCTTACGTGGAAACCGGCAAACCCGGTATCGACGAGGTGTCGCAAGCCGGGCTTCGGGGCTTGTCGAGGCAGCTCTTCGCGCGCACCTCGGTCGAGCCCGCGGAGCCCATCGGCGTCGACATCGAGCGCGACGAATTGGCCGTCTATCCGTTGCTTTACTGGCCGGTGACCGAAGATCAGGCCGCGCCGAGTTCCGAAGCCTATGGCAAGCTCAACGCTTATCTGCGCGGGGGCGGCATGATCATGTTCGATACACGCGACGGCGATGTGGCCGGGTTCGGATCGGGCGCAACGGCGGAAGGCAACCGGTTGCGTCAGCTTGCGCGACCCTTAGACATTCCACCGCTGGAGCCGGTGCCCAACGACCACGTGCTGACCCGCGCCTTTTACCTCCTTGCCGATTTTCCCGGTCGCTACGCCGGGCAAGCCGTCTGGGTCGAGGCTGCGCCACCCGACGCCGAACGCGCCGAGGGCATGCCGTTTCGCAATCTCAACGACGGGGTGACGCCGATCATCATCGGCGGGAACGACTGGGCGGGGGCCTGGGCGATCAATGACGACGGCACGCCGATGTACCCGGTGGGACGGGGCTTTGCCGGGGAGCGGCAGCGCGAGATGGCGTATCGCTTTGGGGTGAACCTCGTGATGCACGTGCTCACGGGCAACTACAAATCCGATCAGGTCCACGTGCCTGCGCTTCTGGAAAGGATCGGGAATTGAACGCGTCTTCCGTCATATTCGACCCGGCTTTCGATTGGCCGGTGCTCTGGGTCGCCGGGGCCGTGATCGTGGCCCTTCTGCTCTTCGCGCTCTGGCGAGGATTGAAAGGCTGGGCGTTGCGGCTCCTCGGCGCGTCCGCATTGCTTTTCGCCCTTGCCGGGCCGTCGCTTCAGATGGAAGATCGGGCGCCCGAGGGTGACATCATGGTCGCCATCGTCGATGAAAGCGCCTCGCAACGTCTGTCCGACCGCGCCGAGCAAACCCAGGCCGCGCTGGACGCGCTGACCGCGCGGGTGGCGGCGACCGAAGGGTTGGAATTGCGCGTGACCCGAATGGGGGACGGCGAGGACAATCGCGGCTCCCTTTTGATGACCACGCTCAGCGAGGCGCTGGCGGAACTGCCGCGCGACCGGGTGGCCGGGATGGTCCTGATTTCCGACGGGCGACTCCATGATCTGGAGGCTGCGCCCGAGTTGCAGGCACCGCTGCATCTGCTTCAGACCGGGCACGAGGACGACTGGGACAGGCGGTTGACCATTACCAATGCCCCGGCCTTTGCCATTCTTGACGAGGAGCAGGAAATCCGCCTGCGCATCGACGACATGGGGGATGCGCCCGGTACCGAAAGCGTCGATCTGTCGATCGCCATCGACGGGGAGGAACCGCAGACCTATACCGTGCCGGTGGGGCGCGAATTGGCGCTGCCGATCACGCTGACCCATGGTGGGCAGAACGTGATCCAGTTCTCGACGTCGATGGAGGAAGGCGAGTTGACGGACCGCAACAACGCCGCCGTCGTCACCATGAACGGCGTGCGGGATCGGTTGCGGGTGCTCTTGGTGTCAGGCGTTCCGCATCCGGGAACGCGGACCTGGCGCAACCTGCTCAAATCGGACAGCGCCGTGGACCTTGTCCATTTTACCATTCTTCGTCCACCCGAAAAACAGGACGGTGTGCCGGTGAGCGAATTGAGCCTGATCGCGTTTCCGACTCAAGAGTTGTTCATGGAAAAGATCGACGAGTTCGATCTGATCATCTTCGATCGTTACAAGCTCAGGGGGATATTGCCCGCGAGCTACCTGATCTCGGTGCGTGATTACATCGAAGGTGGTGGGGCGGTTCTGGTCGCCGCCGGACCTGACCTGGCATCGGCGCAAAGCCTGGCGCGTTCGCCCTTGGGGGATGTGCTGCCGGGGTCGCCGACCGCGCGGGTGCTGGAGGAAGGGTTTTCGCCAGAGGTGACGGACCTTGGCGACCGGCATCCCGTGACGCGGGGGCTTGAGGATTTCGCGCCCGAGGATGGCTGGGGCCGCTGGATGCGGCTGATCGAGATGACCGAGACCGAGGCCGGGATGACCGTGATGAGCGGGGCGGGAGAGCGACCGCTCCTGACGCTGGATCGGGTGGGCGAGGGCCGCGTGGCGCTTCTCGCCTCCGATCACGCCTGGCTCTGGGATCGCGGGTTCGAGGGCGGCGGTCCGCAGTTGGAATTGCTCAAGCGGCTGGCGCATTGGATGATGAAGGAGCCGGAGCTTGAGGAAGAGGCGCTGACCGCTGAAGCCTCGGGTGGCGAAGTGATCGTGACCCGGCGCACGATGGACGAGGGCGCGCGGTCGTTGACCGTGACGCGGCCCGATGGCACCGAAGAGGACATGGCCATGGAAGAGGTCGCACCAGGGGTATTTGAAAGCACCTTTGCGACCGGAGATGTGGGGCTGTTCCGCTTGAGCGAGGGTGATCAAGAGGCCGTGGTAGCCGTCGGCCCTGCTTCGCCCAAGGAGTTCGAGGAAACCATCGCATCGGAGGCGGACCTGTTGCCGGTGATGGATCCGATGCGCGGTGGTGCGGTCGCAGTTGAGGATGGCGCGCCGAGCCTGCGGGCGGTGCAACCCGGGCGGGCGGCCGTTGGGCGCGGTTGGATCGGATTTACGCCGCGCGGGGCCTATGTGGTTGAGGATCTGCGGATCGTCCCATTGGCGCCCGCGTGGTTGATGCTCTTGATCGCTGCGAGTCTGGCTGTGGCAGCTTGGCTGGTCGAAGGCCGGGGGCGGCGTCGGAAAGCGGCGTGAACCCAAACGAAAATTCCGCGAAGAACGGCACTTGACACTTGACAACCGATCAATGGAACGAAGCTTTTCCCAGAAAACCAGAAAACC
>DOUP01000286.1 GCA_003520545.1 Maritimibacter sp. | reverse complement strand
GTCCAGGCCCCAGCCGAAGGCCGCCGCCAATTCGGTGAACTCATGGGTCATATCGGTATGGAAGAACGGCGGATCGTCGGTGGACACGGTCACATGCACGCCCGCGTCCCGCAGTTTGGCGATCGGATGCGCCTTGGTGGCCGGGTAAACGCCCAGCGCCACGTTGGACTGCGGACAGACCTCCAACACGACGCCGGAAGCCGCGAGATACTCGACCAGCTTCGGGTCCTCGATCGCCCGCACGCCATGCCCGATGCGCTCGACGCGCAAAATCTCGATACTCTCGCGCACAGACCTGGGCCCCGCCCATTCACCCGCGTGGTTTGTCAGGTGCAACCCGGCCTCGCGCGCCGCGTCATAGGCATAGGCGAAATCAGAGACCGCGCCCGCGTTCTCGTCTCCGCCCATGCCGAAACCNNCAGACCGCTGCCCGCTTCGCGGCATCGGGGCCGAAATGCCGGACCGCCGTGACGATGCCCTTCAACGTGACCTCCGGGATCTCGCGCGCCGCCTCTTCGATGGCGTGGAGGTATTCTGTCCACGCCGCAACATCCCCACCCCCGCAAAACGCGGGCGAGATGAAGGTCTCAAGGTAGATGACGTTCTCTTCCGCCGCGGCCTCAAGATCGGCGCGGGTCAGCCGCGCGTAATCCTCGGGACTGGTGAGCGGCGTGGTCGCGACCTCGTAGACGTTGAGAAACTGCAAGAAATCCCGGTAGGCATAGGCGCCCTTCCGGTCAAAAATGTGCGAAATATCCAAGCCCTTCTCATCCGCCAACCCACGGATGAACGCCGGCGGCGCGGCGCCTTCGATGTGATGATGAAGCTCCACCTTGGGCATGCGTTTCAACGCGTCGGCCAATTCCTCGTCGATCACAGGAACGACCTCCCCGCCCCACGCTCAGACAGCCCCAGATGGTCCGCAACACTCGCCGCCACGTCGGTAAAGCCGATCTGGCCCAGCGCCCGCGTGCCGATACCGTGGCACAGGACCGGCACACGCTCGCGCGTATGATCCGTGCCAACCCAGGTGGGATCGTTGCCATGATCCGCCGTGAAGATCACCAGGTCCCCCTCCTTGAGCGTATCGAAGAACCGGCCCAACTGCGCGTCGAACCATTCCAGGTGCGCGGCATAGCCCGCCACGTCGCGCCGGTGTCCATACTTGGAATCGAACTCCACGAAATTGGCAAAGGTCAGGCTCCCGTCCTCCGCCGTGCCGCCCAGGCCGATCATCGCCTCCATCAGGTCCACATCCGCGCCCTTGGCATTATCCGTCACGCCCCGGTGGGCGAAAATATCACCGATCTTGCCGACCGCATGCATCGCACGCCCCGCGTCATACACCCAATCCAGAAGCGTCCGCTCCGGCGCGGCCAGCGCGAAATCCCGGCGGTTCACCGTGCGCTCGAACCCCGTCTCCGCGTCGCCCAGAAACGGGCGCGCAATGACCCGGCCCACACGCCGCTCGTGCAGCATCGGGGCGATGGCCTCGCACAGATCATACAGCCGTTGCAGCCCGAAATGCTCTTCGTGCGCCGCGATCTGAAGCACGCTGTCCGCCGAGGTGTAGCAGATCGGCAGCCCGGTCTTCACATGCTCCGCACCCAGCTCCTCCAGGATGACCGTGCCGGACGACCGCTTGTTCCCAAGGATCGCATCGGTCCCGGCCGCGTCACAGATCGCCGCCGTCACATCCGCCGGGAACGCCGGCTCCTCGTCGGGGAAATAGGTCCAGTCGAACGGCACCGGGACGCCCGCAAGCTCCCAATGCCCCGAGGGCGTGTCCTTGCCCCGGCTCACTTCGGTCGCTGCCCCCCATGCGCCCCAGGGTTCGGCCCCCAGGCCGGGGGCGACCATGCCGGAGGCAAGCCTGATCGCCAAGCCCAGCCCGAGCCGGTCGAGGTTCGGAAGTTGCAGCCTACCCGAACGCCCCGTGTCGGCCTGACCCTCGGCACAGGCCTCGGCAATGTGCCCAACCGTGTTGGCCCCGGTGTCCGGCGTTCCATCGTTGAAAAACTGGTCCGCATCCGGCGCGCCGCCAATTGCGACGCTGTCCATCACGACCAAAAAGGCGCGTGTCATGTCAGCCCTCCATCTGCGCCTTGGCAAAGGCATGTGGGATCAGGTCTTCGATGGTCAACGTCAAGGCCTCGCCCTTCATCGTGCCCATCGTGACCCTGGTGCCTTTTGGTGCGAATTCCGCGATCTTCTGGCGGCAGCCGCCGCATGGGGTCACCGGATCGGGCGCGTCGCCCACCACGGCGATTTCGGCGATCTCGGTATCGCCCGCCGCGATCATCGCGGCAATCGCGCCCGCTTCGGCGCAGGTGCCTTCGGGATAAGCCGCGTTCTCGACGTTCACACCGACATGGATCTTGCCCGACGGCGACCGGATCGCCGCGCCCACGTTGAACCCGGAATAGGGCGCATAGGCGCGCGGCCAGATTTCCTTCGCTTCGTCCAACAGCGATTTTTCCGACATCGACGCCTCCTTTGACCGTATGGTTCAGTTTGAGGACTTTGGTCCTGCGCGCAAGGCGAATCATGGGAACCCTTGCCTTGTCCCTGCGTCATCAGGTACATCGCGCGCACCATCAGATGGTTTAACATTAAACCATTTTTCCGACTGGGAGGACGCCATGACCGACACCGCCGACAAAAAGGCCCCCGAAGCCCGCCATCCCGCGCTGGATTACCACGAGTTTCCCACGCCCGGAAAACTGGAAATCCGCGCCACCAAACCAATGGCGAACGGACGCGATCTGGCACTGGCCTACTCTCCCGGCGTGGCGGAAGCCTGCATGGAAATCAAGGCCGATCCGGCCACGGCGACGAAATACACGGCGCGCGGCAACCTGGTCGCAGTGGTGACGAACGGTTCGGCTGTCCTGGGATTGGGCAACATCGGCGCGCTGGCGTCAAAGCCGGTGATGGAGGGCAAGGCGGTGCTCTTCAAGAAATTCGCCAACATCGACTGTTTCGACCTGGAACTGGACGAACCCGACCCCGAGAAACTCGCAAACATCATCTGCGCGATGGAACCCTCCTTCGGCGCGGTGAACCTCGAAGACATCAAGGCCCCGGATTGTTTTATCGTCGAACAGATTTGCCGCGAGCGGATGAATATCCCGGTTTTTCACGATGACCAGCACGGCACAGCCATCGTCGTGGGGGCGGCGGCGACCAATGCGCTACGCGTCGCCGAGAAGTCGTTCGAGGACATCAAGGTCGTCTCCACCGGCGGCGGCGCGGCGGGGATCGCCTGCCTTAACATGCTCCTGAAACTCGGTGTGAGACGCGAAAACGTCTGGCTCTGCGACATCGACGGGTTGGTTCACACGGGCCGCGACGATCTCAACCCACAGAAGGCGGCTTTCGCACAGGACACAGACCTGCGCACCCTGGACGATGTGATCGACGGCGCGGACCTGTTCCTCGGTCTCTCAGGCCCGGGCGTCTTGACCCCGGATCACGTCGCCAAGATGGCCGAGCGCCCCATCGTCTTCGCGCTGGCCAACCCGACGCCCGAGATCATGCCCGACCTCGTGCGCGATGTGGCGCCGGAGGCGATCATTGCCACCGGTCGGTCGGATTTTCCCAACCAGGTCAACAATGTGCTCTGCTTCCCCTTCATCTTCCGGGGCGCGCTCGACGTGGGCGCGACCGAGATCAACGACGCCATGCAGATCGCCTGCGTCGACGGGATCGCCGCCCTTGCCCGCGCCACCAC
>DOUP01000288.1 GCA_003520545.1 Maritimibacter sp. | reverse complement strand
TAGAGCCAGAACGACAGGTTGTTCATCCGCGGGAAGGCCATGTCGGGGGCACCAATCTGGAGCGGCATGAAGTAGTTGCCGAAACCACCGAAGAGCGCCGGGATGACGACGAAGAACATCATCAGGACGCCGTGATAGGTGATCATCACGTTCCAGAGGTGGCCGTTCGGCGTACATTCGGCTGCGCTGTCCGCGAACAGGCGCGCGCCTTCGAGGCACATGTGCTGAACGCCCGGTTCCATCAGTTCGAGGCGCATGAACACGGTGAACGACACCGAGATCAGGCCCACGATGGCCGAGGTGATCAGGTACAGGATACCAATGTCTTTGTGGTTGGTGGACATGAACCAGCGCGTGAAGAAACTGCGGTTGTCTTCGTGGTCATGGCCCTGAATGGCTGCATCCGCCATGTGGGTCTCCCTTTCTATCCGTCCCGGACCCGATCTGATCCGGGCGGGGTCCTTCCCTCCCATGGGGCGCGGCGTCGAAAAAGACAGACTCGCCCCACGGCATTGGCACCGCTTTTAATGCGACAATTCGCGCAGGGCAATGTTGAACGACGTTTGATCGAGATCAAATCTTCAACATTCTGCATGTGAGCCGAAAGATTTGATCGCACAGGGGGAATTTGTGCCTTGCCTGCGACCGGATGTCGCGATTCTGGCACGGTGCCAGGGGTGTCACGGTGGCGTGGGAGGTGCGGTTCGCGTCGTTTGCGGACGGAGGGCTAACAAGCTCTGAGTCCAGTTGGCGGGTCCGCAGCGCAGTTTGACCTGCGCCGTACCGAGACGTGCGTCGGCAATGCGCAGAGCGAGACGAGGAAGCGAACGCGGATCAGTTATTGGCCCGCGACCGGCCCATAGCGCAACTTGGTGGCCTCCGTAGCGAATAGCAGGTTTTAGCCCGTTTCAACACATGCTGCGCGACCTGCGAATAACGGCAATGACTAACATATCCATTTGCCACCGCTCGGTGTGAATTCATCCCGTCAACCAGATTTCGCAAAGATGCCTCGTTCATTCGACGCGGCGTGGGTCATGGAAACAAAGTTTACTCAATTTCTGAGGTCGGGCGGGAGCGGCGGTTACGTTTTGTCGAGGGGTACGCGTGGGATGGTCGCATGCCCGCTTTCGCTCAAGGCAGATTTCCCCGGCCTATCCGCTTTGCAACGGCAGTTTGCGACCAATCTGGATTTTCCGAACCGCACCTGATTGATGAGCCGAAATGCGAACCGGATTTCGTTGCGGCACAAGTTGCCCATGGAAGCGGTGTAGACGCTGGCGCCTGGGAAGCCATCAGGGATACGCTGACCGACATTTGGCAAACGCTGAGTGAGATACCCGAGAACCTCGCCTGGGTCACGCGTTTGGGCGTGCTGACGGCGCGGGAACGGTTCGGAACGCTCTCGGACGACGAACAGGCCGAGTTGGACGACATGCGCCAAGCGGTCGAAGGCCGTGTTGAGGAAATCAAGGAATTCTGGCGCGATTTCCCGGAAACAGCCAAGGCGTTCGCAGAATATGCCTATGCCGTTGAAACCCGTCCCGGCATGGTGATGGAAGAATATGCCCTTTGCCGCGCAACCTTGGCTCAGGTGGAAGAAGCTGCACGAGATCGAGCCTATCTGAATACATTGATCGCATTGAATGTGGCTCCGGCTGGGTTGGCAACGAAACTTCTGCGACGCAGGGGGCGGAGCGGTGATACGAGCAATCCCGAGCGTTTGCGTGACGAGCTTTTGGACGAAGCTGAAGACGCCCGCCGTCTGCCGTCTGACCCCGACTGGGACATCATTGACAACCCCGGCATCCGCTGGGGCGGACCAATCAAGGAGCAAGGTGGACCGTGGGAAGATCACCTTGAACGATTGGGCGGTCTGGGCGAGCGTTCGCCAGACAATTTCAAGACGTTCGACTTTGTAGATCTCCCGAACCGCGTTGCGACAAGTGCAAAGACGTTGGATACCCGAGCCCCGGGTTATGTTGATCGCCCCAGCCGCATCTACGGCGCGCTAAAACGGTACATTGATCAGATCGACCAGTTTGAAGGTGACGTAAAAGATGGGTTACGAGCGTTTCCCGAAGATATCGACCTCAAACGCCTTGAACTGGCTATTCCCGACAACACCACCCCGGAACAGTTTACCCAAGTCCAACGTGCGATAGACTACGCTGAGAGCTTGGGCATCGACGTCAACGTGAGGCTAATCCAATGAAAAAAGCGCTAACTTTCGAAGAGCAGAGAGCAAAAGCACGTGCTCGCGCGGCGGAATGGAAAAAGCGCTCCAAGCCTCCGAAGGAGTACAAAAGCGCTGGTGTCACTTCTTACCGAAAGTTTGTCGAGATTTCATCACAAGCAACCTATGGTTTCGGTTACCCCGACCCAAAGGGCTACAAGCGGCATTTTGCGCCGGATATGACCGCGCTCGATCTTGGCCGCGAAGCACGCGCGGCGCTCATGGCGAGCCGATTTATCACACCCGAACATCCGGAATGGGACGATGTCATCCGCATTCCGATAAAGGAAGAATTCAAGGCTTGGGAAGAGGCCAACAAGGCACGTGCTGGCGTCAAGACTTTGAAAGCGCTGTTCAACGGCGCGGGCCATGTTTCACTACGGCAGCAAGATGGACAGATCGAAATCAAACCGTGGCGCTATCGCGGGCGTGGCCATTGGGAGGGCATTCGCGGCCATGAAGATACTGTCTTGGCGGAAGACGTGTCGGACGAAGCGTTTGGCAAGGCGATTCTGGATGCCTTGGACGTCAGCCGTGCAGCGTAGGTTTTGAAAGAACGACTCCAGCTAAAGCAGACCTTGGCGCAGCCGCAGCGAATTCACACGTTGCCTGCATGACGGACTTACCCGAAAGTTGTTGCGTGCCACCTCCCCTCCGACCCGCGAGCGATCAGTCAATCCCCCACCGTGCGCGGTCGTCCAGTCCCGTCACTTGCCGCTCGTTCGCCCGGCGCCCCCACCGTCTCAATCCTGCGCGCGGGTCGCAACAAAAAGCCCCGCCGGTTGGGGCGGGGCTTTCTGATCCGGTTCGACGGGGTGTCGCTCAGGATTCTTCGCCGTCTTCTTCCATCTCGCCTTCTTCCGAGAAGGTGGCGAGGTAGGCGGCGACGTCGGTTGCGTCTTTCAGTTTGAAGGTCATTTTCGACTTGGCGCTTTCACCGAGGTAGTCGGAGAGGAAGCCCTTCGGGTCGGCCGCGTATTCGACGAGGTTTTCCTCGTCCCAGACGAGACCGGCTTCGCCAGCGGCCACGATGCTGTCACCGTATTTGAAGTCCTCGTAAGTGCCCGCCTGGCGACCGATCACGCCGTGGAGGTTCGGTCCGGTGCGGCCGCCCTTCACGATGTCTTCGCCGTCCGGGGCGGTGATCGTGTGGCAGGATTTGCACTTGCGGAAGTCTTTTTCACCGGCGGCTGCGTCTCCCCCGCCGTGGCTTTCGGCGAATGCGGCGGTGCCCGACAGGGCGATGACGGCGGCTGCGGTGGTCAGGATGGCTTTCATGGCGTTCCTCATGTTTTGCGTTCGGTTCTCCCGGTCGGGAATCGCGGTGTCCCCACCTTAGGAAGCTTGGCTGGAACATGTCCACCAAAGCGTGGGGCCGCAAGTGTCGCTTTGTCGCAGTTCACGGGGGCGCGAAGTCTCGCTCAAGCGGGTTTGTTCGGGAGCCAGTCCACGTCGCGCACCAGTCCAAGCGCCATGGGTTGCGGGTTTTTCTTCAGAACGAACCGCCCGTCATGGCCCAGGGCGTGCATGGCGCGGGACCAGTTGGCGGTCCAGATGCCCAAGGCCATGGGACCGGAATAGCGCGAGCCTTCTTCGGTCGCGAACCGGGCAATGCGCAGCCGGTCGTCTTCGCGCGACAGGATCAGGCGAGTTGTCTGGCCATTGTAGGAGGAGGGTGCTTTCTGCACCGCTTTGAAGGCGGGTTTGAGGTGCTTGTAGGGCTTCTTGGTCAAGGGGGCGGGGAGGCCCGGCACCTCGTCATAAATCAGGTCGTTCAGGGGTTTGCGCTTTGCCATGGCGCGTTTCATGACACGGGTCATCAGGGGCCAGTAGCGCGAGGCGTAGCCGATGGCGATGACGCAGAGCACCTGGTCGCGGGTGGGATCGAAACGGTCGCCAAGCGCGTCTTCGACGGACCTCTGATCCGCGCCCGGCCCGATCCAGCAGGTGGCGATCCCGGCAGCGGTGAGGTCGAGCACCACGGACTGCATGGCGCGGCCCGCTTCGATCACGGCGGCGCGGTCGTCGTCGGCGGGGCCGAGCACGACGAGGAATTCCCGGGCGTTTACAGAGGGCCAGACCCGCAGGGGGGCGGCGACGTAAACCGCGCGCACCTCGCCCTGGGTCAGGGCTTCCGCGCAGTCGAGCGCCGTGTGATGGGCGACGCACGCGTCGACGAGGGCGCGGTGATCCTTGCTCAGGGGGTGGGCCTGGAACGACCGGCAGGAGCGGCGCGCGCGGATCACGTCGAGCGCGTCGCCGGCGATGGGGACGGGCGCGGGTTCGGGGAGGGAGAACAGGCGGAACTTGATGACGGCAAGGTCGAAAAGACCGCGTGCCGCGAAGAGAATGGCGAGGGCGTAGAAGACCCAGGCGATCGGCATGAGCGCAATGAAGTGAAAGGGAAGCCCGATCAGCGTCAGAATGCCCGCGATGACAAAGGACGGCAGGTATTGCAGCCAGCCCGAGAACTGGAGCCATTCCTTGATGTTCGGAAGCGGCGTGTGCGACTTGCGGTCCGCTCCCGCCGCGCCAGCCTTCGCGCCGGTCGCAAGTGCGGTGGTCACAAGCTCAGAAGACATCGCTAAAGGTCCTTTTCAGCGCAACATCCACGTCTTCCATCGTCACTGGCAATCCCAGATCGACCAGCGAGGTGACGCCGTGTTCCGTTATGCCACAGGGCACGATGCCGGTGAAATGGCCGAGGTCCGGTTCCACGTTGATGGAGATGCCGTGGAAGCTCACCCATTTCCTGAGCCGGATGCCGATGGCGGCGATCTTGTCCTCGGCCTTGGCCCCGGTCGCCGTGCGCGGCTTGTCGTCACGCACGACCCAGACGCCGACGCGGCCCTCGCGGATCTCGCCTGTCACGGTGAATTCGCCCAGCGTTGCGATGACCCAGTTTTCGAGCTGTTTCACGAAGGCGCGGATATCGCGACCACGCTCATTGAGGTTCAGCATGACATAGACGACGCGCTGACCGGGGCCGTGGTAGGTGTATTGCCCGCCGCGCTTGGTTTCAAAGACCGGGAAGCGGTCGGGTTCGACCAGGTCGCGGATGTTGGCGGAGGTGCCGGCGGTATAGAGAGGCGGGTGAACGACGAGCCAGATCAGCTCGCGGGCCTTGCCTGCAGCGATGGCTTCGGCGCGGGCCTCCATGAAGGCGGCGGCCTCTTCGTAGTCGGTCAGACCGTCGGTGATTTCCCATTGGACCATGCGCATCACCGGGGCAAAAGCCCCGCCTCCTTTATGGCCGGGATGTAGGTGCGGCTGACCGGAATGTCACGCCCGTCCGCCATCGTCAGGATCGCGCGCGCCCCGTCGCGGCGCACGGAAGCCACGGCTTTTGTGGCGATCCAGTGGGAGCGATGGACTTGCAGTCCGGGGGTGTCGCCGACCTCGGCCATGGCGTCCGAGAGGCGGATGAGGATCAGGTCCGTGCCCTTGGCGGTGGCGACCTCGACGTAATGGTCCTGCACCGAAAGCGAGATGAGCGGGCCGCGTTTGTCCACCGGCAGGCGGTCGAGAAGGCGGGGGGGCTGTGGCTCGGGTGTCTCGCGCGGGGTGTTGGACTGGATCGAGACATAGGCGCCCGCGATGATGATGGAGATCGCAACCACGTTGATCGACAGGGCGCCGAGGTAGCCGGGGGTCGACGGCGAGAGCCGGAAGACCAGCCAGTTGATGAGGAGCAACGCGCCGAGGTTCACGACCCCGGCGAGCGCCCCGGCGATGACGACCGACGGCCACAGTCCGACCCCGCGCCCGCGCAGGGTTTCGGCGGTGAAGGTCGAGACCGTGGAGCCAAGGAAAAAGCCGATGGCGGCGACGAACAGCCAGTAGACGAGGCGCGGCACGACGGTGAGCGCCTCGTCCGTGTCGAAGGGGCCGGCGAGGCCGAGGATGATACCGGCCGCAGCCAGCCCGATCCAGGTGCGGCGCGCGGTGAAAAGCATCTGCATTTCACGCTTCGTGATCTGCAAGGGGGCGTTGTTCACGGCTGCCCTCGTCCCATTCCCGTAAAGCGCCTCNNGAGACCCGCCATGTCATTCGATCCAGTTCTGTCCGCCAGCCCGGTCATCCACCTTCATATCGTCGCCGCGCTGCTGGCTGTCGGGCTTTTGCCCTTTTCTCTGTTTCGCAAACGCCGCGACCGCGTGCATAAAGTCTCCGGTTACGTGTGGATCACGGCGATGCTCGTCACGGCCCTGTCGAGTTTCTGGACCAACGGCATCCGTCTGATCGGTCCGTTCTCGCCCATCCATGCCCTGTCCGTGCTGACCTTGTTCAACGTGATCTGGGGGCTTGT
>DOUP01000101.1 GCA_003520545.1 Maritimibacter sp. | reverse complement strand
GAAATATTCTATCTGCCAGCCATCACGGCGGGATAGATCAAAGAAGTCGAATGCCACGGCGGCCATGTGCCAGTCTTCTGTTGGACCGTCAAACTCTGACCATGAATACCGCGTCATTGCTGCTTGGCTCATACGCCCCCAGTCCCCATCCAATAGACCGTTGTAGTGGCCTTCGAACGCAAGAGCGGTCTGCAAGAAACGTTTGTCTTCGTAAGACAATGAACGGCTATCAAAGTCGCGCAGCAGTTCGGAGAAATCTTGTCCACTTGCCTTCAATGCAACCGACAGCGACATGGTTACGGCAAGTATGACTACGAATAGTGGTTTCAAAATAAACGTATCCTTCTTGCCGAGACTGCAATGAACGAAGCGGCCAATCAACATCTCTGTTTGGTTAGCTTGCCATGGCTACATCTAAATATGTCCGTGTCTCTGTGCATCAGTGACAAAGGGTTTTCGTGGGGCCACGTCACATTTCTCTGCTCCTGCAACCATGTGCAATTCCTACTGGTCCCGGAACGCCGTAAAACCTCCGCTACTAGGGGATAGATGGTGGCGTTGGGTCTCGCTATTGAAGCCACGTCGCTCAAGTTCGGCATGTCGCGCGCAGAGTATTGAACGCGCTTTTGTTCTGTCGTGAATTTCTGGTGACGCAATGCGAAAGTCTCCCACGGAAAAATTCTCACAGTATCCTATTTCGCAAATTTACTGAAATCGTTGGCTTTTTCTATTGGCATATGTTGGGTTTCGGGGAGGAGAAACCGGCGTAGTGCCTTTTTTGGTGCCGCGCCGAAGAGTAAAGGGAGGGGATATCTTGCTAAGACCCATCATTTTTCCGTCTCATTCGCGGTTGTTCTTATTGGATGCGCCAGAACTGATGTTCAACCGTTGAGCCAAAACACTTTCGCCATCTCAACCAGTGCTGCCCCCGCGTGTGGAGCGAGCGGTGCGAGGCGAGTAGCAAACCAAGTTGCTGCGATTGAAGTAATCAAACGCGGGGCAGATCGGTTCATTTTCGTGCAGGACAATTCTGGTTCGCAGGTAGAGGGCCTGACCTTTAACCAGTTTACGGGGGTTGGCGTCTTGAGTTCCAATCAACAATACCTCGCTGTCCGGACACTGAAGCAAGGGGAGCCTGGCTATTCAAACGGGTTGTCAGCAAGGCAGATTCTTGGCCCAAATTGGCAAGAGATAGCCGCGAGCGGAACGCCTGCGACATGCGTTGAAACCTGAGCAATTGGCAAGCAGCTGCTTTGACCAATCACCCCGGACTTTGAGGGTCCGGGGTTTCAGTGAACGCGGCTCGTGGGACGCCTTACCTATGGTAATATCTAAATATGTCTGGGTTTCTGTGCATCGGTGACAAAGGGTTGTTTTAGAGCCGCGTCACAGATTTCCGGACACTTTCACCGTCGATCTCACTTCTTTTGCTTCGACTGTCACAATGCTTGTGACGCGAACGCACGTTTTCTGTGCGGGGCTTTTGGGTTTCGCGCCATTTGAGAAATCCTTTTGCCGCCGCTCTGCCGTCCACCATTGGCAATTCCTGCAAGGCCCAAAGCGCCGCTCGACCTATGCCGTCTGGCCCGAGATGGTGACCCAGGGTCTTAAAAATGAAACCGCGTTCCTCGAGTTCTCCGAACCACGCGCCGACTGTGTTGCGGTGGACGTTAAGCGCCTCTGCCGCTTGTCGGTGGCTGAGAATGATGTTGCCGTTGTTTGATCCGTTAAACCGGCGTTTGATTTCGATGTAGAGCGCCCTCGGACCGGGTTTGAGGGTTGCCCACGCTTGCGATGCTTGCAGGTATTCGGGAAGCTGGACGTGACGCCCAGCCCCCCGTTTTGCCCGCTTGTAGGGCTTCTTGCTCATTTGCGGGGCATGCCTCCGTTAAGCTCTGCTATGGCCTTTGCAAGCGGCTGTGAGAAGCCGTGCTTTGCCATCAGGCGGCGTTCCGTGGGGGATGGTGGCGCTGGGCGGTATCTAAGGCTCCGCTTCATGGTTTCGCCTCCCCGATTGGGCGCACGGTTGCCTTCAAGATGTATCGCCCATGCGTGCCCGGATAAGCCCCCGTGTGGCGCTCGTGGATCGTCTCGATTGGGAGACCCATTTTCCTCAAGTCGTGGACATATGCGCTCCATCTTGGAGCCGGGTTGTCGATTGGCGTGCAGCCTCTTTCGCCAGCGTCTATGAGTTGGCAAAGCGCCCAGCGGTCACGCCCGCGAACGGCAATAGGGAATGGTTCGCAGCCCGCTTTGTGGACCACGTAAAGGGCACTTTCGCCCCGATCAAAAAATGTCATCTCTGCTTCTGACCTTTTCGGTTGTCTTGCAAAGGCGACGGACCTAAGTTGAGGGTAATCTGACCAAGGATTATTCTCGCACCAGTCCTATCGCTTTTGCTTGGTTGGTGCGGGTCTTACCCCGCTTGAATAGCTGCGATTGCAGCCTCGATATCAGCATCCCGCCAATAAAGGCGTTGGCCGATTTTGAAGGGTTTGGGCAACCTGCCCAATTCCACGTCTCGGTAAATTGTCGTTCGTCCCCGGCCACCCAGTTTCGCCTGAACGTCACGAAGAGTTAGGTATTGCTCGACCATTTTTCTTCCATGTTGCCATGCGCCACGGTGCGCATGGGAACATTACCGCACCCATTGGATTGCTGGTCAACGCAAATCCTGTCCGTGTTAACCTCTTTTTTGCTTTGACTTACAAAGGCTTGCGAATCTGCGGGTTAGGAACTGTTCACAAGATGTTCTCGCAAAAGGTTTTTTCCGGACATCTCAGCATGCTGTGGATATGCTTGTTGATAACTACAAGATGTGCCTTTTCTGCTGTCAAGTGTGACTTTGGCGGGCAGAGGTGGCGTTTCAACCCGCGTCGAAGCGCAGAATCTCGCTTTTCTGAGTCCGAGAACACATGGTCGACCACCGCTCCATGAGTGCCCGCCGTTGTTCTAAGAAGTCGGTGCGCCGGTAGGCGCGTTCCACCGACCCGCCGACCGTGTGGCCCAGCGCGGTTTCAGCGACGTCGAACGGGGTGTTGGTGGTTTCCGCAACCCAATCGCGAAACGAGGACCGAAAGCCGTGTGGGCGCTCCACAAGCCCGCGCCGCTCCATGAAGCGACTCATGGTCGCGTCGGAAATCACGCCTTTTCGGACGCCGGAAAAAAGGAAACCGTCGCGGGCGAAGGGTTTGCTTTCCTCGATAACGGAAAGCGCCTCTTGTGATAGGGGCACACGGAAATCCGTGGTCGCGCCTTTGCGTCCTTTCATGGCTTCCGCCGGAATGGTCCAGATATCCCCGTCGATTTGGTCAAGGTGGATATTGCGCAAGGGAAAGCTACGAACCGCCGTTAGGATGAGAAGGCGCAAGGCAAGTTCCGTGGGCGTTCCCCCGGCTAGGGATTGGTAAAAGGCTGGCACGTCCTGCCATGCCATCGCGGGTATATGTTTCGGGGTGTGACGTTGCTTGCCCAAAAGCGCCTTGGCCTTCACGGTCGCTTGCAAGTCCACATCCAAGCCCAGCGCCGCCGCGTGTCGCATAACGATAGACAGGCGGTTCATGGCTTTGCGCGCCGTGTCGGCTTTGTCGTGCCAAATTGGTGTAAATGTGTCGCGGATATCGCGTTGGTCAATTTCAGAGACGGGCATCTTGCCCAGCTTGGGCAGGACATGCAGTTCGAGCGGGCTAAACCAACGGCCCGCTTTCCCGTCGCCCTTCAATTCGGCCTTGCGGCTTTCGAAGGCATCGTGAGCAACGTCCGCCAAGATGTTCTGATTGCGCTGGGCAACCGTGCGTTGCCGGTCGCGCTCCTTGATAGCGTCCTTGCCGCCGCGAACCACGGCCCGCCACTTGTCCGCTTCCTCCCGCGCTTCTCTCAGGGTGATATCAGGGAACCGGCCCAGCCCCATTTCATGCCGCTTGGAATAGATGGTGTAGCGCAGAACCCACTGCGCCCCGCCATCCTCGCGCTTGTAAAGCCAAAGCCCAGCGCCATCCGAGTGTTTGCCGGGAGGTGCGGCTTTCGCCGCCGCGCTCGTGAGCTTGTTCTGCAATCGCGCCATTTCAATCCCCTTTCCAATCCCCCTTCAACATATGGGGTGTAGTGGAGCGGGATGGAACATCGTAGGTCAAGAAAATATAGAGTTTGGGTCGGATCGGTCGTTACGCGGTATCCCGTGGAACCCCAAGATATAGGGCTTCAACGCCTCTCCTGGGCACCATCGTTCCCCGAGATTGACAACTGCGAAGCTTCGGCGCGACACCGCCGGAGCGCAATGTGCGGTCCGGCGTTGCCTTATACAAACGTCACGACGTCTTGCAGCGCTTTGCGTCAGGCCAGCTTCGCTTCAAGCGCCTTCCGAGCCGCGTCGAACTCTGCGGTCAGGCGTTCGATCACCTTGGCCGTCGGGGGAACCTCCCGGATCGTGCCGATGCCTTGGCCCGCGCCCCAGATATCACGCCAGGCTTTCGATTTTTCGCCCGCAGCCACCCGCGACACGTCGCCTTTCTCACCCGTCATCGCGGCGGGGTCGAGGCCCGCCTTGGTGATCGACGGGATCAGGTAGTTGCCGTGCACGCCGGTGAAATGGTCGGTGTAGAGGATGTCTTCGGCGGAGGAGTCACAGATCATCTGCTTGTAGCCCTCGGTCGCATTGGCTTCTTCCGTGGCGATGAACATTGTGCCCGCGTAGCCGCCGTCCGCACCCATGGCGAGGGCTGACAGGATGGCGTCGCCGGTCGCGATGGCGCCGGACAAGAAGACCGGACCATCGAACCAGTCGCGGATTTCCTGGATCAGGGCAAAGGGCGATTGCACACCGGCGTGCCCGCCGGCCCCTGCGGCCACTGCGATCAGCCCGTCTGCGCCTTTTTCAATCGCTTTACGCGCGAAGCGGTTGTTGATCACGTCATGCAGCACCACCGCGCCGACGCCATGCGCCGCCTCGTTGATCTCGGGCCGTGCGCCAAGCGAGGTGATCCAGATCGGCACCTCGTGCTTCACCAGGATTTCCACGTCCCGTTGAAGCCGCTCGTTCGTGCGATGCGCGATCAGGTTCACACCGAAAGGCGCGGCGGGCTTGTCCGGGTTGGCGGCGTCCCACGCGGCGAGTTCGGACTTGATCCGGACCAGCCATTCTTCAAGCTGGATTGGCTCCCCGTCCTTTTCGCGCGCATTGAGCGCCGGGAAGGTGCCGACGATCCCGGCCTTGCACTGGGCGATGACCAGCTCGGGGCCGGAGACGATGAACATCGGTGCGCCGACGAGGGGCAGGCGCATGGCGTCGAATACTGCGGGCAGGGCCATGGATCAGGCTCCTTTGAAGTTCGGTTTTCGTTTCTCGAAGAAAGCTTGCACCCCTTCGCGACTGTCGGCGCTTTCGATCAGCGCGGTCTGTTCCCGCGCTTCCATCGTCACGGCTGTTTCGTAGCTCGCCCCATCCATGGCGCGGAGCAAGCGTTTCGCTGCGGCACTCGCCAAAGGCGGACCGGCGGCGATGCGTTCGGCCAGTGCCGTTGTGTCGGCGGCGAGGGTGTCGTCGGCATGGGCGGAATTGGCGAGGCCCAGCGCGACCGCTTCCTCGGCCGGGATCTTGCGGCCTTCCAGGATGGCTTGCATCGCGCGTTTGTAACCGAGGCCGCGGTGCAACAGCCAGGTGTTGCCCCCGTCCGGGATCAGCCCGATGGCGGCGAAGGCCATGTAGATCGTGGCGCTCTCGCTCATCGTCATCAGGTCGCAGTTCATGGCGAGCGCCGCGCCGATCCCGGCGGCGGAGCCGTGGACCTGTGCAATCCAGATTTTCGGGGAGGTCGAGATTGCCGCCAGGATGGGGCGGTATTCCTGTTCGATCAGCAGCGTGATCGGATTGTCGATCTTCTCGGACAGATCAGTGCCCGCACAGAAACCCCGGCCTTCGCCCGACAGGATGACGACGCGGATCTCGTCGTTGGCGTGGATATCCATGATCGCCTGTTTGAAGCGGTCACGCAGGCTTTTGTCCATCGCGTTGAAGGCGTCAGGGCGGTTCAGGGTGAGGCGCGCGATGGCGCCCTCGGTTTCGAAAAGGATCGGGTCAGCCATTGGGTCTCCTCAGGTCAGAACGCCCGCGGCACGAAGCTGGGCGATGGCGTCGTCGTCATAGCCAAGATCGCGAAGCACGGTCTCGGTGTCGGACCCCGGCGCGACCGGGCTTTCGGGGGCAGGCGGTGTGCTGCGGGAAAATCGGGGGGCGGGGGCAGCCTGGGTCACGCCGTCCACCTTGGTGAAGGTGCCGCGCGCGGCCAGGTGCGGGTGATCGGGGGCTTCGGACCAGGTGAGCACGGGGGTCGCGCAGGCGTCCGAGCCGTCGAAGATCGCGGCCCATTCGTCGCGGGTCTTTTGCCTGAAAACCTCCGCATAGGCGGCACGGCGGTCAGGCCAAGCGCGCGCGTCCATCTGGGTTGCTTTATGATCCTCCGGCAGCCCCGCCAGCTTCACCAGTTGCGCGAAGAACTGCGGTTCCAGCGGACCGACCGCAAAGAATTTGCCGTCCGCGCATTCGTAGGTCCGGTAAAACGGCGCACCCCCGTCCAAGAGGTTCGCCTCGCGCTCTTCGGACCATTGGCCGCGGGCGATCATGCTGTGCACCAGCCCCATCATGGCCGATGCCCCGTCGACCATCGCGGCGTCGACTACCTGGCCTTTGCCCGACGTCTGACGCTCGTACAGTGCGGCCATGATCCCGAAGAGAAGGAACATGGTGCCGCCGCCGTAATCCGCACCAATGTTGAGCGGCGGTGCGGGGACGCCATCTGCCGGGCCCAGCGCGTGGACGAAGCCGGTCAGGCCGAGGTAGTTCAGGTCATGACCCGCCGTCTTGGCGAGCGGCCCGTCCTGCCCCCATCCCGTCATGCGGGCGAAGACCAGGCCGGGGTTCTGCGGAAAATCCCCCGGCCCCAACCCCATGCGCTCCATGACGCCGGGGCGGAAGCCTTCGATCAGCACGTCGGCCTTGGCGACAAGCGCCTTTGCTGCCGCGACGCCTTCGGGGGTCTTGAGGTTCAGGGCAACGCTGCGTTTGCCCCGATTATTGACGTCTGTGGGGTCGGCATCGCCGGACTTGCGGGTGACGAGCACCACCTCCGCGCCAAGATCGGCGAGGAATTGTCCGGCCAGAGGCGCAGGGCCGAGGCCCTGCATCTCAACGACCTTGAGACCCTTGAGAGGACCGCTCATGCCGCTTGGACCGCCTTGTCCCGCAGACGGTCATAGATGCTGTCGGGCACCGCGAACCGCTCGCCGTATGTCGCGGCCAGCTCTTTCGCGCGGGCCATGAAACGGTCGATGCCTTCGCCTCGGATGAACTGGATTGCGCCGCCGGTGTGCGCCGGGAAACCGATGGCCATGATCCCGCCGAGGTTCGCCTCAACTTCCGTGTTCAGCACGCCTTCGTCCAGACAGCGCAGGGTTTCGATCGCTTGGCGGTAGAGGATACGATCCACCGCATCGTCGAGCGGCACGTCCCTGTTGCCCTTGGCGAATTGGTCGAGTCCATCCCAAAGCGTTCGGTTGCCGTCCGCGTCATAGTCGTAGAACCCGCCGCCATACTGCCGCCCGCCGCGACCCATCTCGATCATCGGATCGGTGACGTCCACGGTCGCCGTGTTGTGTTGGCCGAAATTCGACTCCACGCTGAGGCGTTCGTCCAGCGCCTCATGGGTCTTGCGCACTTTCTGGCCGAGGATCAGCGACACTTCGTCGAACACCTGGAGCGGGCCGACCGGCATCCCGGCAAGCCAGGCCGCGCGTTCGATGGCGGTGGGGGCCATGCCGTCCACCAGAAGCTGACAGCCTTCGTCCATGAAGGTGCCGAACACGCGGGAGGTGAAGAAGCCGCGACTGTCATTCACGACGATGGGCATGTAGCCGATCTGCTGGACGTAATCGTAGGCTTTTCGCAGCGTGTCTTGCGAGGTTTTCTCACCCATGATGATCTCGACCACCTTCATCTTGTCGACGGGCGAGAAGAAATGAAGCCCGATGAAGCGGCTTGGGTCGGGGCAGCTTTCAGCCAGGATCGAGATGGGGAGGGTCGAGGTGTTCGACCCGTATATCCCGTCCTCCGAGAGCATCGGCCACGTGTCCGCGATGACCTTGTCCTTGAGGTCGATGTCTTCGAACACCGCTTCGATGATGATATCCACGCTGCCCGGCTCAGCGTTTTCGGTCGTCGGTGTGATCGCTTCCAGAAGCGCGGCTTTCCCCGCCTCGTCCATGCGACCGCGCGAGATGGCCTTGGCGCAGAGCTTCTCGGAATAGCCTTTGCCCTTTTCGGCATTGGCCTGATCGGTGTCCTTCAACCGCGTGGCAAGCCCGCGTTTGGCATGGGCGTAGGCGATGCCGGACCCCATCATGCCCGCGCCAAGAACGGCGGCGGAGCCTGCTTTCCAGCGCTCGCCATCGGGACGCACCTTGCCGGAGTTGATCGCCTGCATTCCGAAGAAGAAGGTCGAGATCGCGGCCTTGGCTTCTTTCGAGGCCATGAGACCGATGAACCGACGTGTTTCCATCCGAAGGGCGGCGTCGAAGTTCATCCGCATGGAGGTCACCGCCACGTCGAGGATCTTCTCGGGTGCCGGGAGCAGTCCACGGGTTTTCTTGTAGAGCATGGCGGTGGATGCCATGACCATCTGGCGCACCTTGGGATGGAGCGCGTCGCCGCCGGGATAGCGGAAGCCCTTTTGGTCCCACGGCTGCACCGTTTTCTCGGGGTTCGCCTTGATCCAGGCTTTCGCGGCGGGGATCAGGTCGTCGTTGTCGCTGATGATCTCATCGACCATCCCGACCTTGAGCGCGTCTTGGGGGGGCACCTGTTTGCCTTCGAGCAGGTAGGGCAGGGCGGTTTCCAGTCCCAGCTTCGCGGTCAGCCTCACGACGCCGCCGGCTCCGGGCAGAAGGCCCAGCGTGACTTCCGGCAGACCGACGACGGCCTTGGGGTTGTCCACGACGATGCGATGGTTGCAGGCGAGGCAGAGTTCATAGCCACCGCCCAAGGCCGCGCCATTGATCGCGGCGACGACCGGAACGGGCAGCTTTTCAAGCCGCCGATAGGTCGCCTTGTTCGCTTCGATGAAGTCGAAGGTTTCCTGGGTGGCCTCGGTGGTCGCCAGAATGTCGTGCAGGTCGCCGCCCGCGAAGAAGGTGGACTTGGCAGAGGCGAATACCACGCCGGTCAACTCGTCTTCGGCTTCCAGCCGGTCGCAGATCGCGCGCATCCCCGGTTCGAAACGGGCGTTCATGGTGTTGGCGTTCTGGCCCTGCATGTCCATCGTCACGGTGACGATGCCATCGGAGTCCTTGTCGTAGATGAAATCTTCCATGATGTCCTCCCTCACACGCGCTCGATGATGCTGGCGATACCCATGCCGCCGCCGACGCACATGGTGATCAGCGCACGCTTCAGGTTCCGCCGTTCAAGCTCGTCGAGCATGGTGGAAACGAGACAACCGCCGGTGGCGCCGAGCGGGTGCCCCATGGCGATGGCGCCGCCGACGACGTTCAGCTTTTCGTCCGGGACGTCGAGATCCCGCTGCAGGCGCAGGGCGACCGATGCGAAGGCTTCGTTGATCTCGACGAGGTCGATGTCGTCGATGGTGAGGCCCGCTTTGGCGAGTGCTTTTTCAGACGCCGGTCCCGGCCCGGTCAGCATGATGGTCGGGTCCGTCGCGGTCAGCGCGATGGAGAGCACGCGGCCACGCGGCTCAATTCCGATGTCTTTGCCTGCCTGTTCGCTTCCGACCATGACCAGCGACGCGCCGTCCACGATGCCGGAGGAGTTGCCGGGTGTGTGAACGTGATCAATGCGGTCCACCATCGGGTATTTCGCGAGTGCCACGGCATCGAAGCCGATCGACCCCGGCATGGCGAAGGAGGCCTTGAGCGACCCCAGTTTCTGCATGTCGGTGTCCGGCTTGATGAAATCGTCACGTTCCAGAATGACGATCCCGTTCTCATCGCGCACCGGCACGACCGAGCGGTCGAACCAGCCGCTGTCGCGGGCGTGGGCCGCGCGTTTCTGGCTTTCCAGCGCAAAGGCGTCCACGTCATCGCGGCTCCAGCCTCCGATGGTGGCGATCAGGTCGGCGCCGATCCCCTGCGGCACGAAACCCGTGTCGAGCGCGGTTTCCGGGTCTTCGGCGAAGGGGCCGCCATCGGCACCCATCGGCACACGCGACATGCTTTCGAACCCGCCGGCGCAAACGAGGTCTTCCCAACCGGAGGCGACTTTCGCGGCGGCGGTATTGAAGGTGTCGAGGCCAGAGGCGCAGAAGCGGTTCACCTGTGCGCCCGGAACGGTTTCGTCCCAGCCCGCTTTTTGCAGCGCGATCTTCGGCAGAACCGCGCCTTGTTCCATCACCGGGGCGACGCAGCCCAGCATCACGTCATCGACGCGCGAGGTGTCGAAGTCGTGACGGGACTGCATTTCTTCCAGCAGCGTGGTGACGAGGGTGATCGGTTTCACTTCGTGCAACGTGCCGTCCGCTTTGCCCTTGGAGCGCGGTGTGCGGATCGCATCGTAAATATAGGCTGCTTCAGCCATGTCTCTCCTCCCTGTTGAGACAGCTTCAGGCGGCGTCGAAAACGCTCGCCCTCGGCAATGGGTTCAATTCGCATTGAGTGATGTCACGGGCTTCAAGGCGGTCGATGCCGATCCCCCGCAAGATGATTTCGGCCGTATCGCTCCCGGCCTGACGCCAGGTGCGGTGCCCGTCGAGCACGAGGCTCATCGCGCCAAAGGTCGCCCCACCCGCCGTGGCGGTGATCGACGCGACTTGATCGCGGTGGAACGTGAAGCGCCCCGAAATCAGCCCGCGCCGCAGTTCCTCGGCGGGCATCTCGGCCCAGAAGCTGCCAAGCTGCGGCTCGATCATTCCGTAGCGCGCGATAAATCTTCCCCAGGCGGTGTCGTCGTGCACACGTCGCACGCAAAGCCGGATGGACGCCGAGATTTTCGCCGCCGGGTCGTCCATGTGTTCCGTCGCGGTCCCAATGGACTCGCGGAACTCGGTGGCGATTGTCTCACAGACGGATGTGAACAGGGACGACGGGTCTTCGAGGTTATTGTAGATCGTGCCCCGCGACAGCCCCGCCTCGCGCGCCAGGTCGCTGACCGCGAGCGTCGTGCCGCCGTTCTCCGCGAATATGCGCATGGCAGATTGGTGGATTCGGTGGGTTGCGGTATTCACGATCTCTGTCCCGAAAATCAGTGTTGACTGAAATTGAACACGAGTGTTTAAATCGTGTCAACAGCGTTCATTGCCGATAGGGAGGAAGCGGCGTGATGCACTCAGGGAGGGGCGCGAAAGCGTCAGGGCTCACGTAATGGAGCTCTTGCAACTTATGATCGGCGGGCTCGCCAACGGCTGTATTTACGGCCTCGTCGCGCTCGGTTTCGTACTCATCTACAAAGCTTCCGAGGGCGTGAACTTCGCCCAAGGGGACATGATGATGCTCGGGGCCTTCGTGGCGCTGGGTCTTGGGAACTCGGCCCAGATGGGGCTGTCGTTCTGGCTCGCTGTGCCGATTGCGATCGTCATCATGTTCGGGGTCGGCTGGGGGGTCGAGCGGGTCGTCGTTCGCCGGATCTTCGGCCAACCGCAATTCGCGCTCGTGATCCTCACCATCGCCATGGGGTTCGTGTTCCGCTTCGTCGCGGGGTCGATCTGGGGCTATACGCCCCTCGTGCTGGAGACGCCTTTTGCCGGGCAGAACCTGCGCGGCGGCGGTATCGTGATCTCGGTCTCGGACCTGATTACCATCGGCGTGACAATCGCGCTGACGCTTGGGCTCTGGGCCTTCTTCGCCTTCACCCGGATCGGGTTGGCGGCGCAGGCGGCCAGCCAGAACCAGATGGCGGCCTATATCGTCGGCGTGCCGGTGATGCGGATCAACTCGATCATCTGGGGCCTGTCCGGCGCGGTCGCGACCGTTGCGGGCGTGCTTTACGCCACGCGCGGTGCGATTGATCCGAACATCGGACTGCTGGGGATCAAGGCCTTTGCGGCGGCGGTGATCGGCGGTCTCGGATCGCTGCCCGGTGCGCTTCTGGGCGGGATCATCATCGGTGTCGTAGAGCCCATCGCGGGCCGTTATGCGCCGGGCGAGCTGGCCATCATGTCGCCCTACATCATCATGCTCATCGTGCTGGTGACACGCCCCGGCGGTCTCTTTGCGCAGATGCACGCGAAGAAGGTGTAGGCCATGCGTATCGTTTTCAAAACAAGCTACGACCGCGACATCGACCTGCACGAACACGGGTGGAGCCGCGCCAAGATCGCGGTGCTTCTTGGTATCATGATCCTGCTGCCGTTTCTCGTAGGGGAATACTACCTCGCCGAGGCGACCAATACACTCATCTGGGCGTTGGCCGGGATGGGGCTAATGATTGCCGTGGGCCATACCGGGCAGGTGAGCCTCGGTCACGCGGCCTTCCTGTCCATCGGCGCCTATACAGATGCGGCTTTGATGAATGCGGGTCTACCGTTCCTCGTCGCCTTTCCGGCCGCGGGTCTGGTCGCCGGTCTCTTTGGCGCGGTGATTGCCATTCCGGCGGTGCGGATGTCGGGGATCTACCTCGCCATCGCCACGCTGGCGGTCTTCGTGATCGTGGAGGAGCTGGTCATCCTGCTCGAACCCATCACCGGCGGTGTGGGCGGCACGATGGCGCCTTCCATCACCTTTTTCGGGATTAGTTTTGATCGCTACGGTGCGCTTCAGAACTTCTACTGGTTGATCCTCGGCGTCGTCGCGCTGGTGACATGGGGGTATGCGAACCTCATGCGCTCTCCCACGGGGCGGTCCTTCCTTGCCGTGCGGGATAGCGAAGTGTCCGCGCGGGCGCTGGGGATCAACGTCACCCGGACCAAGGCGCTGGCCTTCGGGCTGTCGTCCGGGGTGACGGGGCTCGCCGGGGCGTTGATGGGTCACTACATCGGGTTCTTCAACTACGAGCTCTTCTCGATTTTCATCTCGATCAACCTCCTGCTTGTCGTGACCATCGGTGGCCTCGGCTTCATCCAGGGCGCTTTCCTCGGGGCGATCCTGATCACCGGGATGCCGCAGCTGATCGCCATCATGCGCGACGGGCTGAATGCCTCGACGGGTATCGACCTCGGCTCCATTCCCGGCCTCGATACGATGATGTTCTCCGTGATCCTGATCCTGTTCATCATCTTCGAGCCGACGGGCCTCTATGGTCGCTGGCTCAAGATTCGAACCTATTTCGAGATATTCCCGCTCGCGCGGCGCGACATGTTCCGCCGGCAGAAGTCCTACCTGAAGACGGAGCGCATGAAATGAGCCTGCTGGAAGTCAAGGATCTGGCCGTGCATTTCGGCGGCGTGAAGGCGGTGGACGGCGTGTCGTTCAAGGTCGATCCGGGCGAGGTCTTCGCCATCATCGGGCCGAACGGGGCGGGGAAGTCCACGATCTTCAACCTGATCAGCCGGATTTACGAGCCGACGCGTGGGACGATCCATTTCGACGGGCGCAACATCACCGGGCTGAAGGCGCATGACATCGCGAGCCTCGGGATCGCGCGGACGTTCCAGAACATCGAATTGTTCGATCACTCCACGGTGCTCGCCAACCTGTTGATGGGGCGGCACACGCACCGGTCCACGAATTTCGTTCAGGATATCCTGTTCCTGCCGAAGGTGCGCCGCGCAGAGCGAGAGCATCGGCGGCGCGTGGAAGAGGTGATCGAATTCCTGGAGCTTGAAGCCTACCGCAAGAAAATGATCGCGGGACTGCCATATGGCGTGCGCAAGGTGGTCGAGATCGGGCGGGCGCTGGCCATCGGGCCGAAGCTGATCCTGTTGGATGAACCCGCCTCGGGCCTGTCGGTCGAAGAGACACAGGACGTGGCCTTCTGGATCGAAGACATGCGGCGGGACATGGGGTTGACCGTGCTCATGGTCGAGCATGACATGAGCCTCGTGAACCAGGTCTCCGACCGGGTGCTCGCGGTCGCCAACGGCAAGCCGCTGGCGGAAGGCACCCCGCAGGAGGTGCAGGCCGATCCGCATGTGCAGGCAGCCTATCTCGGGACGCCCGAGGAGGACGCTGCATGACCGTTCTTTCCGTCCGCAACCTGGAGACCTTCTACGGTGCGATCATGGCGCTGCGCGGTGTGTCCATCGACGTGAGCGAAGGTGAAATCGTCACCATCCTCGGGGCCAACGGCGCCGGGAAGACCACGCTGATGAAGACCATCGCGGGCCTCATGGACCCCGAGAAGGGCAGCATCGAATTCATGGGGAAATCCATCGCGGGTCTCGATCCCGACCGGGTCGTCGCCCAAGGCATCGCGCTGGTGCCTGAGGGGCGCGAGGTGTTTCCCTATCTCACCATCGAGGAAAACCTGAGGCTCGGGGCCTATTCGCGTCGGGACAGCCACGCCGATGACCTCGACCTCGTCTACCAATACTTCCCGATCCTCAAGGAACGGCGCAAGCAGGCGGCCGGGTTCCTGTCCGGCGGTCAGCAACAGATGCTCGCCATCGGGCGCGGTCTCATGGCACGGCCCAAATTGATGATGCTGGATGAGCCGTCCCTCGGCCTCTCGCCGCTGCTGACGCAGGAGATTTTCGGGATCATCGCCCGGCTCAATGCCGAGCAGAACGTGACCATGCTTCTGGTCGAGCAGAACGCCCATATCGCGCTCGCCACCGCCCACACCGGATACGTGCTGGAAATGGGCCGCATCGTGATGGCTGGGCCGACCGAGAAGCTCGCGGCATCCGACGATATCCAGGAGTTCTATCTCGGGAAAACCGAAGACACGGAGCGTGGTCAGAAACGGTGGAAGAGGCGCAAGACATGGAGATGAGCCACGTGAACTTCGACGACGTCATCGCCTTCGAGGGTCATTCGACCATCGTGTCGCTTTGGGCGGATCGCTGTGCCATGTACGGCGACCGAACGGCGCATCGCGAGAAAGAGCTTGGCATCTGGCAGGCTTATTCCTGGCGCGACTACTACGACACGGCAAAGAAGATCGGTCTCGCGCTGATGGAGCTTGGCGTCAAGAAAGGCGAGCCGGTCCTGATCCTTGCCGAAGATCGCCGGGAGTGGATCTATTGCGATATCGCGGCGGCGGCCATCGGCGCGATTCCGGCGGGCGTCTACACGACCGACAGCGCCAAGCAGCTTGCCTACCTTGCCAATGACAGCGAGGCGCGGGTGCTTTTTGTCGAAAACGACGAACAGCTCGATAAATGGCTGGAGGCGCGGGGCGACATGCCGGGTATCGAGCATGTCGTGGTTTTCGACCGCGAGGGGTTGGCCACGTTCCAGAACGACAAGGTGATGTTTCTGGACGAGCTTCTGGCACTCGGGGAAAAGGCGCCGGAACAGAACCGCTTCGAAGAGGCTCTTAAGTCCGTGCGGCCGGAAGATCCTCGGATGCTGATCTATACCTCGGGCACAACAGGTCCGCCCAAGGGCGCGATCCTGACCCATCGCAACATGATCTATCAGCTTGTCGCGGGCGAGCAGATGCTCGACTTCGACGAGAGCGACGAACAACTGTGTTTCCTGCCGCTCTGTCACGTGCTCGAACGGCTCGTGTCGGTCGAAGCGCCGCTTGCCAACGGCTGCACCGTGAATTTCGCGGAAAGTCCGGAAACGGTGTTCGAAAACCTGCAAGAGGTGAACCCCAATACCTTTGCCGGTGTGCCGCGGATCTGGGAAAAAGTGTATTCCCGCGTGATGATCCTTCGCTCCGAAGCAGGCCCCATCGGGGCGAAAGCTTTCGATTGGGCGCTATATGTGGGCAACAGATACGCCAAGGCCGACAAACCCTCGCTCGGGCTTCGCGCGGCGCATTGGCTGGCCGAGGTCACGGTCCTGAGAAACCTGCGCCGGATGCTGGGCTTTGCCAATGCGCGCCGTGTGACATCGGGGGCCGCCCCGATCTCGCCCGAGCTTATCGACTGGTTCGACGCCATCGGGGTGCCGCTGGTCGAAGGCTTCGGGATGACCGAAACCGGCGGCGTGGCGACCGTGAACACGGTTGAGGACAATAACGTCGGAACCGTGGGCAAACCGCTTCCGGGCGTAGAATTGCGCCTGTCGGACGAAGGCGAGCTGCTGATCGGCGGCCCCTGTGTCTTTGGTGGCTACTGGCGCAAGCCCGAGAAAACGGCGGAAACGATTGATGAGGACGGTTGGCTCCACACCGGCGACGTGGGCCGGATCGGAAACGATGGCGCGCTGACCATCACGGGCCGGATGAAGGACATCATCATCACGGCAGGCGGCAAGAACATCACGCCCGCCGAGATCGAGTCGAAGTTGAAATTCAGCCCCTATATCTCGGACGCCGTGGTGATTGGCGACAAGCGCAAATATCTGACCTGCCTCATCATGATCGACCAGGAAAACGTCGAGAAGTTTGCCCAGGACCGACAAATCCACTTCTCTGATTTCGCCTCTCTTACACGGGCGCAGGAGGTGCGCGATCTGATCGGCGAGGTGGTCACGGCCACCAACAAGGATTTCGCGCAGGTCGAACAGATCAAGGATTTCCGACTGATCGACATCCTGCTGACGGCGGAGGATGAGGAGCTGACGCCGACCATGAAACTCAAACGGAATTTCGTGAATGACCGCCACAAGGCGCTCATCGACGAGATGTATTGACCCCGCGGGGGTCACAAAACCGGGCCGTCGGGAGGACTGCTCACCAAGGGAGGAAAGACATGAAAACATTGAAAGCACTGGCCGCAGCCGCGACGCTTGTCGCTTCGCCGCTCATGGCCCAGACACAGGGTGTCTCGGATGACGAGGTGAAAATCGGCGGGGCGCACGATCTCTCCGGCATCTTCGCACCCTTCTCGGTCCCGGCCGTCGCCGCTGCGAAAGCCTACTTCGCCGACGTGAACGCCAACGGCGGCGTGCATGGCCGCCAGATCAACTACATTGTTGAGGATCACGGATACCAGGTGCCGCGTGCCGCGCAGGCCGCGAACAAGCTGATCAATCGTGACCAGGTGTTCGCCATGCTTCTCAGCCTCGGCACGCCGCACAACCTCGCCATGTTCCAGCAGATGGAGCCGAAGGGTATCCCGAACGTGTCGCCCCTCACGGCAGCCCGCCAGATGGTCGAGCCGCCCGCGCCCTGGAAGTTCGCGGGCACCTCGTCCTATTACGAGGCAACCGTTGCCGCGATCCGCTACATGGCCGAGAACGAAGGCACCTCCAAGGTCTGCCTCATGATCCTACCCACCGACTTCGGCAAGGAAATCGAAGCGGGCGTTCATACGCTCAAGGATGAAGGTTTGATCGAAGTGGGCGCCGAGATCGGCCACAAGCCGGACGAAAGCGACTTCAGCGGTGCGCTGGGGAAAGTGAAGGAATCAGGCTGTGACACCGTGGCCCTGGCGCTGGGCGTCTCCCAGCAGATCAACGTCGTCGCGACAGCAAGCAAACTCGGTATGGACGACTTGAAATTCTACGTGTCGAGCGCCGGTTTCCACACGGTCGTCGCCAAGGGCCTTGCCCAGCAAGGCGTGATGGGCGGCGTCTACGCCGGTGCCGGCTGGCAGGATCTCGAGGCACGCGTTGGCGAGCCGGAAGTGGCCGAATGGATGGCGCAGTACAAGGAAGCGACGGGCGAGGATTACCCGGGCACCGGCGCGCTTCTGGGCCGGACTAGTGCGGAACTCCCGCACCGGGCTTTGGAAGCTGCGGGCCCCGATCTGACCCATGAAAGCTTCATCGCCGCCATGGAAAGCCTGAACTACGAAGATGCGATTGGTGGAAACACCGTCGATTTCTCGGCTGACGACCACGTCGGCGCGGACGAAGTCTTCGTCTCGCGCATCGAGAACGGTTCCTGGACGCTCGTGCAGACGCTCGAATGATCCGACCGGCGGGGCGCAACGTGCGCCCCGCCACACGAACACACCTGAATTCCAGAACTTCACCAATCAGCCGGAGGTCCCGATGCTGACACGAACGATCTATGACGAAGAACACGAGATGTTTCGAAATACCGTGCGGGCATGGGCGGAAAAAGAAGTCTACCCCAATGCCGAGACCTGGCGCGAAGACGGGGTCGTGTCGCGGGAGATCTGGAAGAAAGCCGGCGACGAAGGGTTTCTCTGCATGTTTGCCGACGAGAAATACGGTGGTCTCGGGCTGGATGATTTTCGCTATGACATGATCCTGTGCGAAGAGATCGGACCGCGCGAGCCGGGGCTGTTTCTGGGTCTCCATAACCGCATCGTCGGACCGTATTTGCAGAAATTCGCAAGCGATGCGCAGCGCGAGCGGTTCATGCCGGGCGTCGTCTCCGGCGAGACGATCCTCGCCATCGCCATGACCGAACCGGGCACCGGCTCGGACCTTGCCGGGATCAAGACGCGGGCGGTCGAGATGGAGGATCACTGGGTTCTCAACGGCTCGAAGACCTATATTTCCAATGGCTATCTTGCCGGGCTCGTGTTGGTCGCCGCGCGGACCAATCCCGACAAGCCGCATGAGATTGGCCTGTTCTGGGTCGAGGACGGCATGGAAGGGTTCGACCGGGGGCGGAACCTCAAGAAGGTGGGGCTGGAAAGTCAGGATACCGCAGAGCTTTTCTTCGATGATGTGAAGGTGCCGAAAGAGAACGTGCTGGGCGATCCCAAGGCGGGCTTCAAGACGATGATGATGAACCTCGCCGAAGAGCGCCTGATCGGAGCCGTCGGTTTCGTTGGCCGCGCCGAGCGTGCGTTCGACATCACGATGGAGTTCATCATGGAGCGCCGTGCCTTCGGCAAACCCATCGGCACCTTCCAGAATTCGCGCTTCAAGATGGCCTCGATGCGCACCGAGCTGGACGCCGCCTGGGCGCTGACAGACCATTGCGCGGCGGCTCACATGAAGGGGGAATTATCCGCTGAAATGGCCGCCGAGGTGAAACTCTATACCTCCGAAGTCGAAGGGCGCGTGGTGGACGAATGCCTCCAGCTTCATGGCGGCGCGGGCTACATGGACGAATACGAGATTTCGCGGCTCTACCGCGATGCCCGGATCAGCCGGATTTACGCCGGCACTTCGGAAATCATGCGGGAGATCATCGGACGTGGTCTGGGTCTGGACGACCGGCAGCGCAACTGATGTGCGTTGCCGTCCGCCTTTCTGCTGGTATCTGCGAGATCATGAGAGCGATCATCGGGAGAGGCCCGATCCGAGGCGACGGAGCGTGAGGATCAGGCAAGTGCCGTGGACAAAAAGTCGAAGACGAAGCGCAGGCGGCGGTTCTGGTAAATGTCCCGATGCGCGACGAGGTAGACGGGGAATTCCAGCGGCGGGAAATCCGGCATGACCCGAACGACCTCGGCGTCGTGATCTCCGATCCGGTCGTCCAGCACGCCGATCCCCATGCCGCGCTTCACCAAAGCCCACATGACAAGGAAGTTTCCAGTTGTCACCGTGAAGTTCTCGGTGGTGATGGGAAACCCCATCTTCTGCATTATGCCCAGCATGGTGCCGGTATCGTCCATCCCGATGAACCGCGCCTCTCCCAGATCGCCGGGCTGGGTGGGGTCGCCCAGCGTGGCGCGATACTCCGGCGTGGCATAAAACCGGGCATAGGCTGTGCGCACGCGCTTGGCGATCAGGTCCGGTTCCTTCGGTTGGAAATTCCGAATGGCGATGTCCGCCTCGCGCCGCAGAAGGTCGGCAGCATCGTTCGATACGACGAGCGAGATCGAGATGCCCGGCTCCTGTTCTTGCAGCTTTTCCAGGATCGGCGGCAGGAGGATACCCGCATAGGCGTCCGAGGCGCCGATCGTCACGCGGCCATGCATGTCGTCGTTCTGCCCATAGGCCACACGGGACAGGCCAACGGCGGCTTCGCCCATCGCGCGGGCATATTCGAGTAAAGCCTGACCCGCAGGCGTGAGCGTCAGGCTATGGCCCGCCCGCTCGAACAGAACCACGCCAAGCTCTTCCTGGAACGCCTCGACCTGCCGCCCCACGGTCGGCTGCGCCAGCCCCAGCGCGCGCGCTGCGGCCGAGAGTGACCCCTCTTCGGCGGTGACAAGGAACGCGCGGGCGCGGTTCCAGTCGAAGGTAATGGCAGACCAATCCATGCGTTTATGCATACCAAAAGCAGAGAATTGGTCAATTTCCTTGAGTAGAGGTTCGCGCTAAAACCTTCTCATTGGTGCAGAACCTAAACACCGCGCCTCACCGAATACCAAACCAACCGGGCAAAAAGACCGCTTCCGGCGGACCGATGCCCTTTGCCTGAAAGGTCTTGTCATGTCTGTTTTCAACGATCCAACGTCTCGCGGTTACGCCCGCCTGACTGGTTCTGGCTATCTTGCCATTGCCGTCTTTGGAGCCTTCGCCATCGGCTATGTGCCCAGCGTTATCGTTGGCGAAGATGCCGCCACGACGCTCGCCAATATCTCCGAGCAGCGCGGCCTCTTTAACGCCGGTCTCGGGGCCGACGGCCTCGTCATGCTGATCGAGGTGATGGTGACCACGATGCTCTACCAGATGTTCCGCCGCGTGAACGAAACGCGCGCTTTCGCAATGACGCTTGCCCGGTTCGGCATGATCGCGGTGATGGCCGCGATGCTCCTGTTGCAGGGCGGGTTGGCCGCGATGGCGACCGGCGCGGTGCCGGCTGACACCACCGTCGCGGCGCTTCTGAGCGAGATGCATCATGCGGGCGTCTGGGTCTGGCAGCTCTTTTTCTTCCTGCATCTGTTCCTGCTGGGCGGTCTCGTCTGCCACGCTGGCCTGCCGAAGATTTTGGCCGGTGGCATGATGCTGGGCAGCTTCGGCTACCTCGCCGACAGCCTCTATTCCTTTGCCTTCCCGGAAGCGGATTGGTTCGGCTGGCTTCGTGTCGGACTGCTCGTGATCGTCACGCTCTCGGAAGTCGGCTTCGCCCTTTACCTCACCATCAAAGCGCCCCGCATCGGCGCCACCACCGAAGCCTGAAGGAGGCCATCATGAAAGTCGCAATCATCGGAATCTCCGGCAAACTCGGTCAGTATATGACCCAGCACGCCCTCAACCTCGGATACGACGTGGTCGGTGTCTGCCGCCCGGAGAGCGTCGAGAAGCTCGCCCGTTTCGGGGACCGGATCACGATCATTCCCGGTCGCACCAACAACCCGGACGTGGTGCGCCAAGCGGTGCAGGATGCAGACGGCGTGCTCACGGTTCTGGCGCCTTGGGGAGTGGACGACTACGCCTCCGGCACCGTGCGCGCCGTGCTGGAACACGCCCCGCGGGATGCTCGCCTGATCTTTTCCAGCGGTTGGCACCTCTCGGTGGATGGCAAGGACAGGTATGGCTGGAAAATTCATTTCCTCGAGAAAGTTGTCGGCCCCGTCGTCCGCGCCCTGCGTCTCGTGGATATTCAGGACCAGCACCGTGCGGGCAAACTGATCTTTTCGTCAGGCCGTCGCTGGACACTCGTGCGCGGTTCGGACCTGGAAGAGGGGGAAAGCGAGGGGCTTCCGATCTGGGCAGAACGCGCCCATGACCCGAGGCTTGCCGCCAACCGCACCTGCCGCACGGATTTCGCGCTGTTCATGGTCAAGGCTCTGACCGATGAGCGGTTGGTCCAGGTTGCCCCCGCGATCAGTGCCGCGGCGTGAGGCTGGGTGACGCCGGGTGGTAAATGGCAAACCACCCGGCGCTGACCGTCGGACCGCCGGGAGGAGAGGCCCGACACAAGGGGCGACTGAAACCCTCGAAGGGCGATAGCTGCCACGGTTACAGTCTAACGACCATGGAAACGAAAGGAGCGGCTCGCATCACGCGGGCCGCTCCGTTTGTCTCATCGGTGAAACAGAAAGCCTACCGGGCGTCGATCCCGAGCCGTTTCATGCGACGATAGAGCGTGGCGCGACCGATGCCCAAGGCGCGTGCCGCCTCTGACACGTTTCCCTCGGTCCGCGCCAGCGCCCGAACGACAGCCGTGCGTTCGGCTTTTTCGAACCCGGTCGGTCCATCTTCACGCCCAAGGATATCGCTCGCCGGGCGCGGCGCGAAAGTATCGGACCCAAGCCCGAAGACCCGCCGGGCCTCCCGCGTGGCGCCGACCACGAGGTCGTCGCTGTCGAGTGCGAGCAAGACCGCGGCATCGGTGTCGTCGCTATCTCCGACCACGATCCGAGCGCCTTCGAACGCCGCCCGAAAATTCGCCTCTTCGATGGCCCGTGCGGTCTGCGCGACCTGCGCGGCGATCAGGCGGTTGAACCCTTCGGTTTGGTCAGCCCGCGCAGAGGACACGTCCAACGCCGCCACGATCCGCCCATCCGGGCCATAGATCGGCGCGTCGATGCAGCTCATCGCGGTGTTGCGCGCGAAGAAATGCTCGTCGCGGTGAATGATGATCTTGCGATCTTCCGTCAGACAGGTGCCGATCCCGTTGGTGCCCTCACGCGCCTCGGACCAATCGGCCCCGACCCGCAGACCCCAATCGGAAAATACCTCCGTATCCGCGTCTGTTGTCCGCTTGTCGAGAATCACGCCGTCCTCGTCGGTCAGGAAGACAGCACACCCCGAGTTGCCGACGAGCGAAAAGAGACGGTCCAGCCGAGGCGAGGCGACCGTCATGAACTTGTCCAGCTCTTCGCGGCGCTGTGAAACCTGCGTGCCATCGACCACATCGACTGCGCGGGTTTCGCCCGGATCGAGCCCGTGTTTTACCACCGAGCGCCGCCAACTGGCTGCCAGCCGTGACCGCGCCGCTGCCGAGTTCGATTGAGCCGCGGCCAACACTTTTTCCACGTGCAAGCTATCCGCTGAACGGTCCATGAAAATTCCTCCCACAGTCAGCCTAGTGGGCAGAGCGCCTTCTGTGCAAGGTTGTTCGGGGATCGGCGAAGGCAAGCGGGCATCGACGTTGTTCAGGAGGGTCGCGAGTCCGGATGGCATGATCGGACTTTCGACTCGAAAGAGGCGTGCGGTGCCGAATTTCTGCTTATTTGTTGGGCATGTTCTGCGCTGCGGCGAAAATTCCGGCGATCGTGCACCTGCCGCATTGAGCGGTCGTCCTGAAAGGATCACATTTGGTCACGGGCGGGCATCAACGCCGACCCATGAAGTTACCCAAGTCTGGGACCAACAGGGCGAAACCGCTCGATTCTGTTTTGCGACCTCCTCCCCGCAAACATGAGTCGAGCGGTTTTTCTGTTTTCGGGTCGGTGCGCCCGTCGCCCAGGAGGTCCCTGCCTGAGTGGTCCGACGACGGGCGAGCGCACAGTTTTCACGCAAGCTCTTGCGTGAATCGCCCAAAATCGCGTCATATTCCCCCGTCGCTCAAAAATGCAGGCCTACTCCTGGACCAAACGGTCAGGATTCGGGAAGTCTTTCCTGCCAGTACCAACAAGGGAGTATCCCACGTGTTTCATCGCACCATACTGACGGCTGCCGCTGCCGCTCTCATGAGCACAGCGGCCTTCGCCCAGACCGAAGTGCCTTTCGCGCTCGACTGGAAATTCGAAGGCCCGGCGGCCCCGTATTTCGTCGCCATCGACAAAGGCTATTTCGGCGAGAAAGACCTCGCTGTCGAAATTTCTGCCGGTTCCGGATCGCTTGACGCGATCCCGAAGGTCGCCACGGGAGCTTTCCCGGTTGGCTTCGCCGACATCAACTCGTTGATCAAGTTCCTTGACCAGAACCCGGACGCACCGGTGATGGCCGTGATGATGGTTTACGACAAGCCACCCTTCGCCGTGATCGGTCGCAAGTCGCTGGGGATCGAGACGCCTGCCGACCTGATGGGCAAAGTGCTGGGCGCGCCGCCGCCCGATGGCGCCTGGGCACAGTTCCCGATTTTCGCCGCCGAGAATGACCTCGACATGGCCGAAATCACGGTGGAGCCGGTTGGCTTCCCGACCCGTGAACCGATGCTGGCCGAAGGTAACGTGGCCGCGATCACCGGTTTCTCGTTCTCGTCCTACCTGAACCTCGTGCGTCTCGACGTGCCGGAAGACGACATCACGACCCTGCTCATGGCTGACTACGGAGTGGACCTCTATGGCAACGCGGTCATCGTGAATACCAACTACGCGGCAGAGAACCCGGACGTTATCAAAGGCTTCCTTGAAGCCGTTGCCATGGGGTGGAAAGACGCCATCGCCGACCCGGAAAGCGCCATCGCCTCGCTCATCGAGCGTAACCCGGCGGCTGACGCCGGGCTTGAACAGCGCCGCCTGCAACTCTCCATCGATGCCAACGTCATGACCGACTACGTCATGGAAAACGGCTTCGGAGGGATTGACGAGGCGCGGTTGGAAAGCGCTGTCGAGCAGATCGGCACCACCTACGAGTTCGAAGGCGAGGCCGACATCGCGAAGTATTTCTCGGAAGAGTACTTGCCCGAAGGCGGCTTCTCTCTGAAATAATCGAACATCGGGCGCGGGGGTCCCTCGCGCCCGAATTCCGTCTTGGGGCAGGGGTGCAAATGACGTTTCCAATGATCAAAATCGAGGGCGTTCGCCACGCCTACAAGACACCGTCAGGGCCGCTTCCGGTCCTGGACGGGTTGGATGTAACCGTGGACGAGGGCGGTTTCGTTGCCGTCGTCGGTCCGTCAGGTTGCGGGAAATCCACGCTGACAAAGCTCATCGCCGGGCTCATGATGCCGGATGAAGGCACGGTTATGGTTCACGGCGAAACGGTCACGGGACCGCGTTCGACCGTCGGCATGGCGTTTCAGAATCCTGTCATGCTGGAATGGCGCACGATCCTTGAGAACGTGATGCTGCCGCTTGAAATCGTCTCGACCAAGATGACCAAGGCCGAGCAGAAAGAGCGGGCGAATTACCTGCTCGACCTTGTGGGTCTGACTGGGTTCGGCGACAAGCGCCCCTCGGAGCTGTCCGGCGGGATGCGTCAGCGCGCCTCGCTCTGCCGTGCCATCGTGCATAAGCCCGACATCCTGATCCTCGACGAGCCTTTCGGCGCGCTGGACGCCTTCACGCGCGAAGACCTGTGGCAAACCATGCACAAGGTGAAAGACGAGGAACCGTTTACCGGCGTTCTGATCACCCATGACCTGCGCGAATCGATTTTCCTTGCCGACCAGGTGGTGGTCCTGAGCCAGCGCCCGGCAAAGACCCAATACGTGCTCGACGTGCCCAATACCGGACCGCGAGATCTCGATCATCTCTACACGCCCGAAGCGGCGGAGATGCTGAACGTCCTGCGTCACCAGATCGAAGTGGCCCAGGGCCGCGCCGCGGCTTGAGGAGAGACAGATGGCTTACGTACCCGATATGAAACCTCGCTCCACGGGCGGCTCCATCGTCAAGTGGGCAACCTCGCGTGCCGTGCTCGCGCCCCTGATCGCCATGATTGCCTTCGTGGTGGTCTGGGAGTTCCTCGTCTGGGCCAATGGCTGGCCGGATTACGTGATGGCCTCGCCCTCCGACTTGCCGGAAGCCTATGCGAAATACTGGGGTTTGTTCATTACCTACGGCTGGCAGACGCTCTGGCGCACGGTTGTCGGTCTCGTCCTTGCCGTTGTGGTCGGTCTGCTTCTGGGCATGGTCATGGGCTTCTCGCGCCTGATGCGTGACGCGCTCTATCCGCTTCTCGTGGGCTTCAACGCGATCCCCAAGGCGACGGTGGTGCCCATCGTGGCACTTCTTTTCGTGGGTGCGCATGACTTCAACACGATCCTGATCGCTTTCATGATCTCGTTCTTCCCCATCGCCGTGTCGGTCTCCATCGGCCTGTCCACATTGGAACCGGAATACCGCGACATCCTGCGCGCGCTGGGCGCGTCACAGGCGACGATCTTCTGGAAAATCGCCCTGCCCAAAACGCTGCCCGAGTTCTTTGGCGCGCTCAAGGTGGCGGTGACGCTGGCCTTTATCGGGACGAACCTGATGGAGATCGTCTCGCCCCATGGGCGCGGTCTCGGCGCACTCTTTGATTCGGGCAAGACGAATTCGGACTACCCGCTGATGTTCGCCGTTCTCATCGCGCTCGCGGTCCTGGGGATCGTTCTCTACTATGTCGTCGTCGCGCTGGAGAAGATCTTCGCGGGCTGGGCGGATCGACAGCCGGGATGAGGGTGGCGAAATCGTGGGACGATTTCGAACCGATGTCATCGCGATGAAATCGTCACCCTGCAAGAAAAAGGGCCGGGATTGCTCCCGGCCCTTCGCGTTTAGTTGGTGATGATCTCTGGTCCCATCAGGCTGTTTGGTAGCCATGTGGAAATCCACGGGATGTAGGTCACCAGGATCAGGAAGACGAAGAGGATGGCGAGGAAGGGAAGCGCTGCGCGCACCACCCTCATCATCGGCATCCCGGCTACCCCGGAGGTCACGAAGAGGTTCAGACCCACCGGCGGAGTAATCATCCCGATCTCCATGTTCACGACCATGATGATCCCCAGGTGGATGGGGTCCACGCCCAGTTCGATCGCGATGGGGAAGACCAGCGGGGCGACGATCACGATGAGGCCCGAGGGCTCCATGAACTGGCCGCCGATCAACAGGATCAGGTTCACCATCACGAGGAACATGATTTTGCCGAAGCCAGCCGACAGCATGGCTTCCGCAATCTGCTGTGGGATCTGCTCGTCCGTCAGCACATGCTTCAGGATCAGCGCGTTGGCGATGATGAACATCAGGGTGATGGTCAGTTTGCCTGCGTCGAAAAGCGTGTGGCGCGTGTCCTTGTGGAAGAGCGAGGTAACGATGGCCTGCGGTTTCGCAAGCAACGAGACCTTGCGACCATCGTTATTCTTTTCTGCCAGCGGCCCCATGTCGCGATAAATGAAGGTCGCGACAAGGAAAGCATAGACACTCGCAACGGCGGCCGCTTCGGTGGGCGTGAAGATCGCTCCGGTCACGCCGGGGATGCCGTAGATGCCGACCATGATGATGACGATCAGCATCAGGCCCCAGACGGCGTCCTTGAACGAGGCCCAGATCTCGCCCCAGCCCGCCCATTCACCTTTCGGCATGTTGCGGATGCGCGCGAGCACGTAGATCGCGATCATCAGGAGGGTGCCGGCCAGAAGGCCCGGGATCACACCGGCAAGGAACATACGGCCGACCGACACATCCGTGGCGGAGGCATAGACGACCATGACGATGGAGGGCGGGATCAGGATGCCAAGGGTGCCCGCGTTGGCGATGACGCCGGCCGCGAAGTCCTTGGTATAGCCCACCTCGCGCATCGCCGCGATCACGATGGTCCCGATGGCGACGACCGTGGCAGGCGAAGAGCCCGAGAGGGCGGCGAAGATCATGCAGGCAAAGACACCCGCGATGGCGAGCCCGCCGCGCAGGTGACCGACCACGGCGATGGCGAACCGGACGATCCGCTGCGCCACGCCGCCTGTCGACATGAACGACGAGGCGAGGATGAAGAACGGGATCGCAAGCAAGGTGTAGTGACCCGCCATCGCCTGATACAGCGACTGCGAGATCGACGCGAGCGAGGCGTCCGAGAACCACAGCAGGAAGAGGATCGACGACAGGCCAAGCGAAACCGCGATCGGCACGCCGACAAGCAAAAGCCCGATGATGAGGGCAAAGAGAAGTGCGACTTCCATGGGCTTATTCCTCGTATTCGCCGCGCGCCACGCGCTCGACTTCGTCTTCGGCTTCGTGGCTGACGATCAGGCTGGCCTGCTGGCCGCGGATCACCCGCACGGTCGCCTGGATGACGCGGTAAAGCAGCAGCGCCGAGAACAGCGGCAGGGCGGTGTAAGGGATCACGCGGGGCAGCTTGTCGTAGGTGTCGCCGTAGTTGATGGCGTCTTCGAGCCAGCGGAATACGCCGAGCATCGGCACTTGATCGGTGATGTAGAAGGCCCGATCCCGGACACCTTCGGCAAAGCCCGTCGGAAACCAGCGGCCCTCGGTAGGCTGAAGCGCGGCAAAGGGCGCCCAGTAATCCCACGATCCCTTGAGAATAAAGAAGGCGTAGAGCATACAGGCCAGACCCGCGAAGATCGAGGTGATCCGTTTGCCCCGGTGCGGAAGCGCGTTGGTGATGGCGTCGACGCCGAGATGCGATGTGATCTTGAACCCATAGGTGATCCCGAAGAGGACGAGCCAGGCGAACAGAATGAGCGTGACTTCGAGTCCCCAGATCAGGGATGAGTTGAACAGCTTTCGCAGCACCACATTGACGAAGGTGACTCCGGTCATCAGACCGAGGATCAGCGCAATGGCGTTCACCTCGATTGCATCGACGGTGCGCGCGAATTTACTTTGCGGCCTCCACGACATCTACGTTCCCCCAAATTCGTTGAAACCCGCCCATCGGGGCGGAGAGGTCCCTGGCCCCGGACAATCCGGGGCCAGGGCAATGACGCGCCAGGCCTTAGTGCTTGGCGTTGATGTCCTGCGCGGCGGCGATGTTCTCGGCGCCCACGTCGCCTTCGAACTGCTCCCACACCGGTTTCATGGCATCGACCCAGGCCTGACGCTGCTCAGGCGTCAGTTCGCGGATTTCGCCACCGGCGTCGAGCACGGCCTGACGGTTCTCGGCATCCACTTCGGCGATGGCCGCGTTCCGTTCTGCAGTCACTTCGTCAAGGATGGTTACGAACTGGTCACGGACGTCCGCGTCGAGGCTGTCGAGCCAGTCGACCGAGGCCACAACCATGTAGTCGAGCAGACCGTGGTTGGTCTCGGTCACGCCGTCCTGCACTTCGAAGAACTTCTTGCCGTAGATGTTCGACCAGGTGTTTTCCTGACCGTCGACAACGCCGGTTTGCAGCGCGCCGTAGACTTCGGAAAAGGCCATCGGTTGCGGCGAGGCGTCGAGCGCTTCCATCTGCGCGACCAGCACGTCGGACGGCTGCACGCGGAACTTGAGACCAGCGGCATCGGAGGGCATGACCAGCGGCTTGTTGGCCGAGAACTGCTTCAGGCCGTTGTGCCAGAACGCCAGGCCTTGAAGCCCGCGGCGCACCATCGCGTCTTTCATCGCGACGCCCGCGTCGGACTGCTGGAATTCCTCGACGGCATCCATGTTCTTGAACATGAAAGGCAGGTCGAAGATGCGGTAGACCTTGGTGAAGGTTTCGAACTTCGACAGCGAAGGTGCGGCGAGTTGCACGTCGCCCTGAAGCATGGCTTCGAGCACCTGGTCATCGTTGTAGAGGGTCGAGTTCGGGTAGACTTCCATGCACGCGGTGCCGTCCATCTCGGCGTTCACACGCTCCATGAGAAGGTTGGCAGCGATGCCTTTGGGGTGTTTGTCGGTGTTGGTCACGTGGCTGA
>DOUP01000100.1 GCA_003520545.1 Maritimibacter sp. | reverse complement strand
TGGGGCGGGCGACCCACGTGCAGGACGACCAGGAGCCGGTGTTCGAGCGCACGATGTCGGGGGCTTACGCTGCCAACGTCGGTGATCTGGACCACGGCAAATGGGAGTTGCGGCTGGTGGCAACCGCCAAGGATGGCACGCCGTTCCAGAGAATCATCGAGCTCTACGTACCGAAGACCTGACCCATGGCTGCACCCGTTTCCGCCTGTCCGGCCTGTGACGCCGCACATATCGCTGAAGAGACCGCTGGCAAAGGCTATGCGGGCAACGGAGGCGAGGCGCAGCGCATCATTCTGTCGCTTCCGACCGCGCATTGCGCCGCTTGTATCGTGGGCGTGGAGCGGGGGCTTGCGACCCAGCCCGGCGTGCGGTCTGCACGGGTGAACCTGACGCTGAAGCGCGCCACGGTGGAGACCGATCAGGGCGTCGAAGCGCAGGACCTGGCGGATTACCTCACGGGCATCGGCTACGAGGCCTATGAGCTGGATGCCGGGGTTCTGTCTTCCACCGAGACGGACAAACGCTCGCGCGATCTGATGATGCGGATGGGCGTTGCGTTCTTCGGGATGATGAACGTGATGCTCTTGTCCGTGGCCGTCTGGTCGGGGGCAGCGGAAGCGACGCGGGACCTGTTCCACTGGGTCTCGGCGGCGATTGCCCTGCCGATCGTGGCCTTTTCGGCGCAACCGTTTTTCAAGAACGCCTGGGGGTCACTGCGGGTCGGGCGGCTCAACATGGATGTGCCGATCTCATTGGCAATCATCCTGGCGGCGGGCATGTCGGTTTACGAGACCGCGAACTCCGGCCAACACGCGTATTTCGATGCCGCCTTGTCGCTGACGTTCTTCCTGTTGGCGGGTCGGTTCCTCGACCATCGCACCCGTGCCGTGGCGCGGTCTGCGGCGGAAGAGCTGGCCGCCCTGGAAGTGCCGCGCGCCCACAAGATCGTCGATGGCGAAGAGGTCGTGGTGCCGGTGGCAGAGCTTGCCATCGGCGACGTGGTGCGGGTCACGCCGGGTAACCGCGTTCCGGTGGATGGAATGGTCGAAGAGGGCGAAAGCGAAGTGGACCGCTCGCTTCTGACCGGGGAATCCCTGCCGGTTTTCGCAGGCCCCGGCGAAATGCTGAACGCAGGTGAAGTGAACCTGACCGGGCCGCTTTTGATCCGTGTCGCGGCGGCGGGCAAGGACACGGCGCTGCACCGGATGGCGGACCTCGTGGCCATCGCGGAAACCTCGCGCAACAAGTATACTTCGCTCGCCGACAAGGCCGCCGCGATCTATGCGCCCGCCGTGCATTTGTTGGCGCTTGGGGCCTTCGTGGCATGGCTTGTCGTGACCGGCGGTGACGTGCGCGTGGCGATGAATATCGCGGTGGCGGTGCTGATCATCACCTGTCCCTGTGCGCTTGGCCTGGCCGTGCCCGCGGTGACGACAGCGGCCTCCGGGCGGCTGTTCAAACGCGGAATGCTCTTGAAATCTGCGACCGCGATGGAGCGGTTGGCCGAGGTCGATCACGTGGTTTTCGACAAGACCGGCACGCTGACCGAGGGAGATCCGAAGCTGGACAACCTCGGCGATCATTCCGAGGCCGATCTGGCCATCGCGGGGGCGCTGGCACAGGGGTCGTCGCACCCCTTGGCCCATGCCATTTCGACCGCCGTGCGCGAGGCTGGCATCATGCCCGCCGTGGTGCGTGAGGTGCGTGAAATCCCGGGTTACGGGATCGAGGCGATGGTGGGCAACGATCAGGTGCAACTGGGCCGTGCCGAATGGCTCGGAGCCGCGAGCATCGTCCGTACCGCCACATACTTAAAAATTGGTAAACGGCCCGCCGTGGCGTTTACCTTTACCGACGCGTTGCGCGAGGGCGCGGCGGAGGCCGTGACCGCCTTGAAGGCGCAGGGCTGCAAGGTGACGCTGATTTCCGGCGATGCGCCGGCAGCGGTGCAGGACGTGGCGTTCCGCCTGGGGATCGAGGACTATCGCGCGGGCATGTTGCCAGAGGGTAAAGTCGCCGCGCTGGAAGAGCTGTCGGAGGCTGGAGCAACCGTGTTGATGGTGGGCGACGGGCTCAATGACACCGCCGCTTTGGCGGCTGCGCATGTGTCGATCTCGCCTGCCTCCGCGCTAGAAGCCGCACGGGTCGTCTCCGACATCGTGCTTCTTGGGCGGACACTGGAACCGCTGGGCGATGCATTGGCGACGAGCCGGAAAGCGACCAAGCGGATCAAGGAAAACTTTGCGATTTCGGCGGGTTACAACGTGATCGCCATTCCGATCGCGCTGCTTGGGTTCGCCACGCCCCTGGCTGCCGCCTTGGCGATGTCGCTATCTTCGATTACAGTGTCGCTGAATGCGCTGCGTCTGAAAGGTCGTGTCAAATGAACGTTCTGATGTTCCTCATCCCGATCTCGATTTTCTTGGGAAGCCTCGGGCTTCTGTTCTTCTTCTGGACGTTGAAGTCGAAGCAATACGACGACCCGGAGGGGGATGCCCGGCGGATCCTGTCGGGTCTCTACGACGACGCTCCACCGGAAGATTAACGCGTATGACATTCGTACACAGTCTGTGCACAGGCTGTGCATACGATTGTCTGCATTGGCGCCAAATTGCGGGAAACATCCGTTAAGATTCATTAACGCCTAATGTGTAGGCATGGCGCTCATTTCCCGTGCGCGGCTTGGGCGAAGGACAGATTTCCCGCGCCTGTCTTTCGTCGGTGTCCTGACTCTTCCGGGTTGAAAGGAAACACTCGTCGGGCAGGGACAGCCGGAGGAATCATGACCCAACTCGCCGCGATCACCGAGGCCGCGCAACCGCGTGCGCGGGGCGAGGTTGAGGTCTCGGCGAAGCGGCGTGGCCCGGCGAGCGTCATCGACGGGCTGAAAATGGCAGGGTCGATGAAGGCCCTGTTTCCCCGAACCGATGGCGATGCGCTCGACGTGATGCTGATCAACACGGCGGGCGGCGTGACCGGCGGGGATGGGGTTCGCCTCGCGCTCGGCGCGGGTGCGGACGCCGAGATGACCGTGACCACGCAGGCCGCCGAACGGGCCTATGCCGCGCGGGACGCGGTGGCCGGGCGGGTCGAGACGCGGCTTGTTGTCGAGGCTGGCGCGCGTCTGAACTGGCTGCCGCAGGAAACCATCCTGTTCAACGCCTGTCATTTCCAGCGCAGTCTTTCCGTTGATCTGGCGGCAGGTGCCCGGTTCCTCATGGTGGAGCCGCTGATCCTTGGCCGTGTTGCCATGGGCGAGCATCTGCGGGCCGGGCGGTTTCGGGATCGTGTTTCGATCCGCCGCGACGGTCGCCCGATCTACCATGACGCGGTGCGGCTGGAGGGCGATATTTCCGCCGCGACTGCCAAGCCCGCCGTGATGAACGGCGCCCGCGCGATGGTGGCCGTCGTTTTTGCCGCGCCCGAGGCGGAAGCCTATCTGGAGCGTGCGCGTGATCTCATGCCGGAGACGGGGGGCGTGAGCTTGCTTGCCCCCGATCTCCTCGTGTGCCGGATCGTGGCGGAGGATGGCTTTGCGCTTCGCAAGGCGCTCGTGCCGCTGATCCGGCTTCTCAATCGTGACGAAATCCCAAGACCCTGGATGCTGTGAAATGAACCTGACCCCCAGAGAAAAAGACAAACTGCTGGTGTCGATGGCTGCTGTCGTCGCGCGCAAGCGGTTGGAACGTGGCGTGAAGCTGAACCACCCGGAGGCGATTGCGCTGATCACCGATGCGGTGGTCGAGGGCGCGCGGGACGGGCGCTCGGTGTCCGAGATGATGCAGGCGGGGGCACAAGTGATCACCCGCGATCAATGCATGGAGGGCGTGCCCGAGATGATCCACGAAGTGCAGGTCGAGGCGACCTTCCCGGACGGCACCAAGCTCGTCACCGTTCATAACCCCATTCGTTAAGGAGAGCGCGATGATCCCCGGAGAAATCATGCCCGCAGCGGGCGAGATCACGTTGAACGAAGGGGCCGAGGTGGTCACGCTTTTGGTGGCGAACACCGGCGACCGGCCGGTTCAGGTGGGCAGTCATTACCATTTCTACGAAACGAACACGGCGCTTGAGTTCGACCGCGAGGCGGCGAAGGGCCTGCGGCTCTACATCGCGCCGGGGACAGCCGTGCGGTTCGAGCCGGGGCAAAGCCGCGAGGTGAACCTGATCCCCATCGGGGGGGCGCGGAAGATTTACGGCTTCAATCAGAAGGTCATGGGGGCGCTTTGACGAGACGCGGCGCGATACCCGCCCTGGAGTTAATCCGCGGCCTCGCTTCGGAGCAAGAGGTCCCGGGTCAAGCCCGGGACGGGATGAGACATGAAACAGACGGCAGCGAGGATTAGCAATGTCCGCAACGATTAAACGATCCGACTACGCCGCGATGTTCGGCCCGACGACGGGCGACCGCGTGCGGCTGGCTGACACCGACCTGATCATCGAGGTCGAGCGCGACCTGACGGCGGATGCCGATGGCTATGGCGACCAGGTGAAATTCGGTGGTGGCAAGGTGATCCGCGACGGGATGGGGCAGAGCCAGGCCGCGCGGGCAGACGGCGCGGTGGATTGTGTCATCACCAATGCGCTGATCGTGGATTACACCGGGATTTACAAAGCCGATGTCGGCCTGAAAGATGGGCGGATCGCGGCGATTGGCAAGGCGGGCAACCCGGACACGCAGGACGGGGTGAATATCGTCATTGGACCGGGAACCGAAGCCATTGCGGGCGAGGGGCGGATCCTGACCGCCGGGGGCTTTGACAGCCATATCCATTTCATCTGCCCGCAGCAGATCGAGGACGCGTTGCATTCCGGCCTGACCACGATGCTGGGCGGCGGCACGGGGCCAGCGCATGGGACGCTGGCGACGACCTGCACGCCAGGGCCGTGGAACATCGCGCGGATGTTGCAGGCGGTGGATGGCGTGCCGATGAACATCGGGTTCGCGGGCAAGGGCAATGCCTCTCTCCCGGCGGCGCTGGAAGAACAGGTGATGGCGGGCGCCTGTAGCCTGAAGCTGCACGAGGACTGGGGCACCACGCCCGGTGCGATTGATTGTTGCCTGGGCGTGGCCGATGACCTCGACGTTCAGGTGATGATCCATACCGATACGCTGAATGAGTCAGGGTTCGTGGAGAACACCGTGGCGGCGATGAAAGGCCGGACGATCCATGCCTTCCACACCGAGGGCGCGGGCGGGGGCCATGCGCCGGATATCATCAAGATCTGCGGTGAGGACTTCGTGCTGCCCAGTTCGACCAACCCGACGCGGCCTTTCACGGTGAATACGCTGGAAGAGCACCTAGATATGCTCATGGTCTGTCACCACCTTGACAAATCCATCCCCGAGGACGTGGCTTTCGCCGAAAGCCGTATTCGCCGCGAAACCATCGCGGCGGAGGATATCCTGCACGATATGGGCGCGTTTTCGATCATCGCGTCGGACAGTCAGGCGATGGGACGTGTAGGCGAGGTGATCATCCGCACCTGGCAGACCGCCGACAAGATGAAGAAACAACGCGGCGCCTTGGCGGAGGAAACCGGCGACAACGACAATTTCCGGGTGCGCCGCTATATCGCGAAATACACGATGAACCCGGCGATTGCCCATGGGATGAGCCATGAGATCGGGTCGATCGAAGTGGGCAAGCGCGCCGACCTTGTGCTGTGGAACACCGCGACCTTCGGGGTGAAACCCGAGATGGTGCTGATCGGCGGGATGATCGCCATGGCGCAGATGGGCGATCCCAATGCCTCGATCCCGACGCCGCAGCCGGTTTACTCGCGGCCCATGTTCGGGGCCATGGGCCGGGCGGTCGAAAACTCCGCCGTGACCTTCGTGAGCGCGGCGGCCCATGGCTCCTCCATCGGCAAGACGCTGGGGCTGGCCAAGAACACGGTTGCCGTGCGGCACACGCGGGGGATCGGGAAGAAAGACCTCGTGCTGAACGACGCGACGCCAGAGATCGAGGTGCACCCCGAGACCTACGAGGTGCGGGCGGATGGTGAGCTTCTGACCTGCGAACCGGCGACAGAGCTGCCGATGGCGCAGCGGTATTTCCTGTTCTGAGGTGCAACATGCAGACCGCGCAATCCATTGCCCACACCCATCACCCCGACGCTACGGTCACGCTGACCTATGACGAGCGGTTCCTGCGGCGCAAGGTTCTGACCACGGACGCGGGCGAGCGGTTCCTGGTCGATCTGGCGCAAACCACCAGTGTCGGGAGCCATGATGCCTTCGTGCTTGAGGACGGACGGACGGTGGCGATCATCCCTGCCGACGAGCCGCTTTACGCGGTGACGGGGGAGGATCTGGTGCGGCTGGCGTGGCACATCGGCAACCGCCATACGCCCGCGCAACTGGCAGAGGGCGCAATTTTCATACAACGCGACCACGTGATGAAGGACATGTTATCCCGATTGGGCGCCACGGTGCGGGACGTGGTTGCACCCTTCACCCCGGAAGGGGGAGCCTATGGACATGGGCGCACGCATGGGCACGACCATTCGCACCCGCACGCCGAGGATCACAGGCAAGGGGAGCAGTCACATGCGCCGGACCACTGAAACTGTCCTGACCCTGACCCAATGGCTGTCACCGGCGTTTCCGGTGGGGGCGTTCACCTATTCGCACGGGCTGGAAGCTGCGTTCCATGCCGGCTGGGTGACGGATGGCCCGACGCTCAAGGCGTGGTTGAAGGACCTGCTGACGCTCGGGTCGGCCAATGCGGATGCGCATTTCGTGGCGGCGGCCGCGCTGGGCACACGGCCCTTGAAAGAGGTGGATGATATGGCGCGGGCTTTTGCACCCTGTTCCGAGCGGCTCTTGGAGGCCGAGGCGCAGGGCCGGGCGTATTGCAAAACGGTGAGCGCGGTCTGGGCCAGGAAGCTGGACGGTTTGATCTATCCGGTGGCCTTCGGGGCTGCGGTGGCGCGGGAGAAGCTGCCGCTCGATCTGGCGCTCACGCTTTACTTGCAGGCCTTCGTCACCAATCTCGTCACCAATGCGCAGCGGTTGGGACCGATCGGGCAAACCGAGGCGCAGGGGATCATCAGGGAGATCACGCCCCTGATCGAGGAAACCGCGCGCGAGGCAGCGGACGGGGAATTGACCCACGTGGCCAGCGCGGCCTTCCTGTCGGACATCTCGGCGATGAAACATGAAACGCAGTATTCGCGGATCTTCCGCAGCTGATTTTCATCGTGCCAAAAATATCCCCGCCGGAGGCAAGAAAATTCGGCGGAGCCCCAGCCAAAGGAGACCCGGTATGAGCAAGAGCACGAACGGCCCGCTTCGCGTCGGCATCGGCGGCCCCGTGGGAGCGGGCAAGACGACCCTGACGGCCAAGCTGGCGGAGGCGTTGAAGGATCGCTGTTCCATGGCCGTCATTACCAACGATATTTACACGCGCGAAGACGCGGACGCCTTGATGCGGATGCAGATTCTGCCCGCGGACCGCGTGATGGGGGTCGAGACCGGCGGTTGTCCGCATACCGCGATCCGTGAGGATGCGTCGATCAACCTGGCGGCCGTGGCGGAGTTGAACGAGCGCCACCCCGATCTCGACCTGGTCCTGATCGAGAGCGGGGGCGACAACCTGTCGGCCACGTTCAGCCCGGAACTGGCAGACATCACGCTCTACGTCATCGACGTGGCGGCGGGCGAGGAAATCCCGCGCAAGGGTGGTCCGGCGATCACGCGGAGCGACCTTCTCATCATCAACAAGACTGATCTTGCCCCCTATGTCGGGGCCAATCTGGACGTGATGGCGCGGGATGCGGCCAAGATGCGGGGGGCGAAACCTTTCGAATTTGCTGCGCTGCGGCATGGGGAGGGTGTGGCAAAAGTCGTCGAACATGTTGAAAATATTGGCGGATTGGTGCTCGCTCCCGCCAGAGATGCAACTGCTGCATAGCCGCGCTGCAGCATTGGCTGTTCTCATCCGGGACAGCATGTCTTACCCATAAGGCCAAGGGGGGAAACAACAGACCCCAACAACTCTGAGGTTTTCCAGATGGCTTATACTGCAACCAACTCCGATTTCACTGCTTCGCACCCGATCTATGCCCGTGTGCTGCACGCGCTCAAGTCCTTCGGCACCGCTTACGTCGAAGCTCGGTCGCGCCAAGGTGAAATCGCCGCTCTCGAAGCGATGAGCGACGCGGAACTGGCGGAACGCGGCATCGCGCGTCAGGACATCCTGCGCCACGTTTTCGCTGACAGCTACTATCTCTGATCCGTTCTTCGGATCAGCATGACGGGGCCGGGCAAGTTGCCCGGCCTTTTCTATAGGGCAGGGAGGCGTTCGGGAAGCGGCAGGCAACCCGGCAGGCCCGCGGGCAGGACAAGGCGCGCGCCCGCGGCATAGAGGCGGCGGGCGAGCGCGGGCGTGTCGCTCTCCAGCGTGAGGGTCAGCGCGGTTCGGTCCATGATCGCCACGTCTTCCGGCAGGTTGGCGACGAGGCGTTCGGACGGCAGCACCACGACCTGCGCCGGCGCTTCGTCGGTGAAAAGGCCGACCGCGACAAGCACGATAATCCACCCCAGCCCCATACCGGTCAGGCCCAAGACCAAAGCCTTAATAGTCATGGATATGTTCCAGCCGGAGACCTCGCGCAGGCAATTCGCGCAGGGTGTCGGCAAGGTCGGTGACTTTGACGAGGATGAGGTGGCGGTAGTCGCCGTAGCCCTGCCGTTTCACGCTGTAGAGCGCACCGTAGGCTGCGGCATAGGGCGAGGTTGCGGTGAAGAGGATGTCATCGTTTCCCGCGATTTCCACAAGGTTGCCACCGTTTCGGGCGAGGCGGTCGAGAATTCGGGTGAGGTCGCGGTAGCGCGGGGTTTCGAGTTCCAGGCCCTCGGGACGCTCCGAGATGACTGTGGCATCCGGGTAGCTTCCCGGTGTGATGTCGGACGCGATCAGGCGGAGGGTCAGGTCATCGGGGCCGGTCGTGGCCACGGCGGCCCCGATGGCGCGGGCGTAGGACGCCTTGGCCCGGTTTTCCAACCCCAGCGCGAAGCGACGTTCGCGGTCGCGAAACCCGCCCGTCTGGGCCGTGATCAATGCGTCTTGGGACGCGGAAAAGTCCCATTCGTACCACGGGGTTTGTTGCAGGAAGGTGGCATAGTCGGCGGCTTGCCGGGCAGACAGATCGTCGAGGGGCGCACGGGTGTCGCCGCGCAGCCATGTGGCGAGACGGCCCAGGGTTTCTTCGTAAGCGGCCTTGAGGGCCAGTTCGACGGTGAAGCTGGTGCCGATGACATAGACGAGCTGCTTGGTCGAACCGTCCACGCCGCCATGGTTGGCTGCCGCTTTCGTCAGCGAACAGAGCGAGGACCAGTAGCCGGTGATGGCGCGGGTAAAGGCGAAGTCGTGGGGGTCCCCGTCGCGGATCACGCGGGCGTAGTCGTCGTAGGCATGGACGATGTGCCATTCGGGATAGGTCATCAGCGTGCGCGCCTCGGACCGGCGGTCGGCTTCGGCGAGGAGCGGGGGGTAGGCGTCGGGCACCGTCGGGCCGGGGCAGAACAATTCGTTCCGGGCCACGGGGGCTAGGAGCAGCACAATCACGGCGAGGCCGGTGATTACAGTCCACAGGAGCCAGCGCAAGAGCCGTCTCATCGGCGACCGCCCGTCTCCGTCAGACCGGCCCAGAGGGCGAAGCCACCCAAGCCGAGGTGCGGCAGGTTGGCGAGGAAACGGGGCAGGGAGAACTCTGTGCCGAGGCTCTCGTTGGTAAAGATACCGAGGTCCAGATAGCCCCAACCGGTGAACATGCCGAACACGCCGTCGCCCAGGTAGGCTGCGCCGAACAGCACAAGGAAAAGACGCGCCGCGCGGTGCGAGATGAGCCCCGCGGCCAGCGCCCAGAGCGCGGAGGCGACGTGGAGCGCGTCGTCGTAGATGTCGAGCGCGAAGATTCCGAAGGCGAGACCCTCGTCATCGGTCAGACCGGGAATGTAGTTGATCGAGGCGGCGATCATCAGGGCGACAAAGTAACCGAATGAAATGAGGCGTAGACGGGTCATAGGGAGCGCAAATACCTGTCCCAGAAGAGATTTCTGAAAAGCCCGTCGGGGTCGATCTCCCGCTTTGTCTGCGCGAAGTCCGGGGCGGCGGGGTAGGCGGCCACAAGTTGGTCCTGCGTTGGGTGTGGACGGTAGCAGAGGTAATATGCCCCGTCGATGGCCGTGATCCGGTCCACCAGGTCGCGGGTCATGCGCGCCATATCGGCCTCGCCCCGTTTGGTCAGCTCCTGGGAGAAGGACATGACGGCGGCGATGCGGGGCACCGGGGCATAGGACAGGATCGAGGTCTCGTCGGGCGCGACGTAGCGCAGGGTGACGTTCAGGAACTCCTGGTAGGAGGCGGGGATCACGTCCCGGCAGGCTTTGAGGAAGGCGTCCCACTGGTCGAAGCCCACGAAATATTCATGCAGGATATCGACGCGGTCGGGGTCTCGGTCATCCAAGGTCACGACGGGTTCGTTGATGAGCGAATTGCGGGTCACGGGTCCGGCCGCGATCTTCGGCGCGAGCGTGGTTTCCTGCCACCAGCGGGTGCGTTTCGCCGCCTCGTTCCCAAGCTGTGTGCGGTAGACGCGGGAGGCCGCGTGGCTCATCCAGCCGGACCCTGAAGCGGGCGGGAGTGCCAGTTGATCGGCGGTTTCGCGGTAGGTGATGAGGAGCGCCTCGGAGAAGAAATCCGCGCGGCTCACGTTCATGCGGCCATAGGCCATGGTGACGCTCTGGTCATCGAGCGCGGCTTGGAAAGCGGTGGCGAAGTCGGTGGCGGGCATGGTCTCGAACGTGGGCGTCAGGCGGGTGTTGGGGACCGCCTCGACCTCCATGTCGATGATTGCGCCGATCAAACCGTAGCCGCCCATGGCGTGGGCGAAGAGATCGGGGTTCTCGGTTCGCGAGGCCGTCACGAGATCGCCGGAGGGAAGCACCATGCGCAGCGACCGCACGGTCGATCCCATGGGACCAAAAGGCACCGGCCAGCCGTGGGCGTTGACCGAGAAGGTCGCGGCGACGCCGAAGTCATGGTTCGATTGCATGACCTTCGGCGAGAATCCCGCCGGATCGAGTGCCGCGATCACCTGTGACCAGCGGGCGCCGGCGTGGCAGCGGTAGGTCTGGTTCGTCGTGTCGAGCTCCACCAGCCCGTTGTCGAAGGTGAGCGCGTGGCCGTTTTCCGGGATCGCCTGACCGCCCATGGAATGACGCGCGGCGCCGATGTTGACCGGGCGTCCCGCGTCCCGCGCCTCGCGCAATTCGGCGCGGATGGCGGTGACCAGGCTCGTCGTCGGGTCATCGCTGAGCGTGACATGTTTGTGCACGGGGGTCGCGGAGAGGGTCGAGGCGTCGTTCAGAATCGCATCGCCGGTCGGGATCGTGAGCGTCCTGGTGCCGTCGTACACCGGCAGCTTGCGACCGGTCAGCTCGGCCGCCGCATACCCGAGCACAGCCCCGCCGCCTAACAATGCCGCTCGTCGTGTGATCTTGCGCATGGAGCCTCCCGCTTTCGGGAAAGGTTACCAGTTGCCAAGGTCTTGCATAGGAAAAACCGAACAGCCCGAGCCGGACCCGCGATACTTTTCATCGTGTTGGGAGAATGGAGCGGGTGACGGGACTCCCTGTTCCAATAATATCAATACGTTAAATCACAACTCGGAACCAGTGCCGACGTCGGCACCAACGCGGCTGCGTTCTGCCGAGGGCGCGATTCCATTGATGGATCATCGTGGGATGCACACCGAACCGGCTTGCCAGCTCGGCTGCGGTCTCCTCACCCTTCAGGGCTTCCAACGCGACCTTCGCCTTGAACTCGGGCGCATGTTGTTTGCGTTTCGACATCTCTGATCTCCTTCTCGTCGAAGATCAGCAGACTGCAAATCGTAGCTTGTGTCAGTGTCCGAATTTCGAGGGTTACTCGATCCCCCGGATAATCTCGGACAGGCGGTTTTGACCGTCGAGTTTTCGCCATTTCTTCTGCGCCGACATCATCAGCTTGAAGGCCATGGCCAGCCTGGTCTTGCGGCTGAGGCACGCGATACTGACTTTCCGCATGAGCGCCCGCTCTTCATTGCAACCAATACCGTTCTGTCGAGCACATCGCCCGGATCCTGACCGTGACCGAATGGAGCGAAAAGTGCGGGGTGGGAATCAGCGCCGCAGGCGCGCTGTGGCGCGGCGTTCCATCCCGCCTGTCGGGATGGCAACACAATCGCCGTCCAGCGGTCGACCATCCACCGCAAGCTCAACGCGACCGGAGCCGATCCGGTCGGGGTCTTCGATGGTAATGATCAATATCCCGTCTGGGCCCTTTACCCTGACCTCTGCACCGCCCCAGTTCCTGGGGAGCCGCGGGGCGATCCTGACAGCACCGCGCTGGAGGCTCAGGCCGAGAACTCCCTCGACGGCGAGTTGCCATGTCCAGCCTGCGGCACCTGTGTACCATGTCCAGCCGGCCTGACCGATCCCGGGTTTGGCACCGCGCACGTCGGCCGGCACGACATAGGGTTCCGCCCGGTAGAGTTCGGCCCTGATGAGGTCGTCGGTGCGGCGGATGGGGTTGATGAAATCGAAAATGCGATGGGCCTCATCGCCATTGGCCAGCCGCGAATGGGCCAGACCCAGCCAGGCCGCCGCATGCGTATACTGGCCGCCATTTTCCCGCACACCCGGCGGATAGGCGCGGATATAGCCCGGATCGCGCGGTGTCCGGTCGAAAGGCGGCGTCAACAGGCGCACCAGCCGCGCATCCTCATCGACGAGGCGGCCGGTCGCGGCAGCGACGGCCATGGCGGTTCGATCCGAAGAGGGGCCGCCGGCGAGTGCTGCCCAGGACTGGGATATGCTGTCGATCTGGCATTCGTCCGACGTCTTTGAGCCCCATGGCAGGCCATCGTCGGCAAACGCCCGCGCGTACCATTCGCCATCCCAACCCGCTGCGTCGGCGGTCCGACGCAGATCATCGGCGCGTGCCTTCCAGATGTCATGGAGGTCGTCGCGTCCGGTTTCCGAGGCAAGGCCAGCGAAGGTGTCGGCGCAGACAGCCGCGAACCATCCGAGCCACACGCTTTCGCCACGCCCTTCGCTGCCTACCCTGTCCATGCCATCGTTCCAGTCCCCGGTGCCGATCAGTGGCAGTCCATGAGCGCCCTTCGTGACGCCACGATCCATTGCCCGCCGGCAATGCTCGAAGAGCGAGGCGCGCTCTGCGCCCGCTTCGAACAGGGCATAGCGGTCTTCCTCGTCAATCCCCAGCGGCGGGGCGGACAGAAACGGGATTTCCGCGGCGAGAATGGCGGTGTCCCCGGTGGCCGTTACATATCGGCCGGTTGCATAGACCAGCCACAGCAGATCGTCCGAGCAGTGCGTTCGCACACCTCGGCCCAGAGGGGGATGCCACCAATGCAGCACATCACCTTCCTCGAACTGCCGCGATGCACAATCCAGAATATGCGCACGCACGCGTTGCGGCTCGGAAAACAGCAGCGCCATCATGTCCTGAAGTTGGTCACGGAAACCGAAGGCGCCCCCGGCCTGCTGGAACCCGGCGCGCGCGAAGATGCGCGATGCAAAGGTCTGGTTGAGGAGCCAGCGATTGACCATGAGGTCGAAAGCCGGGTCGGGGGTGGTAACCCTGACGGCGCCGAGCCGCCGCTGCCAGACGGCATCGTTTTCGGCAAGTGCTTGTTTGGCCGTCTCGACGTCACTCCAATGCACAGCCAGGCGCGCCGCTTCGGCGGGATCGCTTCCCTCTCCAAGCACGAAGACGACCTCCTCTGTCGCACCGGCGGCCAGGTCGATATGGACCTGAAACGCCGCGCAGGGGTCGGCGACATCGCTGACCGTACCATCGAGTTCCCAGGCCGTGAGGCCGGTCGGTCGGGCTGGATCACCCTGCCGACCGAGGAACGCCGCGCGGTCACAGGTCAGGCTGTGCGGCGACCGGCTGGCGGTGAGAAACGCCGTGCGGTCGCCGAACTCGGGATTCCAGCCATTGCGCGCGATCAGCGCCCGGCTTTCGAAATCGAAACCGCAAACCACATGTGGCTGCGCGGTACTGGGCATCGACCCAAGCAACCATTCGGCATAGTAAGTCACCGTGAACCGCCGGCCGCGATTGCCGGGATTGGACAGGGTCAGCAGCGCCAGCTTCACAGGAGCATCGGGCGGGACGAAGACAGTGAGGCGCTGTTCGAGACCTTCTTCGTGGCGCCGCCAGGTCGTCGCGCCCGCGCGGTGGCGGATCTGGCAGGTCGCATCGCCGCCGGCAGGCAGCGGGGTCGGTGTCCAGATATGCGTTGTTTCCTCATCGCGCAGATAGAGCGCCTCGGTCTGCGGATCGACAACCGGGTCGTTCGACCATGGCGTAAGGCGATGCTCGCCGCTGTTGATGCACCAGCTGAAGCCCAGCCCCGCTTCCGTGACGATGGTGCCGAAGCTCTCATTACCCAGCACGTTGCACCACGGCGCTGGCGTCACCTGTCCACCCTCCAGGTGGATTGCATAGTCGCCCTCTGTCGGGGTGAACCCACCGAGAGAATTGTCGAAGGCGAGGTTTTCGGGGCGCATGAGGGGCGGCGCGGGTACAGGTTCAGTCGGTGGTGCGCCGACCGGCTGGAAATGTGGCGGCGCGGTGCGTCCCGATCGCGGCGGGGTCACCGCCTGGGTCAGGGATGTGACCGCTCCGTCAAGAGACATCCGGGCCGTGGCTTCGAGCGTCCGGCGCTCGGCTGCATCGAACCGGTCCGCCGCCAGAAGATGAATGCCCCCCGGCTCGCCCAGACCCTGGGGGACGTTCGCGTCGCGAAGAGCGGCAAACAGCAGGTCGCGGATTGGCTCCTGATACCCCGAAGCGCCTTCGCGCAGGATCACCAGGTCCACCCTAAGGCCATGCCTCAGCCACCACTGGTGCGCCGGGATGATGGCCGGCAGAAGCTGCGCATGCGCGTCGTCGACAACCCGCACAAGGATGATCGGCAGATCGCCGGACAGCCCCATGCTCCAGAGCAGCGGCTGGGCCGGAAGATCCGTCTCCGACGCCGCCGCCAATGCGAGCGGGGGCGGTCGTGGGAAGACGAGATCGTGGCACAGGGCCTGTGCCTCGGCCAGCGCGCGGGAATCGAGCCCGAGGCGCCGCGCTTCGAGCGCGGCAGACCGCAGCGCGTCTTCCATGACCCAGTCGAGTGCCGGCGGGGATGCGTAGCGTTCGGCGATCTCGAGCGCCGTCTCGCGTGAGCCGGCCGCGATCGTCACGAAATCGACCCGCGCGCGCGCCCCGGGCGCCAGGACAACGCGTGCGCGCAGGGCCATGACAGGATCGAGCGTCCATCCGGCGGCGCCATCCAGCGGGTCGATCGCGCCCGGTGGCCGTTCGGGGTCGCCGTGCCTGGCGAGAAATCTTCTGCGGTCCGTCTCGAAACCTGCTGGTGTCACCGCGGAATCGCTCGGCAGAAGGCTATGAATGAGGACCGGCGGCTGATCGGCGGGTCGTCTCGGGCGTCGCTTGAAGATTAGCGAGTTCTGGCCATCGAGGCGCTCGCTATGGACGAAGAGCTTGCTGAAGGCAGGGTGCCGCTCATGAGCGTGCGCAGGCGCAAGCACGACCTCTGCATAGCTTGTCACATCGACCTCGCGTGTCCTGTCACTTTCGTTTGAGAGTGTAACGCGGCGGATTTCCACGTCGTCGCCCGGCGCAATCGCGATCTCGAGGTTCGTCGACAAACCTTCCGCGCGCTCGTGGAACTCGATCTTGTGGGCATGGAACGTCGTCTCCGACGTCCCGCCCACTCTGCGACCGCCGAGCGAGCGGACCGTCCCTTTTTCGCGCTCGCTGACATAGATGCGCGAGTCTCCGCTACGGTTGACATCATCGCCCGTCCATCGTGTGAGCGATTGGCCGCGCCACCAGAGCGCCCCGCCTCCGGCATCGGTTATCCAGGATGCGAGGCTTCCGTTGCCGATGGCATGGAGTTGAGGGCCCTGCTGGTTGCGTGCCGTCCAACCATGCAGCGCCGGTGTCGGCGTACGTGAAAGGTCAGGCGCCGCGGTCTCAGCATCGGTCGCCTGCTCGGGCGGAAACTCCCACGGAACACGCTCCTGCAGCAGCAGCTCGGTGGCGCGCATGCGCGGCTCGCGACCAAATCGCCTGATCAGTATGTTATCGTTCAGCGCGTTGCCAATGGCGGCGGAAATCATACCTTGGTGGTGGGCAAAATAGGCGCGGACAGGCGTGAAACCGCCTTTCTTCGGCCGCCGGTCCGGTGTGAAATCGGCAGCCTCGAAGAATCCGTATCGGTCACGCAGGCCCAACTTGTCCAGCCGACGAAGGTTGGAGGTGGCGATCCGCGGCGCGACGGCGAGCGCCAGCGCGCTCGCATAGGGCGCTACGACGTAGTCCTCAGACAGGCCGCGCTTGAGACCAAGACCCGGCACCCCGAATGCCTGATACTGGTAGCGATGCGAGACATCACGGGCGGAATAACCCGATTCCGAGATGCCCCAGGGCAGGCCGAGCTTGTCACCATAGTGCCGTTGCGCGGCAACAGCGGCACGTTCGCTCTGACCCAGAAGCCGCCCCGCGTCGCTCGGCAACAGCAGAGCGGGCATGAGATATTCGAACATCGACCCATTCCAGGACAGCGTCGTCAGCGCGCCGAACGCCCTGGCGATTGGGCGGCCCAGATGAAACCAGTGTTCGACCGGCACATCGCGCTTGGCGATCGCGAAATAGCTTGCCAGTCGGGCCTCGCTTGCCAGCAGGTCGTAGTGGTGTTGGTCCAGTTGGTCGGAGTCGAGATTGTAGCCGATAACGAAGGTTCTGGTTTCCGTATCGTAGAGAGACCGAAAATCCATGCCGAAGGCGCGCGCCTCCGCGCGGGCCGCGCATTGCGTGAGGCCGTCGGAGAGATCGCGACAGGCAGCATCGCCCCGGTCGAGCGCCGCAATCATCTCTGCAATCCAGCGGCGGCTCTCGGGATCCGCTGGTACAAGCTCGTAGAACGCGGCGCGCGCCCGGTCGATCCTGTCGGCCATTTGATTAATCGGAGTATCTGGTGGCGGTAGCGCCTTCAGCAGTTCCGCCACCCCTTCAAGTCCGGCCGGCGGCGTATTGGCCATTGCTCTCCATGGCTCCAACACGTCGAGATCCCGTCGCATGGTCAGCAGGTGGTGATCGGTGCGCTCCAGCCACAGAAAGATCTCGTGCGGATCGGCTTTGACGTTCGACTCCACGGACTTGGCGACGAGCACCTGAACCTGTCGCCACTCTTCCGAGCCGATCTCGTCCAGCGCTGACCGCCAATTCTTCGGCTGGCTTCGGACTTCCGGAAGCTTGCCGACAATGATGTCGAGCCAACCGCAGATCGCCCTTCGGTCGGACTCGGGCAATACCGACAGAGCCTCACGTAGCAAGCTGAGTACGTCGTCAAGACCGTCCCAAAGCTTTGGAGACAGCATCGGCCCCTTCACGGCCTCGCTGCAGCCTTGGCGCAGCGTCATCAGGCTGACTGCCAGATTGCCGCTGTCCACCGTCGAGACATACCGCGGCGCGAGCGAACCGAGTGTCTTCGTGTCGAACCAGTTGAGTGTGTGGCCGGCATGGCTCTCCAGCCGATCGAGCGTGCCAAGGGCGGCGGACATCCGCGCGGAAAGATCACGAAGGCCGATATGTCCCAGATCCCACGCCGTCATCGCTGACAAGAAGAACATCCCGACATTGGTCGGGGAAGAGCGGTGTGCGATCTCCTCGTGCGGGCTCGCCTGATAGTTGTCGGGTGGCAGCCAATTGTCGTCGGGACCGGCAAACGTCTCGAAGTAGAGCCAGGTGCGGCGCGCGATCAGGCGCAGGTAGAGCCGGTCTTCGGGCCGCAGGGTCTCCGCCGCCCTTCGCGGTTTCCGGCTGATGATCCGTGCGATCTCGGGCGAAACGAACCACAAGAGGAGCAGCGGCGCCGCACCGATCAGGGAAGCGGGATCGATCCGGGCAAGCAGCAGGGCGATCGCGGTGGCGATCAGAGGGGCTGCAGCCATCTCCCGCCAGGTTCCGAGCCGGGTTTGCGAAACCTCCGCCGCGGAATGGGCGGCTGACGTCCACTCCAGCAACCGGCGTCGCGAGACGTAGACGCGTTGGAGCGTTCTCGCGATCGCCTCGATCGCCGTCGCCGCCTCGTAGGCCAGGAATATGATCGCCAGCAGCCAGCGCCCCGCGTGATCCGCCAGCTGTCGCAGAGTGCTCCGCGTCGCGCCCCGCCTGCGCCCGCGCGCCAGGCCGGTAACGAGGTCGGTGAAGAGGTATGCGCCCGGCGCGGCAACCGTCAGCACCGTCCAGATCAGGGCCTGTCCCGGCAGCGCCAGCCAACCCGCAACCGCGAATAGGACAAGTGCCGGGGGGATGAGGCTGCGGCGCAGATTGTCAAATATCTTCCAACGGTCGAGCGCCGATAACCGGTTGGGACGGCGCGTGTGGTCGCGGCCCGGTGCGGTTCTGCCCAGCCAGGGCGTAAGCTGCCAGTCGCCCCGGATCCAACGAAAGGCGCGACGGGTATAGGCAAGATAGTTGGCGGGAAAGTCCTCATAGAAAACGATGTCGCTGGCAAGCGCAGCACGGCCGTGAAGCCCCTCGAACAGATCGTGGCTGACGATCGCGTTCTCCGGTACACAGCCATGCAGGCATCGGTGGAACGCGGCAACGTCGAAGGCACCCTTGCCGGTGAATATTCCTTCGCCGAATAGGTCCTGATAGACGTCCGAGACCGCCCGGCTGTAGATGTCGATCGCGGTATCGCCGGTATAAAGGCGGGTGAACAGCGACCGATCGCCGGCATAAGGCAAGATCTCGACCCGGGGCTGGATGAAGGTATAGCCGCGGCGCGGTCTTCCCGTCGCCGGGTCGAACTCGACGCGGTTCAGCGGATGGGCCAGCGTCCCCAGGAGCCGGTTGATGCTGTTGGGCGGCGCCGTGGTGTCGGCGTCGAGCGTCACAACGAAGCGCGCCCGGCGCAGTTGGTCAACATCGCCTTCGCGCAAGGAGAAGGCATCGGGCAGGTGACCCAGGATGAGGCCTGTCAATTCCTCGAGCTTGCCGCGCTTGCGTTCCCAGCCCATCCAGCAGCCTTCGGCGGAATTCCAGCGGCGTCCCCGGTGGAGGAGTACGAACGGTGCATGGTCGGCGTAGCGCGCGTTGAGGCGGCGCACGCCAGTCAGCAGAGCCGCCTCGATCAACACGTCTTCCGGCATGGTTTCTGCATCCGCGTCCGCGAGGTCGCTCAGCAGTGCCATGCGGATGAACGGATCTGGGTTCGACAGCCAATGCGTCTCAAGCCGCTCAATGAGCGGTTCAACCTCGGTCGCCTTGCGCAGGATCACCGGCATCACCAAGGCCGCGTCGCAGTCGCCGCCCAGTCCGTGTTCGACGTCGAGCTTCGGCAGCACCCGAGGCGGGACCAGTCGGGTGACGAGCCAGTGGGCGAAAGTCACGCTGACGATCATCGCGGGCGCGAGCGACAGCACAAGTCCGATTACCCACGCCACCAGGCCTGCGTCGTAGATGGCGAGCAACTGCACAGGCACGATCATCGCGGCAATGGCGAAGCCCGCCAGTGCCCCGGCATAGCTCCTGCCGGGATGATTGATGATCCAGCGGCGAAGGATACCACCCCCCCTGGACCGATAGCCGACCTTCCGCTCGAGCTCCGTCCGGCCTTCTGCGACCAGCCAGCATCCGACATGACCGAGGCGAAGCGCGCCTGCATGAGCGCGCGTCAAGGTCAGCGCGGCCTCTGCGACATCCCACTCGGACACCTGCGCGCCGTCCGCGATCTCCTCGACGGCCTTGCGGTATCGGTCCCGCGTGTCGAAATCCATTGTCGAATAGACGCCGGCAGGATCATTCCGCAGGATCGCTTCGATACGGCTGACCTGATCGAAGAACGACTTCCAGGAAATGTTCGACACCGCCACGAGGGCCGAAATCGCGCGCGAGACGCCTTCAGTCGGGTCGAGCGCCTCGCGACGCGTCATTCGCGGCATCGGTTCGAATGGTGGAGCAAGTTCAGGCAAAAGCTCGGAAAACGAATGAACGAGCTTCTCCAGGCAGGCGAGGCGCAGCATCGTCGGAAACGCCCAGAGCTCGGCAGTCGTTAGCGGCCCGTCCTGTTGATAGGCTCTGACGAACTCCACCGTGCCCGCAAGGCTGACCTGCATATGCGCGACATCGAGTATGCCTTGCGCCAACCCCATGATGCGCGGAATTCCGTGAAACTCGGGCGCGGCAAGCCGGGGCAACCGGCGGTAGAAGCCGGTCGGGAGATCCTCGCGAACTTGCCGAATAGCGCGCCGCACCTGAAACTCGTTGTCGAGCAGCCACTCCGAGGCCTTGGCGGCATGCGGCGAGGCCTCGAGGCAATGGCGGCGCGCGCGATCCAGCCAAGGAAGGATGACGGAGAGTTTCCGCCATACGAGAGCCGGCTCGGGCCGGCCCTTCTCGATATCATGCCGCGCTCGGATCGCTACGGCGGCAAGCTCAAAATCGCTGTCCGCCGCGACGAGGCGTTTTTCCAGGGGCGCCGCCTCTGGTGTCACAACAACGCCCGGCTTGGCAGCCGCGCGGGAATGGCTTCGCCTGATTTCCCGTAAGCCGTTGCCGGGCTTCCCTCATGTCCCCGCACGAGCAGGATCGGGATGTTCATGTGGTTGATCAGATAATCGGCGACGCTGCCCACCGACATGTCAGGATGTCCACTCTGGCCGGTGCAGGAAAGCACCACGAGGTCGGCATGCTCTTCTACCACCGCATGCGCCAGCGCATGGCGGGGATCGCCGCTTGGCAATACCCGCGTTCTCGTCGTTGGGGCGGCGGGCAACTGGAATTGGACTCGTTTCAAATAGTGCTCGCCGGTACGCTCGTTGCGGCGGCGCAGCTGGTCGCGCAAAGTGATGGTCTCCGCTTCGGGCGGGCCCGCCTCGGTGAGATCGACACTCGGGGCCGCATGGACGAGCACGATCTCGGCGTCGTGGGCGGCCGCAATCCCCAAGCCAAGCGGCAAGGCCGATTCCGATCGTGACGAGCCGTCGAGCGGAATCAGCACCCTGCGATACCGTATCGGGGCTTCTACGACCTGCGACGGCGGGACGATCAGCACCGAACCGTTGACGACCCCGGCGACCCGACGCACGGTGCCGCCCAACCCGGCGAAGGACCCATTGCTTTCGCCATTCCGACCCAGCACGGTCAGTTCTACCGCATTGTCACGCGCCCAGGCGCAGATGCCCTCGGCGGCCGGTCCGTGGATGACCGCCGTATCGGTTTGCAAGCCACCAAAGTGCGACGCGCGCTCGCGCAAGTCAGCCTCCACATCGCGGTGGCGCATTGACCACTCCACCGGGTCCATCGGCGACTGTTCCGCCGACACGTCGAGAACGCGCAGGACGGTCATTCGCGCCTTGAGTGCCACGGCCATCGCAGCGGCGTGCGACAACACTGCATCCGCAAAGGATGACGCATCGACACAGGCCAAGACATAGCGAAGACCCTGATGATAGGCATGCGGATAGGGCGGCAGAGTCCCCGTCATGCTATGCTTCGGGGTTTCACGCTCAGTCATGGTATGACTCCTGCCAAGATAGTGTAGCAATCCAAATGATGCCGCAACCCATGATCGAATGAATGCCTCAATCTCACCCTCCGCAAGCAATACTCGGGGAAGATCGACATCTGGTTCTGCGATCCGCATGCGCCCTGGCAACGCGGCAGAAGCAAGAACACCAAGGGCCTGCTGCGTTAGTTATGCCGAAGGGCACGGACCTGAGCGGTGTCGGCCAAATCTGGCTCAATGATGTCGCCGCGCTGATGAACAACCGGCCCAGAAAGACATTGGGTTGGAGGACACCCGCCGAAGCCCTGGCCGACGAAATCGCGGCCTTCGGATCAACCGTTGCACTTGAAGCTGGAAGCCAAGAATGGACCGGCGACGTCGATAATGTCAAGATGACCACCGCGCTGCTCGATCGCCTTCTCCCACACACCTATGCCGGCCTTTTCAGCCATTTCCAGGACGGGCATGAGCATCAGACCCAACTAGATGAATTTCCTGAGCATGTTGGCCCCACCAATCTTTCGTGGTCATTTCCGGGGAAAGAGTATCCAATAAGTCGAAATCGAACGTCGGCGATCGGAGGAAGATGGTAAACCAAAAAGCTGCCAGCCTTCCCGGCTGCTAAATACAGTATCATTAATTTTTTTCAGGAGTTGGTAGAGTGACAAGTAAATTCATAACCCATACGCGCATTCTTGCCGGTGCGCTGATCGTCATCCTGGCCACCGGGGCAGTGGCGCCGGCAAAGGCTCTCGATACGGATGCGCTGAAATCGGCTGCCGCCGCAGGAGACACCGCAGCCCAGCGCAAGCTGGGGGAGGCGTTGGTTTTCGGCAGCGAAGGTGTGGCGCAGGACGTTGCGCAGGGCCTGAAGCTTCTGGGCGAGGCCGCCGCAGCGGGGGATGCGCAGGCCAGGGCCAGCCTCGGGAAGATCCTTATCGACGGTTATTACACCGGAGCCCAGCCAGAGCGCGCGCAGCGACTTCTGGAGCAGGCGGCGAATGCCGGAAATCGGTCGGCGCAGATGACCCTTGGCGAGGCATTGCTATGGGGACAGAACCTGACACCCAATCCGCCGCGCGCCAAGACCCTGCTGCAGGCCGCAGCCAAGGCCGGCGATCCCGAGGCCCGACGGATTCTGGGCGAACAGTTGGTGGGCGGCTGGCTTCTGGAACCCGACGTCGAGGCGGGCCTCGCGCTGCTTGAACAGGCGGTCGCTGCGGGCGACGACAAGGCGATGGTCTCGCTTGGCGGTTTTTTGCTGAACGACACGGGCGCGAAGCTGGACGTGTCGCGGGCGCAGACGCTGTTCGAGGAGGCTGCGAAGGCTGGAAATGGCGAGGGGCTCGAGCGCTACGGCACCTATCTGATGTGGAGCAACCGCAGCCCGGCGCAGGCTGAAGACTATCTTCGCCGCGCCGGCGAAATGGGGCGCGGTTCTGCCTGGAGCACTTTGGCCGAGGGGGCGATGTACGGCTATCTCGGCGGCGGCTCCCGGTCCAAGTTCGACGGCTATGCCGAGAAAGCGCGCGCCGCCGGCGAGGAAGTGGTCGCGGTTTTGGAGGCCGAGCGGCTGATGTGGGGCATCAGCATGCGCGCCAGCGGGCCCGAGGCCATCGCGGTGTTGGAAAAGGCGGCGGACGACGGAAACGCGACGGCGGCCAGCCATCTGATCGCGCTGGTGCGCGACGGCAACGACTACAATGTGCGCAAGCAGCCAGAGCAGGCACGAGCCTATCTCGAACGCTACGCGCCGCTGCTGGACCCCGACAGGAGCGCGCAGTTCGCCTATACCATTGATGCGGCCAGCACGCGGCAGTTCGCGGATTTTCCAGAGCTGAAGGCGGTCTACGACAGCCATCCGGAATGGCGCTCGCTCTGGTTCGGCAAACAGATCTACGCCGCCAATGCGAACCTCGCGATCTATATCGTGCAATTGCAGATGAAAGACGAGGGGCTCTATACCGGTACGGTCAACGCCTTCGCCACCGAGACGACGCTGCGGGCGATGTGGCGCGCCTGCCACCGCTTGCCCGATGCCACGCGCTGCGACGACAGCGTGATGCATCCGGACGTCGTCGGAGCCTTGCTGGCCCGTTAGGCAAGGCATTGAACTGCAGGCAGTGAGCGCTGCGACGTGGCCCTAGGAGCGCCCACCCTCGTCATGCCCTGCCCAAAGAGCGAGTTCTTCCGACTCGCGGTCATGTTGGCGGCTATGATGGGTCTGAAATCCTTCCCCGAGAAATCACGCTGACCTGTTCCTCTGGCTCTGACGGGTTACAGGACGTGGCCTCCATTCTTGCCTTGTCCTCGGCGACAAAGGCATGGAGCAATGCCTTGCGGACCAAAGCATGGAGGTTGTCCGCGCTGAGATTATTGATCAGCGCGTCCGTGGAAAGCTGGGAAAATGGGCGTGTTGCCTCGGGCGGCGGCAGGTCCGACAGGTCGATCGGCAACAAGACCTGCTGGACGACTTGGGATTGCCCGGACGCCCATCCGTCACGGATCATATCGACGCGTTCGAAGCGGCTCTCGTCAAGGGCGCGGCAGATTGCCTTGGCAATTGTGTCGGCCAGTTTCGGAATGCCGGGTACGTGCGAGGGCAGCTGTGTGATCGCCCCAAGCGCCTTGACCGCGGCCTGACGGGCGCTCGAAGCCGCAAGCAAGCCATCATGGGTGCCGCAATCGTAGCGGGTGCCCGAAAATCGGAACGCCGTCAGCGCCACGGACTGGGTTGCCATGGCAATTGCATCAGTCAACTGAAACTCGCCCCTGGCGCCTTTCGGCGTGCGGCCCAGAAAGTCAAAGATCACCGGCTCCAGAATATAGCGCCCGACCGCGGCGATGGACGAAGGCACCTGGTCAAACGGCGGCTTCTCCACAATGCCGGTCACGGGAATGCAGTTGCCGGTCACCGAGCCGTCCAACTTGAATATCCCGTAGTGACAGGCATCTTGCTGAGACACTTCCATCGCGGCGATCATTTGTCCCCCTTGATAGTGATCGACCATTTCGGAAATACAGTTGCGCCCCATGATGACGTCGTCCGGCAGAATGATGCCGAACGGTCCTGGTAAGGTAAGTCCCTTGCAACACAGGATCGCATGGCCGAGACCCAGCGGCTGGTTCTGGGACACATAGAGGATCTCAGGGGACCTTTGGGCAGTGCCCGTGCCGGTCAGCCCTGCGGTGGATGCCACGGCGGTGTGACCAAGATATTCAAGGATCGCCGTTTTCGCGGGACTGACAACCACGATGATCTGCTCAGCGCCAGCTTCGATCGCCTCGTCGATGGCAAACTGGATGGCCGGTCGGTCATAGACTGGCAGAAGCTCTTTTGCGGTTACCCGGGTTGCTGGCAGCATCCGTGTGCCCGTGCCCGCCGCGGGAATGATGATCGTCTTGAGTCGACTGGTCTGATGGGCCATGGGCGGTCCCCCTCGCCGCGCTACTATCTCCGTGATCCCCCGACAGTGTGGAATTGCTGCGCGAGCGCAGGGGCGATCAAGAGCGCACGTGAAACATAACAACTATCGCGCAGCGAAGATAGTCACCAGAAACCCGGGCTCCCCAGGACGACGAGAATGATGACGACGGCTCCGACGAGCTAGATAAAGTCGTTCATGTGTTTCTCGAGTCTTGAGCGGCCCGATCCTTCGTCGCCGCGAGCCCCGATGGATCGCCGCGCGCTTAACCCAAAAAAGACCCACGCCGGACGCTGATTTGGATCAGTTCGCCGCTGATGGAACTGCGGCAGCATGAAGAGAGTTGTGGTTGTGCGCTGCGAAGTCACAAGCGGTCACCGCAAACGGATGGGAGCGTCGAATGAAGATTGCCATGATCGGGACCGGATATGTCGGCCTGGTATCGGGCGCCGGCTTTGCGGAATCGGGCCATTACGTGGTTTGTGTCGACAAGAACGCGGACAAGATTGCGTTGCTGGCCGATGGTATCATGCCGATTTATGAATTGGGCCTGGACGCGCTCGTCGCGCGAAACGCCCAGGCGGGACGGCTCTCTTTCACAACAGATCTAAGCACGGCGGTTCGGGATGCCGATGCCGTATTCATCGCGGTCGGGACACCGAGCCGCGGCAACGATGGCCACGCCGATCTTTCCGACGTTTTCGATATCGCAGCAGAGATCGCCCATGCGCTGACGGGGTATGCGGTCATCGTAACAAAATCGACAGTTCCCGTGGGCACAAGCCGCAAGATTGAGGAGATCATACGGTCCATCCTGCCGGACGGAGAATTCGACGTCGCGTCCAATCCCGAGTTCCTGCGCGAAGGTACTGCCATCGAGGATTTTCGTCACCCCGACCGGGTTGTGGTGGGTTGCGATACAGAACGGGCGCGTAAAGTGCTGCTCGAAATATATCAACCACACCACCATGCGCGCGAAACGCCGATGATCTTTACTACGCGAGAGACGTCAGAACTGATCAAGTACGCGGCCAATGCATTTCTTGCGACCAAGATCACCTTCATCAACGAGATGGCGGACATCTGTGAGAAAGTTGGTGGCGATGTGAAGGAGGTCGCGCGAGGCATGGGCCTCGATCGTCGCATTGGGCGAGCGTTCTTGAATGCGGGACCCGGGTTCGGAGGGTCGTGCTTTCCGAAGGACACGCTGGCGCTGCTCAAGACATCTCAGGACGTTGGCGCGCCGACGCACATCGTCGAAACCGTCGTGAACGTTAATGCGGCCCGCAAGCTTGCAATGGCAAAACGGATCGAAGCGGCGTTCGGCGGCGTGAAAGGCAAGACCGTCGCCGTGCTCGGCCTGACCTTCAAGCCCGACACCGACGACATGCGCGACGCGCCGAGTCTCGTGATCATTCCGCACCTCCAATCCTGCGGCGCACGAATTCAGGCCTATGATCCGCAAGGCGGCAAGGAAGCGCGCTCGCGCCTCGATCTGGACATCTGCAAGACCGCAGACGACGCCCTCAGGGGCGCTGATGGCGTGGTGATCCTAACAGAATGGAAGGAGTTTCAAGCGATTGACCTGGCGAATATGAAGACGCTGCTGAAGCGTGCGTTGATGGTGGATCTGCGAAACATCTACCCCCCCGAGAAGATGGCGGCCGCCGGGTTTACCTACTGGAGCATCGGGCGGCCCTCTATTTCAAACACCCCGGATCTGGCGTCTCAATCTGGCACAAACGGAAAGCAAGGTCGTTGAAAAAGGAAAGAGCTCGGCGCGGCACATCCAAGCGCAGAATCCTGATTACTGGCGGAGCCGGGTTCATCGGCTCGCATCTTTGCGATCGCATGGTGCGCGAAGGCCATGACGTGATCTGTGTCGACAACTACTTCACCGGCGCAAAAAGCAACGTGGCCCATCTTCTGGGCTTTTCCAACTTCGAAATCCTACGTTTCGATGTGCGTGATCCTCTCCGGCTGGAAGTCGACGAGATTTACAATCTCGCCTGCCCGGCTTCGCCTCAGCACTATCAGCTGCAACCCGTTCGTACGATCGAGACAAGCGTGATGGGCACCGTCAACCTCCTGCGCCTCGCGCGAGAGACCGGGGCCACCTTTCTGCAGGCCTCGACCAGTGAAATCTATGGAGACGCGCAGGTTCAGCCGCAAAGCGAAACCTATTACGGCCACGTCAATCCGATTGGACCGCGCTCCTGTTATGACGAAGGCAAGCGCTGCGCTGAAACCATGTGCTTCGATTATCATCGGCAGTATGGCGTCCGCGTGAAGGTCGTCAGAATCTTCAATACCTATGGCCCGCGACTGTCGCCCGCCGACGGACGGGTCGCCTCGAATTTCATCCTGCAGGCATTGCGCGACAAGCCCATCACGATCTACGGCGATGGCTTGCAGACGCGTTCGCTCTGCTACGTGGACGATATGGTCGGTGGCCTCGCCGCGATGATGGATTCGAACGACGATGTGACCGGCCCCATCAATCTCGGCAACCCTGACGAGCACACGATCCGCGAGATTGCGGATCTGATCATGTCGATCACCGAGTCCAAATCAAAGATCACATTCGGCCCCGTGCCGGAAGATGATCCTCAAAAACGACGGCCCGACATTTCGCTTGCGATCGAGAAGCTGAACTGGCGCCCCACTGTTGATCTCGAGACAGGACTGGCGCGCACAATCGGCTATTTCCGGCGCCAGTTCTCAATGGACATGCCTGGTTGAAGGAGCGAATACATGAATGCGCGTTGTCGGAACAAACCGGCATATGGTTTACAGGGGCCCCTCGCCGCGTTTGGCATGATCGAACCCGGCCCGTTCGGGCACTTCAGGACGCGCCCCGAGATCACCCATGCGGGCGAATTGCCGGGCTGGCAGCCCAGGGTGCGTTCGGCGAGTGGCCGGACCGGACAATCGCCTGTTTCCGCGACGAAATCAGCACGGATACCGGGATGATGTCTGAGTTGGATACCTGATGCTTGAAGGTTTGCCCGTTTTGGTTACTGGCGGCGCGGGGTATATCGGGTCGCATACCTGCAAGGCGCTGGCAGCGGCGGGCGCCCGGCCGGTGGTGTTCGACGACCTCTCGACCGGGCATCGCGATGCGGTGCGCTGGGGGACTTTTGTCCGCGGCGACGTGCGCGACCGGGGCGCGGTGGCTGCGGCGCTGATGCGCCACGACATATCCTGTGTTCTGCATTTCGCGGGCAAGGCCTATGTCGGCGAGTCGATGCAGGATCCGGGCAAGTATTACGACAACAATGTCGGCGGCATGATCGGCCTTCTTGCCGGCTGCACCGAGGCGGGGGTGGAGCGCGTCGTGTTTTCGTCGAGCTGCGCCACCTACGGTCTGCCCGAGCGTCTGCCGATCACCGAGGACACGCCCCAGCGCCCGATCAACCCATATGGCCGCACCAAGCTGATCTGCGAGCAAATGCTGCGCGACCACGGCAGCGCCCATGGGCTGCACCATGTCAGCCTGCGCTATTTCAACGCCGCCGGCGCCGACCCGGAGGGCGAGATCGGCGAGCGGCATGACCCCGAAACCCACCTGATCCCGTTGGCGTTGATGGCCGCGTCGGGGCAGGGGCCGGCGCTGAAAGTCTTCGGTGCCGACTATCCCACGCCCGACGGCACCTGCGTGCGCGACTATATCCATGTTGCCGATCTTGCCCGCGCCCATGTGCGCGCGGTCGAACACCTTATGGCGGGGGGGGGGNNGGGGGGCGAGAGCCTGGCGCTGAATCTCGGCTCGGGGCGCGGGTTTTCGGTGCGCGAGATCACTGCCGCGATCGAAGCGGCGACCGGCCGTGCAGTCCCGGTCGAGGATGCGCCGCGCCGGCCGGGAGACCCGCCGGAACTGACGGCCGATGCCGGCCAGGCGGCGCAGCTGTGGGGCTTTCGCGCCGAGCGGTCGGACATCGCCGATATCGTGCGCGATGCGGCCCCCTGGTTCGGGTTGGGAGGCGGCGATGCGGACAAGGTCTGATCGCCCCGGCCAGCGTCTTCTGAAACCGCTTCTGAGCCGACGGCAAAAGTGGATCTACTGGGGCTACACGCTTGTCTGGGTGCTGGCCGCGCTCTTTTTCTGGGGATGGTGGCTGCAGCCCGATCATATCCTCGATCCGTGGCTTTACGGCATGGCGACCGGGCCGCTGATCTGGCTCTACGGGCTGCAGGTCTATTTTCTCTGGGTGGTGCACAACGCGCGCGTCAGTTCCGCGCCCGATCCCGTGCCCGGAGAATACCGGGTCGCGATGATCACCACAAAGACCCCAGCCGAGCCCTTCGCCGTGGTGCGCCCGACGCTCGAGGCGATGCTGGTGCAGGACTATCCGCACGACACCTGGCTGGCCGACGAGGATCCGACGCCCGAGGTCCTGGAATGGTGTGCCGAACACGGCGTTCGCGTCTCGACCCGCAAGGGCCGCGACGACTACCACCGCGATCAATGGCCTCGTCGCACCCGTTGTAAGGAAGGTAATCTTGCCTTCTTCTACGACCACTGGGGCTATCGCGACTATGACTTCGTCGCGCAGCTTGATGCCGATCACGTACCGCGGCCCGGTTACCTCCGCGAGATGATCCGTCCCTTCGCCGATCCCGCCGTCGGCTATGTCAGCGCCCCCAGCATCTGCTCGGCGAACGCCAAGGAAAGCTGGGCCGCCCGGACCCGCCTCTACGCCGAGGCAGGTTTCCACGGCGTCCTGCAGACCGGCTACACCGGAGCGCTTGCGCCGATGTGTATCGGTTCGCATTATGCTGTGCGGACGTCGGCACTGAAAGAGGTCGGCGGCCTCGGCCCCGAACTGGCCGAGGACCATTCGACGACGATGCTGATGAACGCCGGCGGCTGGCGCGGCGTCCATGCCATCGACGCGATCGCCGTCGGTGACGGTCCGGCCAGCATCACCGATCTCGCTACCCAGGAATTTCAGTGGTCGCGCAGCCTGCTTAGCCTGCTCCTGTACCATACGCCGCGCTATCTCGGCCGTCTCACGCCGCGGCTCAGGGCGCTCTTCGTCTTCTGCCAGGTCTGGTATCCGCTGTTCGCGCTGACCTTCGCGGGGATGTATTTGCTGCCGATGGTTGCGCTCGTGCTCGACCGGCGCTTTGCCGAGGTGACCTATCCGGCCTTCCTGGGCCACAGCCTGCCCACAGTCGTGGCGATGACACTCTTTGCCTTTCGCCTGCGCCGCGATGGGTTCCTGCGGCCGCAGTATGCCCCGGTCATTTCCTGGGAAAAGGGGCTTTTCGTACTGGCGCAATGGCCCTGGGTGGTCTGGGGCGTGTTGATGGCGCTGGTGGACCGTCTCAGCGGCCGCTTCGTCAACTTCCGGGTCACGCCGAAGGGCGGCGCGCAAATCCCGCCGCTGCCGGGGCGTGTGCTGGCGGTCTACACCATTCTTGCGCTCGGCTGCGTCGTCCCGGTTCTCGCGGTGTCGGACATCACGCAGACGCGCGGCTTCTACCTGCTGGCGGTGTTCAACGCGCTGGCCTATTCGGCCCTTTTGGCGGTGATCGTCGTGCACCATTGGCGCGAAACCGGCCGGCCCGGGCGTTTGGGCGCCGCACTGCAAATCGGAACAACAGCCGGGGTTTTCGCCGCAGTCGGTTTCGCTCTTTTCTTGCGGGGCGCCGAAAGCCTCTATGCTCTTGAGGCCGGGCTCGGACCTATCCACCTGGTCCGGATCGAATACCGTGTGTCCGGCGCGGACAGCGGCGCCGACGGCGGGATCATCTACCGATTTGCGCCGAGTTGGAACTGACCGGCCCAAAGGGGCCACATTAAAGGAGATAGTCATGAAAAGCATTATGAACATTGCGGGGGCCGGCTGGCGGTCCCTCGCGCTTGGCCTCACCGCCATGTTGGCGGCTGGGCTGGCGGCACCGCTTCACGCGGCGCCCCCGGGCGACTTGCCCTTCGGCGCCTATGATCCGGGTGGAGATTTCACCAACGACACCAACGTGCAGATCGAGCATCTGTTCCTGCCCTGGGAAGACGTCAACCTGCCCTCGCTCTTCGATGCCGATGCCTATGCGGTGAAGCGCAACCGGGCCCTTCTGGTGACGATCGAACCCTGGACCTGGTCGCGCTCCGAACGGAACACGCCCCAGCACCTGCGCCAGGGAATCTTCGACGGCAGCTACGACGAGAACATGCGCAGGATCTGCGAGGTTCTGAACACGCTGCAAAGCCCGGTGACGGTGCGTTGGGCGCATGAGATGGACGATGACAACGGCCAGTTCATCTGGGCCGGCTGGGAGCCGGAAACCTATATTTCTGCCTACCGCCGGATGATCGACGTCTGTCGCGAGGCGGCGCCGCAAGCGCGTTACATGTGGTCGCCGACCGGGGAGGAGGGGATGGAGGCCTATTATCCGGGCGACGACTACGCCGATGTCGTTGGCATCTCTGTCTTCGGCTACCAGCCCTGGGACCAGGATCATTACGACCGTGACCGGACTTTTGAGGACATCATGGCGCCGCGGTACGAACGCGCTGCCACCTTCGACAAGCCGGTCGTGGTGGCCGAACTCGCCTACTCGGGACAACAGGCCTATGTCGACATGTGGGAAAACACGGTCCGCAATGTTGGTGACCGATATCCCCAGCTCGTCGGGGTGGTCTATTTCAACTATCCTGAGGTCTATAATTGGCCTGAAGGGTTCGGCCGTCCGGACTGGCGGGTGCATCACCGCGTCCTTGAGTAACCGCTCCGACCGGCGGAATTCGGCAAAAAACGTCGCCCTGTAAAGGGGCGTCGTTGTCGCTCCATGATCTAGCCAATATCGTGACACATTCATGTGATCAGTTCTGGTCACGGAAAGTGGTCTTCATTTCGCTCGAACCGGGCCTTGTTCCGGAGGAGAGGGGGAGGCAGGCCGAATTTTGTTGGGCCGGGCGCGCCTTGGAGGGCGGCAGCAGGCAAAAACACGAGGGGCACGTCATGAGCAGAATAGTCAGGAAATTCGGGGGCGCCGTCGCGGTGACCGTTTTGGTATCGGCGCAGGCCGGTCCGGTGCTGGCGCACGACGAGACAGCACAGTCCCAGGTCGTGCGGGTGAAGGCGACGCAGGGCTTTAGCTGGTTCAGCAACGGCCGGACCGCCGCCGAAGCGGAACGGGCCCGGCGCAACCTGACCGGGGTCCAATCCGCCCGCTTGCTCGGTCACGGCAGCTGGATCTGCTCGCCGGCCGGTTTTGGAAAGAAATCGAGATGTTTCCCGCGTTGATTGTCGGATTCAGCTCTGTCGGATGACCTCCGGTTGAGGCGGGCGGCGGCCCGCCTCGCGGAAAATCCTGGCGCTCCCCGTTCCAGCACTTCAAGACGAACTGAAGCGGCCCCGGTAATTTGGAGCGCGCAAGCTGCTCGAGCTGGCGGTCGAGGCAGAGCTGGCGGCCAGCCGCTTTGGCAAGACTCAACAAGAGCACCCGTTTGACGCCTCCCTCACGGAGCCTGAATTGCCCGGAAAAGCTTGAAATCAATAGCTCCGGAGGCCGTAGTGTGTTACGGTCCTGATTATCGATTGGCTTCGCTTAGGCGCGAGCCAAGATGGCGGTGCGGGGAATGACCCTACCGAAACCGCCCGGATTGCCCGCGGGCTTCACAGGTTCAAACCATTGGGTGATACATCCGAGCTGGGCCGCGGCGATTTTGACCGCAGCCAGAAGGAGCGAGTGGCCATGAATGGCACGGGCAAGCGGACCAAGCGATCCAAGTCGCGGCCAGAGGACGAGCTTCCGGTCGTGCCCGATACCAAGGGCGATTTGTTCTGGGAGATGAACAAGCCGGGATCGGAATTCAAACAAAACGTGATCGGCATTGTCGTTGTCCGGGCCGACGGCTCCATTGGTTACATCAACCCGTATTTGGCCAGCCTGGTTGGTGAATCGCCGGCGGAGATGGTCAACGAGCCGCTCCTCGATTTCGTCGCGGAGCGAGACAGAGCTGCCATCGCTGACGTCGTGAAGGACTGTGTGTCCGGCAAGCGCCGTGTCGCCCAGTTGGAGTCCACGGTAACCCACAAGAGCGGAAAGGTCGTCGATGTTTTCATCGACGCGACGGCCGCCATCTTCGAAGGGCAATCTGCCGCGGTCGGCGCCGTGATCGACATCAGCGCCCGCAAGCAGGCGGAACAGGCGCTCGCCGATTCCGAGTCGAAACTTCAGACCGCACTAGCGAACATGTCGCAGGGCCTCTTGATGCTCGATGCAGAGGGCAGGGTGTTGTTGTTCAATTCCCGCTTCACTGAGATTTACGAGCTGCCTCAAGACCAGATGCAACCGGGCATGGCCATGGCGGAGGTTATGGCGCTCGGAGCTGCAAACTTGAACATGCGGGATATGGACCCCGAGGGCACGACAGCTGAGCTGGAGAAAGCCATCGGTGGAGGTAAGGAAGGATACTACATCCACAGGCATATCGACGGTCGGAACATTGCTGCCACCTATCGGCCAATGCGGGACGGCGGGGTCGTCGTGATGTTCGAGGACATCACCCAGAAGATGGAGAAGGAACAAGCGCTTGCCGACTCCGAGGCGAAACTTCAGACCGCGCTGACGAACATGTC
>DOUP01000194.1 GCA_003520545.1 Maritimibacter sp. | reverse complement strand
CGCTGGGCAAGTTCCTGCCCGACGTGGACCGCCCGAACGACGGCGTCTTTGCCTGGCAGGACGAGGACGACACATGGATGGCGCTGCGTTATGACCTGACCGCGCCTCTGGCCCGTGTCTATGCCCAGCACCGTAACGATTTGCCTACGCCCTATCGCCGCTACGCGATGGGCCCTGTCTGGCGCAATGAAAAGCCGGGGCCGGGGCGGTATCGGCAGTTCTATCAATGCGACGCGGATACCGTGGGCACGGCGAGCATGGCGGCGGATGCCGAGATCTGCGCGATGCTGTCGGATGCGCTGGAAGAGGTCGGCATTCCGCGCGGCGATTACGTGGTGCGGATCAACAACCGCAAGGTGTTGAATGGGGTGCTGGATCAGATTTTCGGTACAATCGAGGAAGTTGCTGCGTCACTCTCGACTGACAATCCAACGGGCCAGGAAAAGAAAGATGCTGTCCTTCGAACGATCGACAAGTTCGACAAAGTCGGCGCGGAAGGAGTGCGCGAGCTGCTTGGCGATGGGCGACGAGATGCATCAGGAGCATTCATCGAAGGTGTAAAACTTGCACCCGAGAGTATTGAGCCGGTCGTTCAGTTTCTAACTGCACGTGGCTCAACCAATGAGGCTACATTGAACAATCTCCACGCGGCGGTTGGAGAGTCACTTGTGGGCACTCAAGGCGTCAGCGAACTACGCCAGATCGCGGACCTGCTCGCGGCCCAAGGCTACGGCCCCGACCGTATCGTGATCGACCCTTCCGTCGTGCGCGGCCTTGGCTATTACACCGGCCCGGTGTTCGAGGCCGAGCTGACCTTTGAAATTCTCGACGACAAGGGCCGCCCGCGCCAATTCGGCTCTGTTGCCGGGGGTGGGCGCTACGACGATCTCGTCGCGCGCTTCACTGGTCAGGCCGTGCCTGCGGTCGGCGTCTCCATCGGGGTCGACCGGCTGCTCGCCGCGCTGCGCGAAAAGGGGCGGCTCAAGGACACCGCGAAAGGTCCCGTCGTCGTTACGGTCATGGACCGTGACCGGATGGCCGAGTACCAATCCATGGTTGCCGAGTTGCGGCAGGCGGGCATTCGCGCCGAGGTCTACCTGGGCAATCCCATGAACTTCGGAAACCAGATGAAATACGCCGACAAGCGTCACTCGCCCGTGGCGGTGATCGCCGGGTCGGACGAGTTCGAGGCAGGCAAGGTGCAGATCAAGGACCTGATCCTCGGCGCCAAGATCGCCGAGAACGCCACGCTTGAAGAATGGAAGGATCGTCCAAGCCAGATCGAGGTTTCGCGCGGCGATCTGGTCGCGGAAGTTCGAAAAATGCTGGATCAGTATGATGGCTGAAAAGGCGCAGGTGCGGGCGGAAGCGGCCCGCCTCCTCAACCTCTTTGAAGCGCAGGGTGCGAGCGTCGTGGAGACGCCGATCCTGCAACCGGCCGAAACGCTGCTCGACCTTTACGGCGAAGATGTCCGCGCGCGCGCCTATGTGACCTCGGACCCGCTGATGGGCGAGGCGATGCTGCGCCCCGATTTCACCGTGCCCGTGGTGCAGATGCATATGGCCCAGGGCGCGGAGCCTGCGCGCTACGCTTACGCGGGCGAGGTGTTTCGAAAGCAGGAAGAGGACCCGCATCGGCCGCCCGAGTATTTCCAGGTCGGCTACGAGGTTTTCGAGCGCGAAGACCCGGCGGCGGCGGATGCCGAGGTTTTCGCGCTGTTTCACGACACGCTGGTGCCCGAAGGGCTGCGGCCCGCGACCGGCGACCTGGGTCTCCTGATGGCTGCCGTTGCCGGGCTGTCGACGACCGAGCGGCGCAAGGGGGCCTTGATGCGGCACCTGTGGCGCCCGCGTCGGTTCCGCGCGCTCTTGGATCGTTTCGCGGGGCGCACGCCGCAACCCGAGGGCCGGGAGGCGCTTCTCTCGGGCGATCCTTTTGCGAAAGTGGACGCGCCGTTCATCGGGCTGCGTAGCAAGGGTGAAGTCGAAGATCGGATCGAGGCCTTGCGCGAAGATTTCGCCGCGGACCCGATCCCGGCGGGCGAAGTGTCGCTCCTGGCGGACCTTCTGTCCCTGCGCGAAACCTTGTCCAACGTCTGTGAACATCTGCGCGATATCGCCGTTGACCTGCCGTCGATCGGCCCGGCGGTGGAGCGCTTTGCCTCCCGGAACAAGGCCCTGGAAGCACGGGGCGTGGATATTTCGGTGATCGATTTCGAAGGGTCGTTCGGGCGCACTTCGCTTGAATACTACGACGGGTTTGTCTTCGGGTTTTCCGACCCGACCCGCCACACCATGCCACCGGTGGCGACCGGCGGACGGTATGATGCCTTGACGCGCGTGTTGGGGCAGGGGCGCGAAATACCGGCGGTGGGCGGGGTGATCCGTCCCGAGCTGCTGCTCGACGTGCGGGAGGGGCAGGCATGAGCGTGAAACTGGGCGTGCCCTCCAAGGGCCGGTTGATGGAGAAGACCTTCGATTGGTTTTCCGAGCGCGGCGTAACGTTGACGCGCACCGGGTCCGACCGGGAATATGCGGGCGCCGTTGCGGGGATCGACGGCGTCGAGCTGGTCCTCTTGTCCGCGGGCGAGATTCCGCGTGAATTGGCGGCGGGGCGTATCCACCTGGGCGTCACCGGGTCTGACCTGGTCCGCGAAAAGTTGGGTCTCTGGGAAGAAAAGGTCCGCGCGCTGGAGCCGATGGGGTTTGGTCATGCCGACCTGATCATCGCGGTGCCCAAAGCCTGGGTCGATTGCACGACGCTCGACGACCTGGACGCCATCGCGGCGGCCTTTCGCCGTCACCACGGCTTCCGTCTGCGCATCGCGACGAAGTATCACAGGCTGATCCGCGACTACCTGCGTGACAATGGGGTGGCCGATTACCAGCTCGTCGATAGCCAGGGTGCGACCGAGGGCACGGTAAAAAACGAAACCGCCGAAGCGATCGCCGATATCACCTCGACGGGGGAAACGCTGCGGGCCAACCACCTGAAAATCCTGTCTGGCGGGCCGGTTCACCGCTCGCAAGCGACGCTGTTCAAATCGCGCAACGCCGCGTGGGGCAAGGAAGAACGCGACACGCTCGCGGCGCTCAAGGCGAGGCTCCAGCTCGAAAACTAACGTCTCTCTCTGGTTGTCAAATACCTCGGGAGGTGTGGAGGGCAGCGCCCTCCACCGCGCAGGTCTCCCCGGCGACCTGCTCAGACATGCGCGCCGCAGGCGCTCCGCGTGCGAACCCTAGTAAGCCCCTGCGCGAGTGCCTATGTTCGTGAAAACGAAGGGGGTTTCTTTGGGGATCGGTGACATTGCGGACGGTTTGGTTCGCCAGGTCGAAGCGATAGGCGACGGGGTCAACGAGGCGCTGTTCGAGCCGGTTGTGCGGCTGGGCGTGACGGGGCTGAGCCGGGCCGGCAAGACGATCTTCATCACCTCTCTCGTGGCGAACCTGATGAACCGTGGACGGATGCCCGGTCTGATGCCGGCCGCCGAGGGGCGCATCCTGTCGGCCTATCTTCAGCCGCAGCCGGACGACACGGTGCCGCGGTTCGACTACGAGTCGCATCTGGGCGCGATGACCGGGCCGGACCCGACCTGGCCAGCCTCGACCCGTGCCGTGTCCGAGCTGCGCCTGTCGTTTCGCGTCAAGCCCGGTGGGCTTCTGTCCGGTCTTCGCAGCCCACGAACGGTGCATCTGGATATCGTGGACTATCCCGGCGAATGGCTGCTCGATCTGGCGCTTCTGGACCTCGATTATGGTGACTGGTGCGCGGCCGCTTTGGAGAAAGCACAGGCGCGTTCGGATGGTGCGGGGTTTCTCGCGGCATTGGACGGGGTCGATCCGGCGGCGGACTACCAGGAGACCGGCGCGCAGGCCTTGGCGGGGGCCTTCACGCAGTATCTGCGGGCCGCGCGCGAGGCCGGCTATTCGGATTGCACGCCCGGACGTTTCCTTCTGCCCGGCGAGATGGAGGGGTCGCCCGCCCTGACCTTCGCGCCCTTGCCGAAACCCGACAAGACACCGCGTACCTCGCTTTGGCGGGAGTTCGAACGGCGGTTCGAGGCGTATAAGTCCCAGGTCGTGAAGCCGTTCTTTCGCACCCATTTCGCACGGATCGACCGGCAGGTGGTGTTGGTCGATGTTCTGGGGGCGATCCATTCCGGGCCGAAGGCCCTGGAGGATTTGCGGGAAGCAATGGCGGAGATCCTCTCGGCCTTCCGTCCGGGCCGCAACGCCTTCCTGAGCCAGCTTTTCCGCGGGCGGCGGGTGGAGAAAATCCTTTTCGCCGCGACCAAGGCCGATCATCTTCACCAAAGCCAGCACAAGGCCCTGACCGCGATCACCGAAGAGCTGTTACGCGGCGCCAAGGACCGGGCGGATTTCTCCGGGGCGCAGACGCGCTCGATGTCGATTGCCGCGTTACGGGCCACGACCGAGGCGACCCTGAGCCATGACGGGCGGGAGCTTGATTGCGTGCGTGGGCGGCTTCTGGACAGCGGGAAAACGGCCGCGTTCTATCCCGGTGCTTTGCCGAACGATCCGGCGCAGCTTTTGAAACCTGCCCGCGAGGGTGCGAAGGCGTGGTTGGGCGAGGATTATGCAGTGATGCGGTTCGCGCCTGCCGAGATCACGCTGGAACCGGGCGACGGGCCGCCACATATCCGGCTGGACCGGGCGGCCGATTTCCTGATCGGGGACCGGCTATGACCGGGCTGCGGATCACGCGCGCCCGGGGCTGGGAGGCCGAGCGGATCGCGCTGGTTCTGCGCGCCGCCGTCGCGGACGCCGCGTGGTTGCCCAGCGTGCGCACCCCGCGCGAAGAGCGGCAACTTTTGTTGGCAATGATCCGGCGGGGCGATGTTTTCGTCGCCCGCAAAGCCCGGCGGATCGTCGGGTTCCTGGCTCTGGACCGGGCGGGCGAGGTTCATGGGCTCTATGTCCTGCCGGACCAACGCGGGACCGGCGTCGCGCTCGCCCTGATGGATCACGCCAAACGCGACCGGGATCGGCTTGGGCTTTTTGCCCATGCACAGAACCTCCGGGCGCGGCGCTTTTACCACCGGGAAGGCTTTCGCCCCATGGCGCTTGGCGCTGGCAACGACGAGAAACTGACGGAAATCCGGTATGAATGGGAGCGTCGGCCATGACCAAGAAGTCTTCCGGTCCCGTGTTGATTGACCTTGACGGCGAGGCCGACCCCAAGGAAACGCCCGCAACCGCAGCGCCTGTGTCCGAGCCGGACGCCGCGCTGCCGGAGCCGCGCGCGATGGAAATGGCGGCGCGGATCGCGGCGCGCAAGCCGTCGAAGCTCGCGCGGTGGTTCTGGTCCCTCGCCGTTGCCCTGATCGGTTTCGTGGTCTCGGTCGCGGCGTGGGATTTCGTCACCCGGTTGCTGGAGCGCAATCCCGTCCTTGGGCTTGCCGCAACGGTGCTGGTCGCTGCCTTCGTCTTGGTCCTGCTCGCGATTGCGCTGCGCGAACTGGCGGCCTTTGCGCGGCTCAAACGGGTCGATGATCTGCACGCCGCCGCAGACAGCGCTTTGGCGCATGAGGATGCGACCGAGGCACGGTCTGTCGTCGAGCGTCTGACCCGGCTTTATCGGGGGCGTGACGATCTCAAGTGGGGTCTGGATCGCCTGAAAGACCGCAAGGACGATGTGTTCGATGCCGATGATATTCTCGGTCTTGCTGAACAGGAGCTCCTCGTGCCGCTTGACGCCGTGGCGCTACGCGAAATCGAGGCGGCGGCCCGGCAGGTGGCCACCGTGACGGCCATCGTGCCCTTGGCTCTGGCCGACGTTGTGACCGCCCTGACCGCCAACATCCGCATGATCCGGCGGATTGCCGAGATCTATGGCGGCCGGGCGGGGGCGCTTGGCGCCTGGCGGCTGACGCGGGCCGTGATGACGCATCTTGTCGCGACGGGCGCGGTGGCCGTCGGGGATGATCTGATCGGATCGGTTGCCGGGGGAACCGCGTTGAGTCGGATTTCACGCCGCTTCGGTGAGGGGATCGTCAACGGCGCGCTGACCGCGCGGGTTGGCGTGGCGGCGATGGAAGTCTGCCGCCCCTTGCCGTTCACCCGTGGGAAACGCCCGTCGGTGACGCTGATCGTCAAGCGGGCGCTGACCGGGCTTTTCGGCTCCCGCTGACCATAATCTTGCGCCCGTGCTCCCCGTTCCGGGCAGGCTTTACCCTGTGCGAACGCGGCGCTATACCCTCGGCCATGATGCACCCGGCGACCATCATTCGAATTACGAACCCGGCGCTCTGACACGAGACGCCGGGCAAAGGCGTATGGACCCCGCGCCGCCCTTTCCCTACAACGCACACGACGAATTCGAAGGACACGACACATGTGCGCCGAGACGCCTGACTACAAAGACACGCTGAATCTTCCCGAAACCGATTTCCCGATGCGCGCGGGATTGCCGAAGCGCGAGCCTGAATGGCTCGATCGCTGGGAGAAGATCGGCATCTACGACCGCCTGCGCGAAAAGGAGGGGCGCCCGCCCTTCACGCTGCACGATGGCCCGCCCTATGCGAACGGCCACCTGCATATCGGTCACGCGCTGAACAAGATCCTCAAGGACATGATCGTGCGCTCGCAGCAGATGCTGGGCCATGATGCGCGCTACGTGCCGGGTTGGGATTGTCACGGGCTTCCCATCGAGTGGAAGATCGAGGAGCAATACCGCAAGAAGGGCAAGAACAAGGACGCCGTTCCGGTCATCGACTTCCGNNCTGTGATGTGGTCGCCGGTGGAGAAAACCGCGCTGGCCGAGGCTGAGGTGGAATACCACGACAAAGAGAGCTTCACGATCTGGGTGAAGTTCGAGGTCACGGACTTCTCGGTAAACGAAGAAGACCGCATGTCCGAGGAAGAGACCTCGGAGATGCGCGAAGCCGTTGCGGCGACCGTCGCCGAGACCCGCGAGAAGTTCATGGGCGCCAAGGTCGTGATCTGGACCACGACGCCCTGGACCATCCCGTCCAACAAGGCGGTCGTCTTTGGTGCCGATTACGACTACGGGCTTTACGAGGTTGTCGATACGCCGGAGGAATGCTGGGCCACGGTGGGCGAACGGTTTATCCTTGCCGACAAGCTGGCCGCGCAGACCTTGGCCAAGGCGCGGCTGGAAGAAGGTCAGTGGAAACGCGTGTCCGATGTGACCGCGCATCAGCTTGCCGCGATGACGCTGGCGCATCCGCTTGCGGGCGCCGAAGGCTCGATGGGCGAATGGGACCAGCCGCGTGATTTCCGCGCCGCCGATTTCGTCACCGACGAGGAAGGCACCGGGTTCGTCCATTGCGCGCCCTCGCACGGGATGGAGGAATACGAGCTTTACCGCGATCTCGGGATGTTGAAAGAGGTCATCACCTACAACGTGATGGACGATGGCGGGTTTCGCCCCGATCTTCCGTTCTTCGGCGGCAAGTACATCCTGAGCCGCAAGGGCGGTGAGGGCGACGCCAACAAGGCGGTGATCGACAAACTGGTCGAGGTTGGCGGGCTGCTGGCGCGTGGCAAGATCAAGCACAGCTATCCGCATTCCTGGCGCTCGAAAGCGCCGGTGATCTACCGCAACACGCCGCAATGGTTTGCCGCCGTGGACCAGAAGCTCGACGATGGCATGGGCACCTATGGCGATACGATCCGTTCGCGGGCGCTGACCTCGATCGACGAGCTGGTAAAATGGACCCCACCGTCGGGGCGCAACAGGCTTTACTCGATGATCGAGAGCCGCCCCGATTGGGTGCTGTCGCGTCAACGGGCCTGGGGCGTGCCGCTGACCTGTTTCACCAAGAAGGGCGCCTTGCCGACCGACGAGGATTTCCTCCTGCGCGACGAGACCGTGAATGCGCGAGTCGTGGAGGCGTTCGAGACCGGGGGCGCGGACGTCTGGTACGAGGACGGGTTCAAGGCCAAGATGCTCGACGGTGTTGCGAACCCGGACGACTATGAGCAGGTGTTCGACGTGCTCGACGTGTGGTTCGATTCCGGCTCGACCCATGCCTTCGTGCTGCGAGATCGACCGGACGGGACCGAGGATGGGATCGCCGATCTTTACCTCGAAGGCACCGACCAGCACCGGGGGTGGTTCCACTCGTCGCTTCTGCAAGCCTGCGGCACCAAGGGGCGCGCACCTTACCGCGGCGTGCTGACCCATGGTTTCACGCTGGACGAGAAGGGCATGAAGATGTCCAAGTCGCTGGGTAACACCATCGTGCCCGCGGAAGTTACCAAGCAATACGGGGCCGATATCCTGCGGCTTTGGGTGGCGCAGACGGATTACACCAACGACCAGCGAATCGGGCCGGAAATCCTGAAGGGCACGGCGGACAGCTACCGCCGCCTGCGCAACACGATGCGCTTTATCCTCGGGAATCTTGCGGGGTTCGAGGAGAGCGAGAAGGTGGCGCCGGAGGATATGCCGGAGCTTGAGCGTTGGGTTTTGCACCGGGTGGCCGAGCTGGACGAGGTCGTGCGAAAAGGCTTTGCCGAGTATGATTTCCAGGGCTTGTTCCAGCAGGTGTTCAACTTCGCAACCGTGGACCTGTCGTCGGTGTATTTCGACATTCGCAAGGACGCGCTCTATTGCGATGCGGACGACAGCCTGCGTCGCCGCGCGGCGCGCACCGTGCTTGATATCCTGTTCCACCGGCTGACCACCTGGCTTGCGCCGGTGCTGGTGTTCACGATGGAAGAGGTCTGGCTGGAGCGGTTCCCGGGGGACGATAGCTCGGTCCACCTGGTGGACATCCCCGAGACACCGGCCACGTGGAAAAACGAGGCGTTGGCGGCGAAATGGGCCGGGATCCGCAGGGCCCGCCGGGTGATCACGGCGGCGTTGGAAGTGCAGCGGCGTGACAAGGTGATCGGGGCGTCGCTGGAGGCGGCTCCGGTGGTGCATGTCGAGGATGGAAGCCTCGCCGAAGCTCTGCACTCGGTCGACCTGGCCGATGTCTGTATCACTTCGGATATCTCGGTAACGACCGACGAGGCCCCCGCCGAGGCGTTCCGCATGACCGAGGTGCCGGGCATCTCGGTTGTCTTCGAGACGGCGGAGGGCGAGAAATGTCAGCGCTGCTGGAAGATCCTGCCGGACGTGGGCAACCATGCGCATTCCGGCACCTGCCATCGGTGTGACGAAGCGCTGGGGTAAGGCCCGGTTGCACGGAAGCGATCTGGAACGCGCCGGACCGACAGGTTCCGGCGCGTTTTCTTATGCGTTTGCGATCTTTCGCGGTGGAATGACCTGCTGCACGATGCCGGCGAGGAGCAGGTAAATGCTGGTCCCGACCAGGCCCCAATGCGCCCAGGAGCCGGGCGCGAAATCAACCCAGGCGGCCCAGCCTGCGAAGCCGGTCCAGGCAACTGCGGCCGGGAGCGTCAGCCAGCGCCAGCGTGCGGTCCGGGCCGGGTGGACAAATTTCAGGGGCAGGAACATCGCGACGGCAAGCGCGACGACAATGGCGAGCGTGATCCAGAAGTTGGGCTCCGTGGCGAAGAGCACGATTACCAACATGTTCCAGCAGCCGGGGAAGCCCGCGAAGGAATTGTCCTTGGTCTTCATGCGCGTGTCCGCGAAATAGATCACCGAGGCGTAGCTGATGACGATGATCGCGATCCAGCCGGTCCAACCGGGTAGAAGATCGGATTTGAACAGCGCATAGGCCGGGATGAACACGTAGGTGAGATAGTCGATGATGAGGTCCATCAAGACCCCGTCGATCATCTTCGCGTTCGTCTTCACGTTGTATCGTCGGGCCAGTGGTCCGTCGATACCGTCAACGATAAAGGCCATGACGAGCCAGAAGAACATCATTCCCCATTCTTCTTGCACGGCTTCAAGCATCGCCAACATGGCGAGGACCGCGCCGAGGGCGGTGAAGAGGTGGACGGCGTAGGCTTTCAATGCGGTTTGCATAGGGGCTGTTCTGGACTGTTTGGCCGTCCAGAACAAGCATTGTCGAGCGATAATAACGTGTTCTAGCTGCGCATGGCCCGGAGGTCCGCATAGAGCTGGTGGATACCCTCGACAGTTGGCGGGGGCGGTGGCGGCGGGCTGGGAAGCTGGCTGGCGGCAGGGGGCGGCGGCAAAGCGGCACGGGCAATCCGCCCCTCCGGCTGGTTGGCGTTGATCCTGTCGGCGGGAGTGTGCGTCGTGTCGATCTCGACCCCGGTGAGGGCCGAGACGACCTTTGCCGCCCCGCGCCCGGCGAGGCCCACGGCGTCGTCCAGACCGATATGGCCATTTTGGTTGGCGTCCAGACCATCGACGAGATCGGAGAAGGTTTTGCCACGCGCCGCGTCACGGGCGTCGCCGGCAAGGTCGGCGGCGGCAGCGAGGGCGCGTCCGGCGAGGGCGGCTGGTTGGCTGTCCCGCAAGAGCGCGAAGGGAGAGATGGCGGTCATGGCCGATCCTTTCTGGAGGGGCGTTTTCGCCAGTGTCTCGTAAAACTCTGAAGATTTCGTTTGCGGCGGTCAGGCGCGGGGGTGGGTCTTTTCATAGACTTCCATCAACCGCGCGGTATCGACCGCCGTGTAAGCCTGGGTCGTGGAGAGCGAGGCATGGCCCAGAAGCTCCTGTATCGCGCGCAGGTCGCCGCCTGCGTTCAACAGATGCGTGGCAAAGCTGTGGCGGAGCGCGTGGGGTGTCGCGGTTGCGGGGAGGCCCAGTTGCAGGCGTGCGGTCTCCATCGCCTTTTGCACGGCACGGGGCCCGAGCGCCTTGCCGCGAGCCCCGTAAAACAGCGGTGTGTCGGCTTGGATCGGGTAGGGGCAAAGCTGGGCGTAGACCGCGATCGCGTCCCGCGCGGCGGGCAGGACCGGGACCAGCCGCTCCTTGCCGCCCTTGCCGGTGATGCGCAGCACATCCGGCAGAGGGTGGTCGGCGCCGGTCAGGCCAAGCGCTTCGGAGATCCGGAGACCGCAGCCGTAGAGCAGTGTCACGACGGCGGCGTCGCGGGCGCCGATCCAGCCGTCGCGGGCTTGGGTTTCGGTCGTCGCGATGACATCGGTCGCGGCATCCGGCGAAACCGGGCGCGGCAGTTTCTTGGTGTATTTCGGCGAGCGGGTCATCAGGACCGGCGTTGCGTCGAAACCGTCCTGGTCCGAGAGCCAGCGGTAAAAGGATTTCACGGCAGACAAGGCGCGGGCCAGTGAGCGGGCCGACAGCCCGCTTGCGCGTTCGTTGGCCATCCAGGCACGCATGTCCGAGAGCGTTACATGGGCGAGGGCGGTGCGTCCGTGCGAGGTGCCGTGGTGCGCCGAGAGGAAGGCGAGAAAGCTGGTCACGTCGCGGCGGTAGGCCTCGGTCGTATTGTCCGCGACCCCGTCGAGCGCGACCATGTGGGCGAGCCAGCCGGTAAGGGCATCGCGCGCGCCTTCGGATATCATGATGCCGTCAGACATGCCGGTTTGCTGTCTCGGCAGGCGGGTGACCGCGCGCCGAGGGCTGATGTGTTGCGCGGCTACGGTCCCGGTTCACGCAAGCCAGCGGCGCATGGTGCGTTCGAACACCCCGCCGAAGAAGCCGAGAAGATCGGTGCCCTGACCGGGTTTGAACATATGCGGGTCTTCCGCGCCCATGACCAGCATGCCCGCCGAGCAGCCTTCGCCGAAGTCGAGGCGGATCAGGCTTTCGGACCGGACCCAGTAGCCGGTATCGCCGTAAAGCCGCGCGTCCTGCTCCTGCACCTGGCGCAGGGTGACGGCGGGGCCGCCCGCGTAGGGGCCGTGGCCGATGTAGCTGTCGATGAAGCCGGGCTGGGCGGTGACGAGCACATCGCCCAGTTTCTGGATCGCGGGGCTGTCGGGGTTTTCCTCTTCGGTTTCCAACACGAGACGCACGCAATCGACGCGCAGGATGTCGCGGATGTCGGTGCCGAGGCTTTTGAGGAAGTCTTCGAAATCCTTGTGGTCGAGCATCCGCAGGATCGCCCGGTGGATCGTGTTCATCCCGGCGAGGTTTTCGTAAGCTGCGGCGATGACAGAGCGGTGCGTGTCTTCGAGCCGGTCGAGACGTTCCTCCAGCCGTTCCATCGCGATGCCGCGCAGGTCCACGACGTTGTTGCCCATGGCGCGTTCGTTGGCCGCGATCAGGGCGCGCATCATGTCGTGATCTTCGAGGATGACTTCGGGTTGTTTGATGAGGTGCTCGCGCACGTCATCCTGAATCAGAACGTCGCTCATTGCCTGTCCTACTGCTGCCGTTTTGTTTTTTGTTAGGACGAGTCTAGCAGGGTCATTACAGGATTTCTGCAATTATTTCGCAAAAAACGGGGCCAAATGGCCCCGAATTGCTGAAAAAGGCATAGCTGTGGGGGCTGACAGGCCCGCCCCGGACCTGGTCCGGGGCTTGCGATCCGGTCAGAGGATCTTGATGCCGGCCGCCTTGATGTCGGCGAGGAAGGCGTCCAGACCCTTGTCGGTCAGCGGGTGGTTGGCCAGCGACTTGATCACGGCAGGCGGTGCGGTGATGACGTCGGCCCCGATCATGGCGCTGTCCTTGACGTGGTTCACGGTGCGGATCGACGCGGCGAGGATCTGGGTCTCGAACCCGTAGTTATCAAAAATCTGGCGGATCTCGGCGATGAGGTCCATGCCGTCGACGTTGATGTCATCCAGGCGCCCGATGAAGGGCGAGATGAAGGTGGCCCCGGCTTTCGCGGCGAGCAAAGCCTGGTTGGCTGAGAAGCAGAGCGTCACATTGACCATGGTGCCTTCGCCCGACAGCACTTTGCACGCCTTCAGGCCATCGAGCGTCAGCGGCACCTTGACCGCGATGTTGTCGGCGATCTTGGCGAGCTTGCGGCCCTCGGCGATCATCTCGTCCGCGTCGGTCGCGGTGACCTCGGCGGAGACCGGCCCGTCGACGATGTCGCAGATTTCCTTGGTCACCTCCAGAATATTGCGCCCGGACTTCTTGATCAGCGAGGGGTTGGTGGTGACCCCGTCCAGGAGACCGAGGTCGTTGAGTTCGCGGATCGCATCCACGTCGGCGGTATCGGCAAAGAATTTCATGGGCAGCGCTCCTTGGGTGCAGCAAAGATGTTGGCGCTCTCATACAGGAGGAGCGCGGTGGCAGAAAGGGGGCAAAAGCGCGGAGCGGGACTTGCGCAGAGCCTCGCGGGGTGAAACATCTCATCCATGAGCGGCGCTGTGACATTCCAGGACTTCTACGACGAAGGTGCGCGGGTCGCGGTGCAGACCACGCAACCTTTGGACCGGGTGCTGACTTATCGCGCGCCGGAGGGTGGCTGCTGGCAGGGTGCCTTCGTCGAGGTGCCCTTGGGTCCGCGCAAGGTGCTTGGCGTGGTCTGGGGGCCGGGCGAGGGCGGGTTCGATGCCGCCAAGCTGCGGTCCGTGATCCGGGTGCTGGATGTGCCGCCGATGCGGGGTGAGATGGCCGAATTCCTGGCACGCGTTGGCGATTATACCCTGACCCCGATGAACCACATGCTGCGACTGGCGACACGCGCGCCCGGCCTGTCCGATCCGCCGTCGATGCGCAAGATCCTGCGCCCTGGAGACCGCAGCCCGGACCGGATGACCCCGGCCCGCGAAGCCGTGCTGGACGTGTTGGAGGAGCATGGCGGGCTGGCCTTCACGCTCGGCGAGCTTGCCGAGATGGCCGGGGTGTCCACCTCGGTCGTGAAGGGGCTGGTGAAGAAAGGCGCGGTGGCCGAAGAGGAAAGCCCGCGCGACCTGCCATTTCCCCGCCTGGACCCGAGCGCGCCCGGCAAGGCGCTGAGCGAAGACCAGGCGCGGGCGGCCGAGGTGCTGCGCACCGGGATCGAGGCCGGGACGTTCGGGGCGACGCTTTTGCGCGGTGTGACCGGGTCGGGCAAGACCGAGTGTTACCTCGAGGCGGTGGCGGCGACGCTGGCCAAGGGGCGGCAGGCGCTTGTGCTGTTGCCGGAGATCGCTCTGACCTCGGAATTTCTCAAACGGATCGAGGAACGCTTCGGGGCGCGGCCTGCCGAATGGC
>DOUP01000195.1 GCA_003520545.1 Maritimibacter sp. | reverse complement strand
GAATAAGAGGCGGCGGCCCAGAGGGGTGAAGTCGAAGATGAACCACAGGACGATCGCCGCGGCGAGGGCGTAATAAAACGCATAGGGCACGCCGAACAGCCGCCCGCCGACCACCCACATGATCAGGCTGTTGTCGATGCCGCCAATGGTCGAAGAATTGGTGAACCACTGCACGATCCCCGAGATAAGCGACGTGCTCCCCAATGTGACGACAAGCGAATGGATGCGGAAATAGACAATGAATAGGGCGTGAAACAGCCCGACGGCGAGACCGCCTAGAAGCGCGAAGATGATCGAAAGCTCGATCGAAATATCCATCCAGGAGTTCAGGACCGCGATCATGCAGGACGACAACGTCATCGTGGCCCCGACCGCGAGGTCGTAGTCCCCTGACGTGAGTGGGATGATGATCGCCAGCGCCAACAGCGCCGCAGGCGCGTAGGACGCGAACAGGATCGAGAAGTTGCCCCAGCGCAAGAACGAGTTGGGCATCGCAATCGAGAAGCCGATGATCAGCAGCAACCAGACGAGGATCAGCGCGTATCGTTCGAACAGGCGCATGAAATTGACCCTGGATTTGCTGCGAGACATAGCGGTTTCCGTTGACGTATTCATGGGGCTACCTTTTCCTGGCCCGCTTCCGTCCCGGTCTGGCGCGTCGTGGCACCAAGCGACGAGTAGCAGGCTTGCGTGATTTGGTCCTTGTTGACCTGCGGTCCGGTCAGTTCTTCGACGATCTGGCCACGGGCGAACACGAGAACGCGGTCGCACAATTCGGCCAGCTGTTCGGCGTCGGAGCTTGCGCAGATCACCGACATACCGTCGGCAGCGGCCGCCTTGATCGCCTTGAAGATGTTGGCCCGGGTGCCGACGTCGACGCCCTGCGTCGGCTCGTCGAGCAAGAGCAGGCGCGGTTCGCGTTTCAGCCAGCGCGCAATCAGAACCTTCTGCGCGTTGCCGCCCGACAAGTTGCCGAGGTTCAGTTCCGGATCGTTCGGGCGGACCTCGAACTGTTCGCCAAGCAGCTTCGCGTCGCGCCGCATCCGGCCGTTGCGCAAAAAGCCCCCCTGCACATACTTGCCGATGTCCGGCAGCAGCATGTTTTCAAAGACCTTCATGTTGTCGACGCCGCTCTGGGCGCCCCGGTCGCCGGGCAACAGGGCCATGTTCTCGCCGATCGCCTTGGCCGGTGTCATCGCACGCAGATCAAAACTCTTGCCGTCGTCGAGCGTCATCTTGCCCGAATGCGCCCGGTCGGCGCCGAAGGCGAGATACGGGATCTTGTCATAGCCGGAGCCGATAAGACCGGTCAGGCCAACAACTTCGCCCTTGCCGACGGTCAGGTCGCAGGCGGGAATACCGTCGCCCGACAGCGTCTCGAACGTGGCCATCGGGGTGAATTTGCGGGCCGTGTGGACGGCGGGCGCGGCCGAGGCGAGGCTACGGCCAATGATCATCTCGATCATCTGATCGCGGGTCGCGTTCTTGGTTTCGATTTCACCCGAAACCTTGCCATCCCGCAGGATCGTCACCTGGTCCGTGATTTCCATCACCTCGTCGATATCGTGCGAGATGAACGTGACACTCGACCCGTGGTCGGCAATTTGCCGCATGAGTTGGAACAGCCGGTCCACACCTTCCTTGGGCAGGAACGGCGTCGGCTCGTCGAGAAGCACGAGACCCGGCTCGCCCGTGCGCTCGCATTCCTCGCGGATTTCCTCAAACGCGCGGATGATCGCGATCAGGGCCCGGTTCACAGCGCTCAGTTCGTCGATGCGGCGCCATTGCTCGACGTCCACATCGTAGCGGTCCAGCGTCTCCTGCGCCGCCGCGCGTTCCTTGCGCCAGTTGATCCGCTTGCCCTTGCCAAGCGCGATCTGCGACAGTCTCAGGTTTTCGAGAACCGTGAGCGTCGGCACGAGGCCCAAGTTCTGGTGAACGAAACTCATCCCGAGCCGCCGGAAGGTCGACGGGTCCAGCGGCAAGGGAACGTCGTGCCCGTTGAATTGCATCGAACCGCCGGGATCGGGGGAATGGAAGCCCGCCAGAACCTTGATCAACGTGGACTTGCCGGAGCCGTTGGTGCCCAGAAGCCCATGAACCTTGCCCGGTTCCACGGTCAGCGACACTTGGTCCAGCGCGCGCGTCGCGCGGAACGTCTTGGATATGTTCGTCAGGCGAAGTGTGGGTGGCGTCTGCTGAGACGCCACCCGATCATTCCGCGCAGAGAGCTGCTCGGTTGTCATGGGGATCAGTCCAGGCCCCAGAGCTCACGGAAGCCCGACACGTAGGCATCGCCATAGCCGGTGTCGAATTGCGCAGGCGTGCCTGCCATCTCGGCGTTGCTTTCATCGAAGATGTAGAACGGCACGTTCAGCTTCTCCGGCACAGGCATGTCGCACAGGTCACGCATGTTGGCATCGACCGTCGCGTATGCGATCCAGTCGAGGCTCTCGCCGATGTCCATCGAAACTGAGCCTTCCTGGATGTAGTCGAGCACGAAAGGCGTGCCATTGAACGTGGCGACCTTCACCGAGCCGAGGGTGCCGGTCAGGCGCAGAGCCGGAACGACGAACTGCGACATGGAATCGTAGATCGGCACGATCACGTCGATATCGGGGTTCGCCTGAAGCGCCGACTGAACCGACGACTGGATCTTGGTGCCCCACTCGGCGACGCCGACGTTGATCTCCTGCACGATTTCGCAATCCGGGCAATTCTCGGCCAGCACGCTTTCGAACCCGTCGACAAGCGGAATGGTGGGCGGCACTTCACGCGACACCACCAGGAGGACTTTCCCCGCCCCGTCCGTGTTCACGGTGACCCAGTTGGCAAGGATCTTGCCGATCTCGTTGAAGCCGACCGGCAACGTCGAAGACAGCAGTTCGTTCGGCGTGTCGGAGGGGTCGTAGAAATGCGAGGTGGTGACTTTCACACCCGCTTCGTTGGCGGCCGTGATCTGCGGCACGACGGTGTCGGGCGAGATACCCGAGATCAGGTTGATGACATCGAAGTCGTCGCGGATCGCGAAGTCGAAGCCCTGCACCCACTGGCTGGGCTGGCCCTGGTTTTCCCATTCGGCGACTTCGAGCCCGATCTCCTCACCCACCGTTTTCATTCGGTCGATGATCCCCTTGAGGAAGGGGTTTGCGCTGCTGTTCGGGATCGCAAGCATTTTGCGGTCCGCCGCGCAGGTCTTGATGTCGAACGGCTCACCCGGTGCGGTGAAAACCGGCTGCTCGAGATAAGGCGCAAGTGCCTCTTGAGCGCGTGCGACGCCTTCTGATGCATCCTGCGCGCTCACGGCCGTCCCGGCCACGGAAAGAGCCAGCGCCGAGGCGAGGCCCTTTAGTGTCGTTGAGTATGTCATGGTGTGCTCCCGTTTTACGTTGGTGCTTTTCTGCGGTCGATTTGCTCGACTCGTCGTTGGCTTGAATACGCATTCACATCTTTCTCAGAAAAAGATTCTTTGTCAATCGGGCAATCCGCGCTATTTCCCAAACCTGTGAATTCGGATGCAAATCGTCGGGCATTCGCCACCCCGCGCCTGCGGGCAAAAAAAAGTCGCGTCCGGGAGCTTGATGGATTAATGAGTGACCCCGCCGAGCGGCAGCAAGAATTACGGTCCGGTCGGGAGAGAAGGATTTCGAGAACCGATGGCACGGCTCAAGACACGGGTAACATCTTTCGACGTGGCAAAGCTTGCCGGCGTTTCGCAACCGGCGGTGTCGCGCGCCTTCACGCCCGGTGCGAGCATCACCAAGGAAAAACGCGACCGCATTCTGGCCGCCGCCAAGGAACTGAACTACGTTCCGAACGTCTTTGCATCGAACCTGTCCTCGAACCGAAGCAACATGGTCGCCGTCATCAGCGGAAACCTGAATAATCCCTTTTATTCCGAGACTTTGCAGGTGTTTGTCGAGTCGATCCAACGCACCAACCGGCAGGTTCTCGCGTTCTCGGTGCAGGATGGGCGCGACAGCGACGACGTGATGATGCAGGCCATGCGCTACCCCATCGACGGGCTGGTCGTGACCTCAGCGCAGATGTCGTCGGAACTGGTCAAACTGAGCGAAGGTCTGGGCATCCCGGTGGTCATGTTCAACCGCCGCGTCGAGGGGTCCGAACTGTCCGGTGTCCAGTGCGACAACTTCGAAGGGAGCGCGATCCTCGGGCGGCTGATGAACGCTGCGGGCGCGCGGCGAATCCTCATCGTGCGAGGCGATCCGCAGGGTTCGACCAGCATCGACCGGGTGCAGGGTTTTCGCTCCGCGTTCGACGGAATCGCGGGAATCGAGATCGAGGAAGTCGACGGGGAATCGAGCTATTCGGGCGCGCGCAACGCCATGATCCGCCGCTTCGGCGGTCCCGGCCCCCGGTTCCCGGACGCGATTTTCGCGGTGAATGACATCATGGCGATCGGCTGTGCGGACGCCCTGAACGAGAACTTCGGTCTGAAAATCCCCGACGACATCATGCTCGCCGGGTTCGACGGTATCCGCGAAGGACAGCGCGCCCCCTATAGCCTGACGACGGTGCGCCAGCCGGTCGAACGGATGGTCTCGGAAACGCTGGAGCTGCTTCAGGCCGCGCCCGAAAACCTCAAGGGTGCCGAGGCACAGAAACGGGTCATCCCCGGCGATCTCATACCGGGCCACACCATTCCCGGCATGGGGCGGTGGGCGCGCTAGGCACGCCCACCGCTTTGGTATCACTCGGCCGCTTCGTGGACGCCGGGAATGAAACCGAAATCGAACGGCGCGGGTTCGCCGCGTTCGGTGCGCTGGGACTTGCGCAGCGCCTCGGTGCCGCTTTCGTCCACCGTCATGTCCTCGCCGATCAGCACGCCATAGTCGCGCTCGGCCTTCTGCCGTGACACAAGCCCGTCGCGCACGTCGCGCAGCACCTTCTCGATCGGGCGTTCCAACGGATCGCCCCAGCCGCCGGAGCCGGCCGTGATGAAGATGATGCGATCGCCCGGTTCGACCTTGAGGCTGTCGGTCTTGGACGGAACCCGCTCACGCTCCTCCGACCCGGCGCGCACCACCCATTTGCTCGACGTGCCGCCATGCAGACCGCCGTTGATGCCCCACGGCGGTACCACTTCGCGGTCGTCGTGGATCGAGATCGACCCCGAGGCGAGCACGCGATAGACCTTTTCGATCCCCGCCCCGCCCCGGTGAAGCCCGGCACCACCGGCATCCTGCACCGGGCGATACCGCTCGACGATCACCGGGTAGTAGTTCTCGATGTACTCGATCGGCGTCGCGCTGAAGAGCGGCCACCATGCGTGACCGTCGAGCCCGTCGTCGCGCGGACGCCCCGGCACACCACCGAACAAAAGCTCCATGAGCTGGAAGTATTTTCCGTTCTCGTCGGTGCCGGTGAAGATGAAGTGGGGGCTGGTGCCGTAGCCTGCGGCCATCGACAGGTGCGGGGCCTGTTGACCCAGGGCACCGGCCTGACAGTCGAAGAACCGCGTATGCGTGTTCAGACGGTTCGACAGCGCCGCCGGGAACTTGGGGTTCAAAAGACTGCCTTCGGGCAGGATGATCTCGAACAGGTCGTAGAAGCCCTCGTTGAACATGATCTTGGGGTCGAACGCCATGATCATGTAGACGCCGAAGAACAGCTTGCAGAGACCTTCGTGGATGTGGAAGTTGATCGGCCCCTCGGCCTGATCGTCCGTCCCGGTCCAGTCGATCACCGCCACTTCGCCCTTCTTGTAAATCGAAAGGTGCAGCTTGAACGGACCGTTGCCCACGCCATCGTCATCCACGTAGTCGGTAAAGGTCACCGGCTCTTCGGGGATGTATTTCGAAATCAGGACGCGCATCGCTTCCCGCGTGCGGGACATCAGCTCGTCGCAAGCGGTCAGGTAGCTGTCACGCCCGAACCGGTCGCAGATTTCCTGCACCCGCTTGGCCGCCGTCCGGCACCCGGCGATCAGCGCCATCAGGTCGGCCCGGTTCATGTCCGGGGTCCGGCTGTTGTTGAGCATGATCTGAAGCACGCCCTCGTTGAGCTTGCCATCCTCGTAGATCTTGACCGGGGGCACACGCAGCCCCTCTTCCCAGATCGTGTAGGCATCGGCGGGCATCGAGCCGGGCACTTTTCCGCCCGTGTCCCCCATGTGCCCGAAGATC
>DOUP01000224.1 GCA_003520545.1 Maritimibacter sp. | reverse complement strand
GGATGTTCATGAACTCGTCCACGTCGATATGGATGACCCATTCGGCGGTCTGGATCAGCGGCTCCTTGAGCGACTTGTTAAGCGCGCTTTGCTGTGGGGAATTTCCCTTCCATTGCGTATTGTCGCGGTGTTGAACCACGCCCATCTCCTGCAACCTGTCGAGGATTTCCGCCGTCCCATCGGTGCAATCATTGGTATAGATCAGGAAGTTATCGACCCCGATCATGCGGTGATAGGCGATCCATTCGACGATGTATGGTGCCTCGTTCTTCATGCAGCCCACGATCACGCGGCCCGTGTTTCCCAGGGGCAGGTCGCGCAGGGGTTCCTCGATGAAGGCGGCTGCGATTTCCTCTTCGTTGACGCGCCCGATCTTGTTGTGCGGGGCGAAGCGGCCGGTTGAAAGGTTGTGGTAATTCTCTTTCGCGCGGGGGGAGAAGAGTTTCTCCGCAACAGGGGTGAGCTTGATGTCCTCCGGCAAACCGCCGTTGGCGCGTGCCTTTGCGGCCTCTTCGCGCTTGCGCCGGACTTGCGCCGTGAATTTGTCGATCCGGGGCAGGGCGGCAGCGGCATACTGCGTGGCGCGGTAACCCTGGGTGGTTTGCGCTTCTTCGTAGGGAGCCGTGGGTGCAGGCGGTGCCAGACGGTCGGCCAGGTCCGGGAACCGGTCGATCAGAGATGTGAGCTTCGGAGTCAGCGCATCCGTCACCGTGTGGAGCGCGCCGGGGTCGATGGGCGGGCCGGGCATGGCGATTTCCGACATGAACTTGTTCCAAAGCTGCTTTGGAATGATCCGGCCTTTCCGCAACAGTCGTTCGAAAACGAAGTTCAACTCGCGCGCCCGCGCCAGGGTTTCGGCGGAAGGCAGTGCAGGCACCGGGGCCGGGGTCGCCTTGCCGATATTGGCGTCGATGCCGAGCATCTCGGTGATTTCGTCCGTCGCTTGCTCGGAGGCGAAGCCTTCGGGGTCCAACGGACGCAAGCGTATGTTCTCGGCCCCGAAGACGCCTGCCCAGAGATCGAAGAACCCGGCGAGGTCGATCCAATGGGGTGGCGCCTGCACCTCCGGGAAATGGTGCGTGGCGGGGTCGATCTTGCCCCAATGCTTGAGCGCCGCGCTGCGCCAACGGTCTGCGTCGGCCAGGGCGATATCCCTCTCCAGACCTTCGCGGCGACCATCGAGGGTCTGCTCCGAATAATGCGCCAGGAGCATCCGCGCGGGGGCGTCCACATGGGCCACCACCTCGATCTCGCCTGATGCCTTGGACAGAACGGCGTGCAGACGTTTGATCTCGGACGCATTCGGCAGGGTCGAGAGCTGGTGGCAGGTGAGCACGTAGGTGTGACCCTCGTGGGTTTTTACATCCGTGATGATCTGCTGGGTCACCCGTTGCAAAAGCTTGGCCTGCGCTGCCTTGGGTCCAAACCCGCGCGCCGCGCGGAGCGGGTCGACGTGGCCGGGTTCCGCGACCGCCATGTAGAGCTTGGTGTGGTTCTGACGCCCGAGACCGGCAAGCATGACGCCCGCCTTCTCCAGCGCCCCGCGCTTTTCGTCCATCACCGCCTGCAGGCGCGGCGTGCCGAGGCTGGTGATGCCGATATGGAGGACGATCCGGGTCATGTGCCGCCACCGCCCGTTCCCGGGGGGGCGATATTCGCGGCGGTCACGATCGCGGCTTCCTCCCACTCGGTTTTTTCCGGGGAACCGGTCCCGTCGTGGTCAGCCTTGTTGTTTTCGTTCACGTTCACCTTGCCCCACCACGGCAGTTCGAGCCCGGTGAAGGCGGCGATCTTGTCCTTTGCCTCCGGGTCTTCGATGTCGAAGGCCAGAAAATCGTCCGCGCCGGCAAAGACACGGTGGCAAAAGCGTGTATGCCCTTCGATCCATCGTTCGATCTCGCCCGGACGGTGCCCGTGCCATTGCGGCAAGCCCGGCACATGCGCCTCCGGCAGGCGCCTGGTGCCCAGGTTGGACCAGCGCCGGATGCTGTCCGCGTGTTTGGCGGTATCGCGGGTGGACAGCAGGAACCTGGTGCCGGGATAGCGTGTGCGGATTGCGTCGATCAGCGCCCAGTCGGTCTGCGGCCAGAAGTTGCGACCCTTGCGGACCACAGAAACCTCGGTGAAGGCGTCGAAGGTGGGCATGTAGGCAAGCGGATCGCCGCTCTCGAAATAGCCTTTGTACATGAGCCGACCGACGAAGCCGAACCGCTTGCCGTTTTCGTCGCGGATCATCCCGTCAGCCACGCGCAGACCCGCGGCCTCCAGCGCGGTGGCGAGCGTCGTGGTGCCGGTCTTGGGAAGTCCGAGGTTCACGATCCTGGGGTGGCTCATGAGATGATCTCCATGAGCGCGGCCTCGGCGGCGCTGAACTGCGGCAGGTCGCGGATACGCTGACGCAGGGTGCGGTAGCTTTCCTGCTCCAGCAGTTCGTCACGCTTGGCGATATGTGCGGCGACGGCGGCGTGGTGGAGGCGGGCGATCTCCTCGTCTTCCATCAACAGGGCGATTTCCGCTTTCAGCCGGGGCAGGTAGCGCAGGATCGAACGATCCTCCCAGGATGGGTCATTGCGGTCGCGCCAATAGTGGTCATCGAACTGTCGATGTTCCCGGTTCACGTCGCCCCGGTCGTTTTTCACGAGGTAGCTATCGAGCGACCTGAGCGCATAGTGGTTGACCGAGGCGAACTTTCGCGCACCCTTGGCCGGGAACTTGCGTCTGCGGTTCTTTTCCTTGCCCAACCGGAAGTCGCGGGGAATGTCGCGGGCAGAGCCATCGGTCCAGGCGATCTTTTGATCCTTGGGCAAGCCACCCTTGGCGAAGGGTCGGTGCGCGCCATAATACCGGAGCGGAAAATCCCGCCGGACCAACGTCTTGACCTCCTGCGCAATTTCATCGCACCAGATGTCCGGGTTATGGGTCCAGGTGAATTGCTCGATGACCGGGCGATCCTCGAAGTCCTCCACGTCGTTGTTCGCCATGAACTGAAACGTGGCCGAGATCGCCTGCGGATCACCGCAGGCTTCGATCAATTCGGGGATCGTGCCGTCGCCCACGTGGATGTTCAGGAATTCGTCCACATCCGCGATCCAGACCCAATCGGACCCGGTGACGGAGGGCAGGATGGCCGCGTGTTTCAACGCCTCCATCTGGTAATTGCGCCCCTCGGCGGGGTTCGGAAGATGCTGGACGTAGCTGCGGGCCGCGAGCGCGTCGAGCAGGTCGTCGGTGTGATCGGAGCAATCGTTCGAGTAGAAAATGAAATCGGTGACGCCGATGACACGGTTGAACGCGATCCACTCCACCAGGAACGGACCCTCGTTTTTCACACAGGTCACCGCCGTGATCCGCATCAGCGCATCCAGGACCGTTGTCTGGGACGTCTGCTCATCGTCTTGCGTGTGCTGCCTGTTACCACTTTGATGCCTGCCCGTCGCGTCGCCGGTTCGGTCCGGTCTGCCGCGTCATTATTGACGACAAATGTTTCAAACTTCCTGTGAAACGTCAATCTTTGCCAAGATTTGACCGCATTTTGTCTCGCATCTGCGACAGGGCTGCACGGGTCACGGCAGCGTTGCTTGACCTCTGCCCAACGCCCATGTCCCATGCGCATAGGGAGGACGTGCATGACAGATTTGCCGACAAGCATAGACGGGGTCGAAACCCTGTTGGAAGGTGAGAACTACGTGGTGGGCCGGGCGCTGGCCACGGTGACCTTTCTTGCGCTGAACCTGGGACGCCCCTTGTTCCTTGAAGGCGAGGCGGGGGTCGGGAAGACCGAGCTTGCCAAGGCTCTGGCGGCCGGCTTGGGGCGTCGGCTGATCCGGCTTCAGTGCTACGAAGGCCTGGACGCGGCAAGCGCGGTTTACGAATGGAACTTCCCGGCGCAGATGGTGGCGATCCGCACCGCGGAAGTGACAGAAGGGTCGGACCGCGAGACGCTGACAGACGAGCTTTTT
>DOUP01000133.1 GCA_003520545.1 Maritimibacter sp. | reverse complement strand
AGGTATTTGGAAACCAGAGAAGAGATCAGTCGCAGTTGAGGAAGGGTGCAAAGCTCTCCGGGCCTTCGTAGAGGGCGACAGGGGTCGAGACCAGCCGCGACCCGACCCAGCCGGTTTCCATGACCTCGGTCCAGTCTGCGTTCGCGGTCAGAATGACCGGCGTCTCCCCGGGGCAATCGCGCACCCCGCCTTCGATCTCCGGTGTGCCGATGATGTGGTTCGACAGGCCCTCGGCGCTTGGGCCCCGGGTGAAGGTAAGAGCGTCGCCCGAGAGGACAGGCGTCACGATGCGCAGGGTCTTGGCCAGGTGCGGCCGGTCCACGTAGGCGATATCGTCACGCCCATCGCCGTTGAAATCGGCGATGCCCGCGGTGGCGAGCCAGCGGTGGCGCTGGCCGATGGCCGCCGACTGTCCCAAGGGCCGCGCCCATTCCCCGTCGAAATCCACGATCTGGATCATCGCGCCGACGCGGTCGCCCGACAGCACCGCGACCACCTCGGGCGAGCCATCACCGTCGAAGTCGTGCAGGCGCGGTTCGGTATCCTCGTAGACCGCGCCTTTGAACGTGATCGTGTTGTGCGACCCGTCGTCGTAGTCGATCCGCAGCCCCGCGTATTCCCCGTCCTTCACTGCGCCATGGCCATAGGCCTCCGTCGGTTCCACGTAGGACGCGCCCGAGATGTCCTTGGCGAACACGGACCCCGCTACGAGAGCCGCGACCATGGCAAGACGTGTGAACATGAGACCTCCCGTGTTGCGACCATGCTGCACCGGGTCGCCCCGATGTGCCAGCGCCGCGCGGTCACAAAAAAGCGCGCTCCGACGAAACGGGGCGCGCCTTGAAAATTCCTGCGGCAGCTTTGGATCAGATCTGCTTTTCCGGCATCTGCACGACGAGACCGTCCAGGGCATCCGTCACCTGCAACTGGCAGGTCAGGCGTGAGCGGTTCGGGTCCGGCTCAAACGCGAAGTCGAGCATATCCTCTTCCATCGCTTCGCGCGGCGGCAGTTTGTCGACCCACTCCTCAGCGACATAAACGTGGCAGGTCGAACAGGCACAGGCCCCGCCGCAATCGGCTTCGATGCCGGGGATATCATTGTCGCGCGCGCCTTCCATCACGGTCATGCCGTTGGCCACGTCGACATCGTGCTTGGTGCCGTTGTGCTCGATATAGGTGATCTTCGCCATGTCGGTCTCCAGATTCCGGGTCGCGGGTGTTCTAGCCAAGGGGCGCCAAAGGGTCCAGCCCGCAAACGCACTGGATTTCATTCTGTGCATCCCAAGCGGCAATGCTTGCCGAATCCGATAAATGTTCTATTTTTGTTCTCATGCAAGAGTCCATGCGCGAAAACATACTCTCACCCACGCCCGGCCCCCGTCCCTGGCCTCGCCCGCCCGTCGCGATCCTGCACCGCGATCTGGACCGCCCGCCGGAGAAAGCGCGCATTACCGTGGCCGGGCTGGTGCTCGTGCGCCAGCGCCCCGGCACGGCGCACGGCGTGGTCTTCATCACGCTGGAGGACGAAACCGGGATCGCCAACGTCATCGTCTGGCGCAATGTCTATGAGCGGTTCCGTCGCGCCGTGGTCGCAGGCCGCGCCCTGCGCGTCACCGGGCAGATCCAGCGTGAAAGCGGCGTGGCGCATATCATCGCCGAAAAGGTCGAGGATATCTCCTGGATGCTCGACACGCTCGCGCAGCCCCCCGCCCGCGACACAGCCGCAGGCGAAGAGGACTAGCCCGGGTGCAGGTTTCGCGCTAAATTGCCGGAAAATCGTCCATCATAAGGACAACGAGCAGTATGAACCGCGCCACAAATGTCTTCACCGGGGCCGCTTTGGCCCTGTCGGTCGCCCTGTCCGGTTGCGCCAAGCCCCAGAAGGTCGGCAGCACCGAGGTGACCCGCGCCGATTTCGGCGACGAAGCGATCATCACCGATTTCACCCTTGGTCCTCCCGGGGCGAAACCCGGTGTCTGCTATGGCAAGGACGTGACACCCGCCACCGTCGAACAGGTCACCGAGCACAAACTGATCGAACCGGCCAAGTTCGGCCCCGAAGGCACGATCATCGCGCCCGCGAAATACGAAACCGTATCCGAGGCCCGTATCGTCGAAGACCGTGCCCCGATCTACTTCGAAACCCCCTGCCCGCCGCGCTGGACCCCCGACTTCATCGAAAGCATCCAACGGGCGCTCACCGCACGCGGTCTCTATGCCGGTTACCCGCATGGTACGCTGGACAAGGAGACCCGCGAAGCGATCCGCGCGTTTCAGATGCAGGATGGGTTGAATTCCACGATTCTCTCGACCGAAAGCGCACGCGACCTTGGACTGGTCGAAATCGACCTGTCCTGACCCCCGCTCAGAAACTCGTCAGCTTGGACAGGCTTTTCATGTAGGGCTCCAGCTTCTCGGCGATATAGACCGTCGCCGGGTCCGGCCGCAGCGCCCATGCGCCCATGCGGTCCACGACAGATCCCTCTTCCAGCTTCGCATGTTGCTGGACGTATCGGATCGGTCCCATATGGGCGAGCAGGATCGCCTTGAACAGGATGAACACCAGAAGCACAAGGAACAGGCCCCGCCAGGGAAACCCCCGCCGTGGCCGCACAGTGCGAACCGGAACAAGCTGTCCGTCCCGCTCTTCGAGTTTCACGTAGCCGGTGGACAGGGCACGATGCCCGGTTTCTATGCGGCTCAGCCGCTGATGGAAGTCTGCAAGTTTTTCATTTGCCATGACGGCATCCCAAAACAAGAAATCATAAATTAGAATACCTCGGGCCTGCTGCAGAAATCAGGCCAAAAAAAGGCAAAACCTTGACGTTGTTTCACAAACGCCAGGGTCTGGAGCCTTCTTTGCCCAGGTTTAGCCTTCCCGCCGGAGCGTCAGCGTGGTCCAGTCGCCGAATTCTTCACGACGCGTTACATTGAAGCCCTGCGCCTCGTAGGCCGAAACGACCTCGTCAGCCTGTGGATTCAGGATGCCCGACAGGATCGCATGCCCCTTCGCCGCGATCGCTTCGCCCATATCGGGGGCCAGCGAAACGAGCGGCCCCTTGAGGATGTTCGCGAACACCAGGTCGAACGGCATGGCCGCCTCCAGATCGGGGTGATCGAAGCCCGCGGCCTCCACCACGTGAACCCGGTCCTCCACGCCATTGGCCGCAACATTCGCCTTGGCTACGTCCACGGCCACTTCGTCGATGTCGGAGGCAACCACCGGGTTGGGCCAGATCTTCGCCGCCGCCATGGCCAGCACGGCGGTGCCGCAGCCGATATCGGCCACGTTGCGCGCGACCACGCCGCGGTTCGCCAGGTGATCCAGCGCCGTGAGACACCCCAGCGTCGTCCCGTGGTGCCCGGTGCCAAACGCCATCGCGGCTTCGATTTTCAGCCCGACCTTGCCCTTGGGCAGTTTATCGGCGTCATGCGCGCCGTAGACGAAAAACCGACCGGCCTCGACCGGCGCCAATTCACGCTTCACATGGGCGACCCAATCGGTCTCGGGCAATTCGGAGACGACGAAATCCTTGGCGCCATGCATCGCGGCGAGCAAAGCCAGCCCGGCCTGGTCGGGCGCTTCGGTGAAATAGCCGCCGACCTCCCACAGCCCGCTGTCGTCTTCCATCTCGAACACGCCCACGCCGGTCGGTTCCGGGGTGAGCGTTTCCATCGCTTCGCCCAGCGCTTCGGCGCTTTTTTGGCGTTTCAGAGTGGTCAGCGCGGTCCAGGTTGTCATGTCGTCTCTCCTATCTGACACCGCCCTAGGTCCTGGGCCCATCGGGGTCAAGCGGGCACGGCAGCCCCGGCCACGTAGGTCGTCGTGACCGCCCGGTCGTCGCCCATCATGATCGTCGGGAAAACCGCCTCCCAGATGTCGTCGGCCCGCGCGTGCCGCTGCGCGATGCCCGGCGTCGAGGCCAGGTCGAGCACGACGAGGTCGGCCTCAAAGCCGCGCGCCAGCCGCCCGATGGTGTCGCCCATCCCGATGCTATCCGCCGACCCGCAGGTGGCGAGCCACAGAAGTTGGGCCGGATGCAGCGCCGAGCCATGCAGCTGCCCCACGTCATAGGCCGCCGCCATGGTCCGCAGCATGGAAAACGACGACCCGCCGCCGGTGTCCGTGGCCAGACCGACCCGCTGACCCTCGGCTTTGAGCGACGCCATCTCGAACAGCCCGGACCCGATGGAGGTATTGGATGTCGGACAGTGGATCAGCCGCGCGCCCGCCTCTTTCAATCGCGCCCGCTCCCGCGCCGACAGATGGATCGCATGACCCATCAGCGCGCCCTCGCCAAGCAACCCGAAGCGATCATAAATGTCAGTGTAATCCTTGGCCTCGGGGTAAAGCCCCATGACCCAGTCGATCTCCTCGGTCTGCTCCGACAGATGCGTCTGCATCAGGCACTCCGGGTGCTCCGCCCACAAGGTGCCCAGCGCCTCCAACTGCTCCGGCGTCGAAGTCGGTGCGAACCTTGGCGTGATGACATAGCCCAGCCGGTCCACCCCGTGCCACGTCTCCAACAGCCGCTTCGAGTCGTCATAGGCCGACTGAACCGTGTCGCGCAGATCCTCCGGCGCGTTACGATCCATGCAGGTCTTGCCCCCGAACGCCCGCAGCCCGCGTTTCCGCGCCTCGGTGAAATAGGCCTCCACGCTCTCGGGATGAATGGTGCAGTAGCTCACGCTGGTCGTGGTCCCATGGCTCAACGCCAGATCGAAATACCGCGCCGCGATCTCCTCTGCATAGCCACGATCTCCGAACCGCGCCTCCTCGGGAAACGTGTAGCTGCCCAGCCAGTCGATCAGCCGCTTGCCCCAACTGGCGATGATCGCGGTCTGCGGATAATGCACATGCGCGTCGATGAATCCCGGCAGGATCAAAGCCTCGCCATGATCCACCACCTCCGCCTCCCGAAACGTCGCGCGCAACGCATCCGCCGCGCCGACCTCTTTGATCACGCCGTCCTCCACCGCCACCGCCCCGCGGCGCTCCCACAGCGCCGCCTCCCCGGGTGGCACCATGAAGGGGTCATTGATGAAAGACAGGGTCTGACCGAGCAACAATTTCATGAGGTTCTTTCCGTTCGCTAACCCGCCAACGTTAGGTCCGCCCCCGGCGAAGGTCCATGGCTTTCCCCCGACTTTCCCCTCTGTATCTCCGGGCTTCCTTCGCCTAAGTTGCCCGCGACAACGGGGCGCGAAAAAACAAGGTGCAGCATGGCGGAAGACCTGATCACCGAAGAGATCATTGACGACGGCGATTACGTGCTGGACCGCGATACCGTGGGCCCGGTGCTCATGGCCGTGCGCGAAGGCGACGCCGACGCGCTCGTGGCCGCCTTTGAGCCGCTCCACCCGGCCGACATCGCCGACCTTTTGGAACAAGTGGACGACGAAACCCGCGTCCGCCTCGTCCAGCTCTATGGTCAGGATTTCGACGGCGAGATCCTGTCGGAACTCAACGATGCCGTTCGTGAAGACGTCATCGGTGCCCTGCACCCCGAAGTGCTCGCCGAAGCCGTCCGCGACCTGGAAAGCGACGATGTCGTCGACCTGATCGAAGACCTCGAAGACGACCAGCAGAAGCTGATCCTGAATGCGCTGGCCGTGTCCGACCGGGTCGCGGTCGAACAATCGCTGTCCTACCCGGACGAGTCCGCTGGCCGCCTGATGCAGCGCGAAATGGTCGCGGCACCGGAGCATTGGGACGTGGGCCATGTGATCGACCACATGCGCGCGCATGACGACCTGCCGGATCAGTTCTACCACGTCATCCTCGTCGATCCCCGGATGCGCCCGACCGGCTACGTGACGCTGGGCAAGATCATGGCGGCCGCCCGCACGACACCGATGCGCGATCTGACCGAGGACAGCTTCCGCACCATCCCCGTCACACAGGACGAAGGCGACGTGGCCTATGCCTTCAACCAGTATCACCTGATTTCCGCGCCGGTCGTGGACGAGGACGAACGCCTCGTCGGCGTCATCACCATCGACGACGCCATGGCGATTCTCGACGAAGAGCACGAAGAAGACATTCTGCGCTTGGCCGGTGTGGGTGAAGGCTCGCTCTCGGACCGCGTCATCGAAACCGTGCGCGCGCGGCTTCCGTGGCTTGCCGTGAACCTCGTCACCGCGATCCTCGCCTCGCTCGTGATCGACCAGTTCGAAACCGTTATCGCGGGTTTCGTGGCCCTTGCCGTGCTGATGCCCATCGTCGCCTCCATGGGCGGCAACGCAGGCACGCAGAGCCTCACCGTCGCCGTGCGCGCCATTGCCACCAAGGACCTCACCTCCTCGAACGTCTGGCGCGTGATCCGGCGCGAGGTCGCGGTGGGTTTCGTCAACGGCGCGATCTTTGCCGTCGCCATGGGCCTGATCGGCGCGCTCTGGTTCTCCACCCCGATGCTGGGCGTCGTCCTCGCCGCCGCCATGATCATCAACCTCGTGATCGCGGGCCTCGCGGGCGTTCTCGTCCCGGTTGTCCTCGACAAGCTCAAGATCGACCCGGCGCTCGCCTCCGGCGCCTTCGTCACCACCGTGACGGATGTCGTCGGCTTTTTCGCCTTCCTCGGACTCGCAACGGTAATCCTCCTATGATTGAAAAAACAGACGCCCGCCAAGCCGCCTTTGCCCGGCGCAAGGACGCGCACGCCACCGGTCTCGACCAAGACGCCCAACGCCGCCTGCTCGATTGGCTGCGCCCCTACCAGGGCAAGACGCTCGCCGGCTACATGCCGATGCGCACCGAGATTGACCCGCTCCCCGTGATGGAGGCCATGGCCGAGCTGGGCACGGTCTGCGTTCCGGTGATCGAAGCCAAGGCCACGCCGCTCAAGTTCGCGCGTTGGACGCCGGGCTGCGAGCTGGTCGACGGCACCTTCGGCGCACGCATCCCCGCCGACCCGGAGTGGATCACGCCCGAAGTGGTCATCGTGCCGCTCGTCGCATTCGACGCCGCGGGCAACCGGCTGGGCTACGGCGGCGGCTTCTACGACCGCACTCTGGAAATGCTGCGCCGCACCAACCACACCCGTGCCGTGGGTTACGCTTATGACGCGCAGGAAGCCGAAAGCCTGCCGCTCGAAGCCACCGACCAACCGCTCGACGCGGTGGTGACGGAAACTCGGACACTGATCTTCCCGGATTGACCCTGAGTGGCAGAACCAGCGCGCGTCTTGGTTAACATCGCCCGAGACGATGGTCGCGCATATGCGAGTCATACGAATGTCATACGCCCTGTGCACACTCTGTGCACAGCCGTGAAACCACGCGCGCAAGTCCTGACCGAACCGTTCGATCCGGTCACGGCAAATGAACTTACCGCTCTTGTCACCGACCGCGCGCCCGCGTAACCAAGGCCCCCATGAAAATACTGTTTTTGGGCGACGTCATGGGACGCGCCGGTCGCCGTGCCATCACCGAAAACCTGCCCCGGCTGAAGCAAGAGTGGGGCCTCGATTTCACTGTCGTGAATGGGGAAAACGCCTCCAACGGCGCTGGCCTCACCGAAGCCCACGCGAAGATCCTCTTCGATGCAGGCGCGGATGTGGTGACGCTGGGCGATCATGCCTTCGACCAGAAAGAGATGCTCTCCTACTGCCAGTCGGAAACCCGGATCATCCGTCCTTTGAACTTCGCAAAAGACGCACCTGGGCGCGGAGCGCGCGTATTCGAAGACCACCGCGGGCGGCGCATCCTGGTCGCGCAGGTTCTCGGCAACGTCTTCATGAAGCGCGCTTTCGAAGACCCGTTTGGCCAAATAGAACAGGCACTTAAACCCTTCCCCTTGGGGGGACCGATCCAGGCCGCTCTCGTCGACGTCCACTGCGAAGCCACGTCCGAGAAGATGGCGATGGGCCATTTCCTCGACGGTCGCGCCTCGCTCGTCGTCGGCACGCATACCCATGTGCCCACCGGGGACGCGATGATCCTGCCCGGCGGGACCGCCTACCTGACGGATGCGGGCATGTGCGGCGATTACCATTCGGTCATCGGCATGGAAAAATCCGAGCCTTTGCGCCGCTTCGTCACCGGAATGGTCAAGGGCCGCTTCCAGCCCGCCAACACCGAGGCGACCCTTTCCGGCGTCTATATCGAGACCGATGACCGCAGCGGAAAAGCGACGAAAATCGCGATGATGCGGCAGGGTGGCCATTTGCAAAGCGCTGCCCCATAACGTTTTTGCGCCTTGCCCGCCCACACGGCACCGGGCAATGATACGGAAAACAGCTGTCAGGTTCCCATGCAGTTCTTCGACTTTTCCCAATCCACCGAAGCTGTGATCGCGCTCTGCGTCGTCGGGGTCATGTTCCTGTTTTTCTTACGAGAAATCTTCCCGACGGAAGTGGTCGCCATCGGCGGCGTGGCCGTGATGCTGATCACCGGCATCCTGCCCTATTCCGCCGCGCTTGACGTGCTGTCCAACCCGGCGCCCTGGACCATTGCCTGCATGTTCATCGTCATGGGCGCCCTGGTGCGCACCGGGGCGCTCGATTGGTTTACCCAAATCGCGGACTCGCAGGTTTCGGCGCGGCCCATGGTGGCGCTCGGGCTGCTGATGATTTTCGTCATTCTCGCCTCCGCCTTCGTGTCCAACACGCCCGTGGTGGTGGTGATGATCCCGGTCTTCACGCAGCTTGCCCGGCGGCTCGACATCTCCGCCTCCAAACTCCTGATCCCCTTGTCTTACGCGGCGATCATGGGCGGAACGCTGACGCTGATCGGTACATCGACGAACCTTTTGGTCGACGGTGTCGCCCGCACCAACGGCCTGGACCCGTTCTCCATTTTCGAGGTAACACCGCTCGGGTTCGTGGTCGTCGCCTGGGGCATGGCCTATCTCTACTTCATCGCGCCCCGGCTCCTGCCCGACCGCTCGTCGATGGCCTCGCTTCTCACCGACCGCTCCCGCAAAAAATTCTTCACCGAAGCCGTGATACCCCCGGAATCGAACCTCATCGGCCGCGACGTCCTCGACGTCCAACTCTTCAAAAGAGAAGGCGTCCGCCTGATCGACGTGGTGCGCGGCGATGTCTCGCTTCGGCGCAATCTCAAGGGCGTCACCTTGCAGCTTGGTGACCGGGTCGTCCTCCGCACGGCGATGACCGAACTGCTTTCGCTCCAGCGCGACAAGTCGCTTAAGCGCGTCGACCAGATTTCGGCCGTGGAAACCACCACGGTTGAAGTGCTTATTACGCCCGGCTGCAAGATGATCGGCCGGAAGCTGGGGCAGTTGCGTCTACGTCGCCGTTATGGCGTTTACCCGCTCGCGGTCCACCGTCGCAACCAGAATATCGGGCAACAGCTTGATAACATTACCGTCCGCGTCGGCGACACGCTCCTTCTCGAAGGCGCGCCGGAAGATATCCAGCGCCTCGCCGCCGACATGGACCTCGTCGACGTGACCAAACCCTCAGGTCGCGCATTTCGCCGTGGTCACGCGCCCATCGCTCTGGGCGCCATGGTCGGGATCGTTGCCCTCGCAGGTCTCGGGATGGCCCCGATCCTCGCGGTCGCGGTCGTGGCCGTGGCCGTGGTCCTTCTAACCCGCGCCATCGACGCGGACGAGGCCTTTGCCCAGATCGACGGTAGGCTTCTGGCGCTGATCTTCGCCATGCTGGCCATCGGGGCCGCGCTTGATGCCTCCGGTGCGGTCTCCATGATCGCCGACGCCCTTGCGCCCTGGATCGAAACCCTTCCCCCTTTCTTCATTGTCTGGGCAATCTACCTACTGACCTCGGTCCTGACCGAGCTTGTCTCGAACAACGCGGTTGCGGTCGTCGTCACCCCGATCGCCATCGGCATCGCCACGGCGATCGGCTACGACCCCCGCCCGCTCGTCGTCGCCGTCATGATCGCCGCCAGCGCGAGCTTCGCGACGCCCATCGGCTACCAGACCAACATGCTGGTCTACGGTCCCGGCGGCTACAAGTTCACCGATTTCATGAAGGTCGGCATCCCGCTCAACCTGACCACGGGGCTTTTGGTCTCGGCCGTCATTCCGCTGATCTNNGGTTTGAAAATACCTCGGGAGGGGGCGTTGCATTTGCGTGCAAATGCGACGTGGGGAGGGCAGCGCCCTCCCCCTACCGCGACGGGGCGCAGCCCCGGCGCAAAACCTTGTTGGCCCCGCGTCCTACCCTTTGTCCTCGGCCGCCCGCCGCGTCCGCGCGTTCTTCTGGTAGGCCCGCATCGACACGGCGTCCTTGCCGATATGCATCCGCTTGGGCAGAACGTAGGTCGGGTCATACGCGCCCGTCGCTGCGTAGCCATCCGACCCGTCTTGCAAAACCACCCGGTCGCGCATCAGGGGCCAGATCACCCGCCGCAGGAACACCTGGTCGTAAACTCTGGAATTCAAAGCCTTCTTCTGCGACTCTGCGAAGACGAGGATCTTCTGACCCATCCCCCGCACGTTCCCCCGGTGCGCCCCCCACATGCCCGCGAGCACCAGTTCCGAATGGGCGGGCTGGTCGCGCATCACATGGAACGGCTGACCGGATCTGAGCCAATCCAGCACCGCGATCCGCTCCTTGATGTTCGGGACACTGTCCGCATCGCGGACGAGGTAGAGATCGACCTCCGGGTCGTCCTCGACCAGGAACCGCCAGCATAGCCCGAAACGACCGGCGGGCAGGCTCGGCACGGACCGAAGCTGCGCCGCTTCGGGGACAGTTTCATCGACATAGAACCGCGCGGTCCAGCCGGGATAGAGATGGCGCACGACGATTGCATTGCGGATCGCACCATCCAGATACCGCGCGTTTGCGCCGTAGAGCGAGTAGGAGATGATATTGCGCCCCGGCGTCGACATGTCGAAGCGATGCAGGACAGGGTCCGGCCGGTCTTCCACGACGGGCGTCTCCGCATCCTTCATCTCCATGACCTTCCGGATCCAGCGGCGGCTTTCCTCCGTTTGGCCCAGCAGCCCATGCAGTTCCGCCCGGTCCTTCGCCCGCGCCAAGGGGGGCAGCACATCCCATTCCGCCTACACGATTTCCAGCGCATCCTCGTATCGTTTGGCCTGGAACACCGTTGATACGAGGTTCGATGCATCCCCCGGTTTGCCTGTCTGCGTATAGACCAGCCGCGCTTTCGCGATGGCGCGGTCGTTGTCCTTGATGTTGAAGTAATGGGCGCTGAGCATCCGGTGCGCGGGGGCATAGGTCTCAGGTGCATCCTTCAGCGTCGCGACCTCCTCGTTGGTGAGGTTCAGCGCACCGCGTTTGCGGATATTCGCGATCGTTTTCCGGTAGCCAGCCATCTTGCGTAAGTGCCTGCTCGTCCTTGTTTTCCTGACAAATTAGCGGCAATCGCTTGGCGAAACCATATGGTCGTCAGCTTGGCGTATTCGCGGTTTTCGCGGCCCGCACGGCAACGGCACGTCGTTTGGCGGCGGACGTGCGAAAGGCATGATCGTCCTGTCCCACGTGCATCCGTCCAGGCAATTCGTAGTCCGGGTCGAAGGGCGCGCTTGCGCCGTATCCGAAGACGCTGTCCTGCACGAAGACGCGGCCGCGCATCCATGGCCAGATTTCGCGGCGCAAGAAGAGTTGGTCGTCCACGCGGGAGTTCAGAACCTTCGACCGTGTTTTGGCAAAAGCGATGATTTTCTCGCTCATACCACCGGGGACATTTCCCCGATGCGCGCCCCAAAGACCCGCGAGCACGAGTTCCGAATGGGTTACGAAATCGCGCATGACATGGAAGGGTTGTTCCGAGGCGAGCCAATCATGCACCGCCACGGCCTCCCGGATCGAGGGCACGCTGTCGGCGTCGCGCACGAGATAGAGGTCGACTTCCGGATCGTCCTCGACCAGGAACCGCCAGAAAAGCCCGTAACGCTCCGCAGGCATTCCCTGGACCTTGCGCACCTGGGCCCCGTTATTCTGGAGCTCCTTGATCGCACCTTTGGGCACACTGTCGTCCACGTAGAAACGTGGAGTCCAGCCGGGATAGACATGGCGGCACACGATGGAGTTTCGGATCGCCCCATCGACATAACGCACCCCGGCCCCGAAGAGCGTATAGGCGATAATGTTGCGCTCAGACTTGTCGGGGTCGAACGCATGGATCACCGGGGCGGGCCGATCTTCGATCACCCGCGCCTCGGCGTCTTTGAGTTCAAACGCTTTCAGCGACCATTCGCGGTTCTTCTCCGGGTCGGGTTTCCGCGCGTAAAGCTCCGACAGGTAACTCGCGCGCCGCACCTCGTCCAAGGGGCAATCCTTTTCCAGCGCCACTGCAATCGCCTCGTCCAGTGCCCCGGCCCGGCTCAGCGCGGAGATCAGGTTGGAGGCGTTTTCCGCGTCGCGCGCCACGGTATAGACCTTGCGCGCCATCTCGGCCGACTTGGCAGGCTGGCCGATGTTGAAGTAATGCGCGGCAAGAATGCGGCGCGGCTCGACATAACCGTCCGGCGCGGCTTCCAACCCGGCCACGTCGCTGTCCGACAGCTTGAGGTGGCCCCGACTGATGATGGATTTCACAAGCGCTTTGGCGTCGTCGAGGTCGGACATAGCCCCTCCTAAAGCGGCCAGAAATACAGGATGAGCGGGATCGAAACGGCAACCACGATGATCTCAAGCGGCAGGCCCATGCGCCAGTAGTCACCAAAGCGATAACCGCCGGGACCAAGGACGAGCGTGTTGTTCTTATGCCCGATGGGCGTGAGGAAAGCGCAGCTCGCCGCGACCGCGACGGCCATCAGAAACGGGTCCGGGTCTGCGTTCAGCGCGTTGGCCATCTGGATGCCGACCGGGGCCGCGACAATGGCCGTGGCGGTGTTGTTCAAGACATCCGAGAGCGACATGGTGACCACCATGAGGAGCATGAGGACGGTCCAGGCGGTCAGCCCGTGGGTCAGGGTGACAAGCGCAGTGGCGATCAACTCGGTCCCGCCGCTGTCCTCCAGCGCGGCACCAAGGGGGATCATGGAGCCCAAGAGCACAACGACCGGCCATTCGATATGATCGTAAAGCCCGGCAATCGGCACGATGCCGGTCAGCACGAAGAGCACCACGACGATGCCCAGCGCAACGGGAAGGTAAAGCAAGCCGAACGAGGCCAGCGCCACGGCGGCGGCGAAAAACCCGATGGCCATCCAGACCTTGCTGTCCTGCGTAACGGAGAGACCGCGTTCGGCCAGCGGCAGACAGCCCAGCCATTCGGTGACCGCCGCTTCACGGCCGTTCGGGACCAGAAGCAAAAGGATGTCGCCCGTCCGCACGGGGGTCTTCGAAATCTGTGACCGAAAATTCTTGCGTGACCGGCGGATCCCCAGCAGCACCGCACTGCGCCGCCAGTTCAAACCGATCGCCTGCGCGGTTTTGCCGTTGATCCGGCTATCCTCGGCGACAACCACTTCGATCCTGGACAGGCCCGCGCCATCGGCCCGCAGCCGCACCTCGCGTTTTTCGTCCGCGAACTTGAGCGACAGCGCCGCGCGGAATTCGTCCAGCGCATCGGGCCGGGCCTCAAGCACCAGCGTATCGCCCGCCTTGATCTTGGTCGTGCGTTGGGTGCCGTAACGCCGGGTTCCGTCCCGGATCAGGCCGAGAATGAACACGTCGTTGCTCTCGGCGGTATCGTAAAGCTCTTCCACGCGCAGGCCGACCGCCTTGTTCTCTTCTGGCACAACAAGCTCGGCGGTGTAGTCGGAGTATTCTTCCATCGGGTCGATCGCTGCGCCGCCTTCGTCCGCTTTCGGAATGAGCCGCCAGCCGACAAGCGCGACGAAGATAAGACCGACGAGCGCTGTGAGCGCTCCGACGGGAGCGAAATCGAACATCTGGAACGGTTCGCCAAGGCTCTCGTCCCGGATCGAAGCGATGATGATATTGGGTGGCGTGCCGATGAGCGTGGCCATACCGCCGAGGATCGTGGCGAAGCTGAGCGGCATCAGGGACAGCCCAGGCGCCCGACCCGCTTTGCGTGCAGTCTGGATGTCCACCGGCATGAGAAGCGCCAGTGCCGCGACGTTGTTCATGAAGGCGGACAGGACCCCGCCAATCGCGCCCATGATCGCGATATGCGCACCCAACCGGCGCGAGCTGTCAACCAGCGTGCGGGTAATGAGAAACACCGCACCAGAACGGGTCAGGCCAGCCGAAACCACGAGGACAAGCGCCACGATAATTGTTGCAGAATGGCCAAACCCGGCGAACGCGTCCTTGGTGTCCACAACGCCGAGGACGACGCCCATCATCAACGCGGCGAAAGCCACGAGATCGTACCGGAACTTGCCCCAGAGCAGCAGGCCAAAGACGCCAACGAACAGAGAGAAAAGGATAATTTGATCGACCGTCATGGCCAAGGCTTAGCGCGTCAGGTTTCCCACGTCACGCAAGAAGAACCGGGATCAGGGAGACGAGCAACAACGTGGCCATGGTCCAGTTGAAGATATCCAGCACACGAGGTGTTCTCAGGAGGCGACGCATCTGTGTCCCCAAGACAGTCCAAAGCGACACGGACGGCAGGTTCACCACACCAAAGACCAGTGCGACCAGAATGACCTCGCCGATCCCGGTCCCCGGGGCGTAGGCTGCGATAGCGGTCAAGGCCATGGACCATGCCTTCGGATTGACCCATTGGAAGGCCGCGGCCTGAAGAAAACTCATCGGGTTGCCGGAAGCCTCGCCATCCCCCGGCGGTGCCGGGTGGGCGATCTTCCAGGCGAGCCACGCCATGTAGATCGCGGCGACGACGGCGAGGATCTGGTGCAAGACCGGAAAACGCTCGAACGCCTGCGACAGACCCAATCCCATGAGCGCGATCATCACGGTGAAGCCGATCCCGACGCCCAGCATGTGGGGCATCGTGCGGCGCACGCCGAAATTCACCCCGGAGGCCATCAGCATCAGATTGTTGGGCCCCGGAGTAAGCGACGTGACGAGCGCAAAGCCAACAAGGGCCAAGAGGAGATCCTGTGTCATGACGCAAGTATTGTCGAATTGCGCAGCCCAATCATTGTTTATACGGTGCGAGATAGAGACATGGAGCAATTTTTGATGGACTTTGACACAATTGACCGAAAAATATTGCGCGAGCTTCAGGCAGACGGGCGGATTGCGAATACCCGGCTGGCAGAGCGAGTCGGCCTCTCCCCCTCGGCCTGCCTGCGCCGGGTGCAGGCGCTGGAAGAGGCGGGGGTCATCACCGGCTACCGTGCCGTTGTGAACCCGGCAGCCCTGGGACAGACCTTTGCCGCCTACCTGACGGTCGGGCTGTCCGAGCACACGCAGGCGGCACAGCAGCGCTTTGAAGACGCCATGATCGCCAGCCCCGAAGTGCGCGAGTGTCACAATATCACTGGCACGGTCGAATACCTGCTACGGGTCGAGGCCGCCGATCTCACCGCTTACAAAGCCTTTCACACCGACCGTCTGGGCCGGGTCGCCGGGGTCAACCAGATCGTCACCCACGTGGTCATAGCCTCGCCCAAGGACGAACGAGGCTGACACCGGGTCACAGCCCTTGCCCATGGCCCTGCCCTTGCCATATAGAGACGCGACCAAATCCAAGAGGCGCGGAGGCACCATGGCTGGCCACTCAAAATGGGCAAATATTCAGCACCGCAAAGGGCGTCAGGACAAACTGCGCTCGAAACTGTTTTCAAAGCTGGCGAAGGAAATCACCGTCGCCGCGAAAATGGGCGACCCCGATCCGGAAAACAACCCGCGCCTGCGGCTTGCGGTCAAGGAAGCCAAGTCGAACTCCGTCCCCAAGGACGTGATCGACCGCGCGATCAAGAAATCCCAAGCGGGCGAAGGCGACGATTACGAAGAAATCCGCTACGAGGGATACGGCCCCAACGGTGTCGCGGTGATCGTCGAGGCGATGACCGACAACCGCAACCGCACCGCCTCCACCGTGCGCTCGACGTTTACGAAGAACGGCGGCAACCTGGGTGAAACCGGGTCGGTCGGGTTCATGTTCGACCGGATGGGCGAAGTGGTTTACCCGGCCGAGGTGGGCGACGCCGACACGGTCATGATGGCCGCGATCGAAGCCGGTGCTATGGATGTGGAAAGCTCGGAGGACGGCCACGTCATCTATTGCGCGGACACCGATCTCAACGATGTATCGAACGCTCTGGAGGCCGAGCTTGGCGAAAGTGAATCGACCAAGCTGATCTGGAAGCCGACCACCACGACCGAGATGGACCTGGAGTCGATGCAGAAGCTCATGAAGCTGATCGACGCGCTGGAAGACGACGACGACGTGCAACGCGTGACGACCAACTTCGAAGCCTCCGACGAGGTCATGGAACAGCTTTGAGCCAGAGCTGATATTGTAATTGGATAGTAACAGGGGGCCGGAAGGCCCCCTTTTTCGTGCCGATTATCGGATTAGTGCAATTTCGACGGAACGCGCCGGTCCAATGGTGTGGCCGCCAGTCGGGACAGGGCCGCCCCGGCTCGCACCGCGCAGTCCACCAGTTGTGGCGCGTAATCAGCGCGAACCATTAATGTTGCCAGCATCATCGCGTCATTGCGCTCACCATCGAGGGCCGCCGCGACGAGCTGCGCGAGACAGGCCTCATCTACCCCGACGCACCCGCATTGCAGGTGGTGCCGCAGAAGGGCGCGGCGCCCGGTGTCCCGACACATGGTGCAGATCGCGCCGGTCGCGCCTAGCGCGATGTGACCACCGAAGCGGCCAAAATCACGTTCGAAGGCCGCCCGGTCCGGTGAACCGGGGCCCTCGGACCACAGGCGCATACACAAAACCGCGCCCGCCTCGATCGCGCCCATGTCTTCGAGCCGCGCGACAGCCGCGCCACCGCGCGTGTCCGCCGTCATTTGTCCGTCCATCAGTGGCTCACTTCGTCAAGATCAGTTTGCCAGCCTTGGTGATGCGCAACGTATAAAGCGCGTCGCCAAGCACGATTTTCGCAACCCGTCCGCCCATGGTCAGCTCTTCCGCATGATGCAACGGGGAAGGTGCGTCTTGGTTGGTAACCCTTTGGCGCGTCATATCGTTCATTGTCCCGCCTCTCCCCGTTTGATGAGCCAGTCGAGCCAATCATCAATGCCCCGCCCGGGGCGAAGACCGGCCTCGGTCAAGAGATCGGGAAGCTCCCGGTCGGTTTGATCCTTGGATTTCGCCACGCCCGAATTTGGTCGTGTGTCGCGCGCATGTTTCATAGCCGTCTCCTCAGCGTTCGGATCTGGGTGTCGTCGATCTGTCTGCCTCTGGCTGGCCGGACATCCGGTGGCGTGAGGGAATATGCTAAACCTGATTAATTTACTCGGATATGTCAATTCCCTTTCTTCGCAACGTCGCGACTTGCAGCTTTCGGCCAAGTGACGCAGGAGAGGCCCATGGAATACGCGCAAGAGAAAGAGCCTGCCAGCCCAGTGGTCGGCGTCCTCTGGATGGTGGTGACAGGGCTATTTTTTGTCGCCGTGACGGCAATCGTCAAACACGTTGGCGGACGTATCCCGGCTGCCGAAGCGGCGTTCTTGCGCTACGCGCTCGGGCTCGTGTTCCTGATCCCGATGCTGAAGCCTCTCCTGGCCGCACAACTGGATGGTCGAACACTTGCGCTTTTCGGCCTGCGCGGCGTCGTCCATACCGGCGGCGTGATCCTGTGGTTCTTCGCCATGACCCAAATCCCGATCGCCGAAGTCACCGCGATCAACTATCTCAACCCGGTTTTCGTCACCATCGGCGCCGCGCTCGTTTTTGGGGAGAAGCTGGCGGCGCGGCGGATCATGGCGGTCATCGTCGCCTTGCTCGGCGCGCTCATCATCCTGCGCCCCGGTGTGCGAGAGATCGAACCGGGTCACCTGGCAATGCTCGGGACGGCGGGTTTTTTCGCGGTCGGCTATCTGATTGCCGGTCGCTTGGCCGGACGTGTGCCGCCGGTCGTCATCGTGGCGATGCTGTCGATCACCGTGACCCTCGGCCTCGCCCCGTTTGCCGCCTTGAACTGGATCACGCCAACCTGGAGCGAGTTGGGGTGGCTCTTCGGGGTCGCGCTCTTTGCAACGGCCGGGCATTATACGATGACCCTGGCCTTTGCGGCGGCGCCGCTCACCGTGACCCAACCCGTTACGTTCTTGCAACTGGTTTGGTCGGTAGCCCTCGGGGCACTCTTCTTTGCCGAACCGGTAGACGTCTGGGTGGTAGCGGGCGGGGCTTTGATTCTCTCCGCCGTGACGTTCATCACCTGGCGCGAAGCAGTGTTGAAACGACGGGTCACACCGGGTCCGAACGAGGCAAAATTCTGAACTCTTGCTGCCGCAGGGGATGACGCGAGCCGCACAGGAAACTAGTTTTCTAGTTTT
>DOUP01000231.1 GCA_003520545.1 Maritimibacter sp. | reverse complement strand
GTCGAGCGCGGCGGCGATGTTCCCGTTATCCGCCGCCATCGCGTAATATTCCGCCGCGCGGGTCACGTCAGGAATGCCAAGTTCAGGATCGGCCCGACCCGGAACCCCGTCGCCGCGCAAATAAACCTGCGCAAGGCGATACTGAGCGAAATGGTAGCCCGCCTCGGACGCGGCTTTCATGAGCGCGACCATCCGCGCGGTGTCGCGCGGAACCCCCTGCCCGACCTGGTGCAGGAGCGCGAGCGTCGTCATACCCGCCGGATCGTTCAGCGTCGCAGCTTTCTCATAATGATGCACCGCCTGTTTCACATCGGGGCGTCCCCCGACCCCGAACAGGAAATAATCTCCCAGCCGCGTTTGCGCGGGTCCCAGCCCAAGCTCGGCGGCCTTGGTGAGAAGCGAAAGCGTCTCGTCCGTATTTCCCCTCGCCTGGGCGACAGTCGCCGCGTGGAAAAGAACCTCCGGCGGCGCGCCATCCATGGAGGCGGCGGCGGTACAATCATTGGCGGCGGCGCGTAGCGTGGTCTTCTGGGTTTCAGCATCGACCGCGGCCGGCGGCACACCGGCGTTCGCGGCGCCCGCGATGGCGAGACATTTGTCGACCGCGGTCTCGCCCTGCGCCAAAACGCTGGTCGCGGCGAGTGATCCGGTGACGATGCAAGCGAGCCAAAATTTCAAGCGGGAACCCCTCTTGCCATCCTTCGCGCCGTGGCCTTGCGACTCGGCGTCTTCTTTCTACCATCCACGGCTTGGGCGCCTTTGCCAAGGCCGCGTTCTGACAGTTTACCGGCGGCGACGGTCGGGCGGGCAAGGCCAAAGTGATTCCCTCTCTCAGCGCCGCCAGGCGGGACTGCCGGTCCCGCTTCTCTGGCTTGCCCTGCGCAAGACCGGCGAAAAACCCCGAAAACGGCCGAAAACCCCCATCAAAGCAGGCGAAAAACCGCGCAGCGACCAGAAACCTCCCCTTAACCCGTCCCTGCCATTATTGTCTTCGCAACAAAGGGACAGTACGAGCGCGGACCATGATCCGACAAATCAAAGACATCACCGCCGCGCTTCATCGCACGCGCCCCGCCGCCGCGCCCGCTTTTGCCGGGATCGGTTTGCTTGCCGCCCTCGTGGTGGCCGTCTGGGGTAGCTTCTTCGCGATGACCACGATGTATCCCGCCTATGTGGCGGCCTTTCTTCCGCAGGAGGAGGTCGTCGTGCCCCGCAACCTGGCCGAAGCTCTTGGCAGTGCGCCCAACACGCTTATTGTCGATGCCGCGATGCCAGAGAACGCGCCTCAGGACCCGGTCAAACCGGATGTCGATCTCGCCGAGAGCGACGAAACGCTGATCGATCCGGCCAAGCGCTCCATCACCGAGCCTGCCATGTCGCCTCAGGCGATGGCCCGGCTAAGCTTTGAGGATGCCGACACCCGTGCCGGCGCATCGCTCGTCGCGCCCCGTTCGACCCCCGATGAGGCCCAAAACGACAAAGGGATCGAGACCACGCACCTCGACCTCACCGACCGTGACATGCCGGACATGCCGATGGCGCCTCGCCTCGGCACCGGGCCTATCGAAGACGCCGCGCCGGAGACGATGCCCACGGCCCCCATCACCGAGAGGCAGGTCGCCACCGCGCAGACACCGCGCCCGGCACCACGCCCCGTCGCGGCAAACGCAGCATCGACACGGGAAGCGCCTGATGACCAAACCATCATCGCCTCGACGATGAACGCCTCCGCGCTCGCCGTGCCAACCTCGCCGCGCCCGCGCGCAATGCCCGCGAATTTCCGGGCTTCTCTCACGGCACGTGTCGCGACGGTCGAGGACGTCGTTCCCGCGTCCTTCCTCGCCGATCCGCGCCCAACCACGTCCGCCTCCGCCAGCTCCAGGGCCTGCGGCACCACGCTGGCCCGACAAATGCCACGCCGCAAACCGGGGGCCGCCACCGGTCAGGCCTTCATGGCATCGGTCGGAAACGGCAGCGGCAGCAACCGCGACAACGCGATCATTTCCGAACTCGCTCGTGGCAACATGCCGAGCTTCATCCGCCAACTTCAGCCGGTCGTCCTCAAAGGCCAGGACTCGCGCGGCGTGGGGGCCGAGATCGTCGTCTGCGTGACTCCCGACTATCTCGCCCTCGGATCGGACCGTGATTTCGTGCGCGTGCCACTGGGGCTTCCGGCCGCAGCCTCCATCGCGTCTCGATTTGACATGATGCTCCCCACGTCGCGGATCGTCGATGCGATCTATGCCCAGGCCGCGACGAAACTCTCGCCGCAACCGATGCAGGCCGGGCCGCAGATGTCCTCGACCGACTATTTCCTACGCCACAACGCGACGATCGAGAAACAGCGCCGGGGGCGCGGTGGTCTGGTCGCCGGTCACAAGAAGGACGTCGTCGTCGCCAACCGCATGGCGTCCAACCCCGGTCGCGTCGCCATCTACGGCTGGCACCGCTCTGCTCGCGACCCGATCCAGCCGGTTTCGACCGTCCATGGCGCGAGCTACGCGGATTATAGTCACGGTATCCGGCTGGTCGCGAAAACGGCTTACCTGAATGGACGCCCGGTCGATCTGGAGGATCTTCTGTCCTCCAGCCGCTACGCCTATCTCCTGAACTCCGACGGCCCGCTGCCTGCACCGGTCTTCCGGATCGCATCGCGCTGACCTCTGGCGGGGCCACCCCACACCACGGATACGCCGATCATTCCAAGTCGCCTGCTTCCTGCTTTTGCGGAGGCAGGCGACTTCTTGCGTTCCTGTCGGAATGCCGGTTATCGGCGGTCGTTACTCGCCCCGCGCGAACAAGTCTCAACCTTCAGGAAACCAACAGGCCGCCGGGTGCTCGCCCATCAGTGCAGGCCGTTCCGCCCGGCATTTGTCCTGCGCCTTCCAACAGCGCGGCGCAAAGGGACAGCCGTCCGGCACGGCGAGCGGCGACGGCAGCTCCCCTTCCAGCTTGATCCGCATCTTGTCCTGATGCGGTTCGGTTGAGGGCGTCGCGGACAAAAGCGCCTTGGTATAAGGATGGCGCGGATTGGCAAAGACGTCGTCCTTGGTGCCAAATTCGACGGGGCGACCCAAGTACATCACCACCAACTCGTCAGCCACGTGGCGCACGACGCTGAGGTCGTGGGAAATGAACAGGTAGGCGAGGTCCAGCCGGTCCTGCAAATCCAGAAGCAGGTTCAGAACCTGGCTCTGGATCGACAGGTCGAGCGCCGAGACGGGTTCATCCAGCACCAGAAGCTTCGGCTCCAGCATGAGCGCGCGCGCGACCGCGATACGCTGACGCTGCCCACCCGAGAACATATGCGGGAAACGGTCGTAGTGTTCGGGCCGCAGGCCCACGAGCTCGATCATCTCGCGCGCTTTTGCCTGACGCTCCTTGGCCGACATCTCGGGCCGGTTGATTTTCAACGGTTCTTCCAGGATGGCCCCGATCCGATGGCGCAGGTTGAGCGAGCCATAGGGGTCCTGGAACACGATCTGCACATGGCTGCGCAGGCGCTCCCAGTTGTCCGGCGTTGCCTCGACCCCGTCGATGTTCAACGTTCCGGCCGTCGGCTCTTCGATGAGCGTGACAAGACGCGCGAGGGTCGATTTCCCGCAGCCGGATTCGCCGACCACCGCCAGCGTTTTGCCGGCTTCGATGGTGAAGGAGGCATCGGACAGCGCCTTGACCACACCCGGCTTGGAAAACAGACCGCCGCCAACTTCGTAATGGCGGGCCAACCCCTCGGCAGTGACGACAGTGCTCATGCCACGTCCTCCTTGCGCGTAATCGGGTAATGGCAGCGGGCAAGCCCAAGCTCGGGCGGCTGCACCGGGGGCGGTATCGTGCGGCATTTCTCATCCGCGAATTTGCATCGGGGCGAAAACAGGCAGCCTTGCGGGCGGTCGTATTGTCCCGGCACGACGCCCGGAATGGTCGGCAAATGCCGTTCCGTCGCGCGTTCGGGAAGGGCTGCAAGCAGCGCATCGGTGTAGGGGTGATGCGGATCGGCGAAGAGACCGCGCACCTCCTGCTCTTCCACCTTCTGGCCCGCGTATTGCACCTGCACCCGTTGCGCGGTTTCGGCCACCACGCCCATGTCGTGCGTGATGAGGATCAGCGCCATGCCGGTATCCTTTTGCAGGTCCGTCAGAAGATCGAGGATCTGCGCCTGGATCGTCACGTCCAATGCCGTCGTCGGCTCATCTGCGATCAGGAGTCGCGGTTTGCAGGCGAGCGCCATGGCAATCATGACCCGCTGGCTCATGCCGCCGGACAATTGGTGCGGAAAGGCTTTGAGCCGTTTTTCGGGATCGGGAATGCCGACCAGTTCCATCAACTCGATCGCCCGGCGTTGGCGCGCTTTTCGGTCGAGATCGAGGTGGACCTTCAAGGTTTCCCTGATCTGAAACCCGACGGTGAAGCTCGGGTTCAGCGAGGACATCGGTTCCTGAAAGATCATCGACATGTCGCGGCCGATGACCTTGCGCCTTTGCTTGGGGCTGAGATCGCGCAGGTCGATCCCGTCAAAGGACATCACGTCCGCCGTGATCGTGGCGGTCCAGGGCAAAAGCCCCATCATGGCCAGCATGGAGACGGACTTGCCCGACCCGGATTCCCCGACGATAGAGAGGATGTCGCCCTCGTTCACGGTGATATCCACTGCGTCCACCGCCCGGAACTGGCCACCGGCGGTGTCGAAATCGACCGAGAGGTTCTTGATCTTGAGGAGGGTCATGTCAGCTCCTCTTCAGTTTCGGGTCGAGCGCATCACGCAGCCCGTCGCCCATCAGGTTGATCGAAAGCACGGTGATGAGGATGGCGAGACCGGGGAAGGTCACGACCCACCACGCGCGCAAGATGAACTCACGGCTTTCAGCCAGCATCGTGCCCCACTCGGGCGTGGGCGGCTGTGCCCCCATCCCGAGAAAGCCCAGGGCGGCCACGTCAAGGATCGCGTTGGAGAAGCTCAGCGCCGCCTGCACGATGATCGGGGCGAGGCAATTGGGCAGGACGGTGATGAACATCAGGCGCGGCAGCTTGGCCCCCACAACCTTGGCCGAGACCACGTAATCCTTGCTAAGCTCGGTCATCACGGCGGCCCGCGTCAGGCGGACGTAGTGCGGCTGAAGCACGATGGCGATGGCGATCATCGCGTTCAGAAGCGACGGGCCGAGGATTGCGACCAACACCAGCGCAAGCAGGAGCGACGGGATCGACAGGATGATGTCCATGATCCGCATGATGATCGTGTCGAGCCATCTTGGCGCGAACCCCGCGATCAACCCGGTCATGATCCCGCCGGTCGCCGCGATGACCACCACCACGGAGCCCACGAGGAAGGAATACCGCGCCCCGTGGATCAGGCGCGACAGGATATCACGCCCCAGTGGGTCGGTCCCCAAAACGTAAGTCAGTGATCCTCCATCCTGCCAGAATGGCGGCACGAGTGTCGCGCCCCGGTTCTGCGAGGTCGGGTCGAAAGGCGCGATGAGCGGCGCGAAAATCGCGACGAGCAGGAAAGCCACGAAGACATAGAACCCGATCACCGCCCCCCGGTTCTCCCGGAAATAGCGCCAGAATTCTTTTATCCGCCCGGGGCGGATCGGCGTGTTCGGCGTCGTGTTGCCAGAGGAGCTTACATCGGCCATGTCAACGCTTCCTGATCTTGGGATTAATGAGACCGTAGAGCAGATCGACGATCAGGTTCACGACCATCACGAACAGCGCGACCATGAGCAGACCGCCCTGCACCACCGGGTAGTCGCGGCGGAAGATACTATCGACCATCCATTTGCCGATGCCCGGCCAGGAGAAAATCGTCTCGGTGAGGATCGCCCCCGCCAGCAGGGTGCCGACCGACAGACCGATAACCGTGATGACCGGGATCATGGCGTTGCGCAGAGCATGCACCCCGTTTACGCGCGCCGGCGCAAGGCCCTTTGCCCGCGCCGTGCGGATATAGTCCTCGCCCAGCACTTCGAGCATCGCCGACCGGGTCTGCCGCGCGATGACGGCCAGTGGCACCGTGGCCAGCACGAAAGAAGGCAGGATCAGATGGCGCACCGCGGATTTGCACGCCCCCTCCTGGCCCGACAGAAGGCTGTCGATCAGCATGAAGCCGGTCTCAGCCTCGAAGTAATACAAAAGGTCGATCAGGTCCGAGACGGGGGGCCACCCGAGGTTGCCCGAAAACACGATGATGAGCAAAAGCGCCCACCAGAAGATCGGCATCGAATACCCTACAAGGGCGGTCGACATCAGCGCCCGGTCGAAAAATTTGCCGCGGTTCACGGCGGCGATCACGCCGGCGGGAATACCCAGCGCGATGGCGAGGATGATGGCGACGAGGGACAATTCCAGCGTGGCGGGAAAAAGCGAAAAGAACTCGTCCCACACCGGGCGCTTGGTCACATAACTGGTCCCGAGATCGCCCTGAAGCACGCCGGTGAAGAAATCCCAGAACTGAACGACGACCGGGCGGTCGAAGCCGAATTGTTCGACCAGCTCCTGATATCGTTCGTCACTGACACCGCGTTCGCCCGCCATGACGATGATCGGATCGCCCGGTAGCACGCGAATGAAAGCGAAGGAAATAATGCAAACCCCGATAAAGGTCGGGATGAAGGTGAGGAGCCTCGACAGGATGTAGCGCAGCATCACCGCACCTCGCGTCTTGGCTGGGCCGAAACCTGGCTCGTGAGCATGAAACCCCCTTGAAAACGGTGGGGCCGCGAAGGCCCCACCGCGATTAGCTTATGCGAGTTCCGCTTATTCGGCGAGGCCGACTTCGTTGAAGTAGTGACCGCCCAGCGGGTCCATCACGTAACCTTCGACTTCCGGCCGCATCGGCATGAAGACGACCGAATGCGCGATGGTCGCCCAAGGCGCCTGCTCCTTGAAGATGACCTGGGCCTCTTCGTAAAGCTTGGCGCGATCTTCCTGCGAGCCGGTCTTGGCTTGCGTCACGAGGTCGTTGAACGGCTCGTGGCACCACTGCGCCCGGTTCGAACCGCCGACGGCATCACAGCCGAGCAGCACGGCAAGGAAGTTGTCCGGGTCACCGTTGTCGCCGGTCCAGCCCAGCAGCACGGCACCGTCGCGATCCATCGCTTTGGACCGGTCAAGGTATTCGCCCCATTCGTAGCTGACGATTTCGACGTTCACGCCAATGTTGGCGAAGTCTTCCTGCATCAGTTCGGCCATCCGGCGGGCGTTCGGGTTGTAGGGGCGCTGCACCGGCATTGCCCAGATTTTCAGGTCAAGGTCGGTTACGCCCTCTTCCTCAAGCATCGCTTTCGCGGCGTCCGGATCGAAGGGATCATCCTCGACGGCATCGTTGTAGGACCACATGGTCGGCGGAAGCGGGTTCTTGGCGATCTGGCCCGCACCCTGGAACACCACGTCGATGATGGCCTGTTTGTCGATGGCCATGTTCAGCGCCTTGCGCACCTTCGGATTGTCGAACGGCGGCATCTGGGTGTTGTAGGCAAGGTAGCCGACGTTCAGGCCTTCCTGCTCCATCAGGTTCACGTCTTCCGCGGCGCGCATGGCTTCGACGTCAGCCGGGTTCGGATAAGGCATCACGTGGCATTCGCCCGCCTGCACCTTCTGGTAACGCACGGAAGCGTCCGGGGTGATCGCGAAGACGAGGTTGTCGACCTTCGGCACACCGTCCATCCAATAGTTTTCATTGGCGGCGTAACGGATCACGGCGTCCTTCTGATAGGCCACGAACTCGAACGGGCCGGTGCCGATGGGCTGCTGGTTCAGCATCTCGGGCGTGCCCGCTTCTTCCATGGCCGCACCGTATTCGGCGGACTGGATCGACGCGAAGTCCATGGCGAGGTTCGCGACGAACGGCGCTTCGGCACGGGTCAGCTTGAACTTCACCGTCATGTCGTCGACCTTCTCGATCGACTCGACCAGGTCGGGCATCGACATGGCGTTGAAGTATTCCCAGGATCCTTCGGTCTCCAACTGGCGCATGAAGGTGTAGATCACGTCGTCCGCGTTGAAGTCACGCGAGGGCGTGAACATGTCGTTCGAGTGGAACTTCACACCTTCGCGCAGTTTGAAGGTGAACTCGGTCCCGTCCTCGGACACTTCCCAGCTTTCAGCCAGGCCCGGAATGACGTTGGTGGTGCCCACGTCGAATTCAACCAGACGGTTGTAAAGCGGCTTGGACGAGGCATCGAAGGTCGTGCCGGAGGTGTAGAGCGCGGCGTCGAAGCCTTCGGGGCTCCCTTCCGAACAATAGACCAGCGTCGATTGCGCAAAGGCTGCGCCGGACATCAGCATGGTAGCCATGCTGGTCGCGGCCATGAATTTTGTAAGAGACATTGTAAACTCCCTGTTTGGGTCTCACGCTTCTCAGGCGTCTTGCCTTGGGAGGGGCGGATAGCCCAACGGGACCGGGCGGGATGATCCCGCTCTGTCTCGACACTCCCTGATGGTCGGGGTTCTTATGACCCCTTCGCGCGACGCTCGCCGATTTTCAGGACCGGGTTCAACTGCGCCGTCGCGTCAACTTTGACCGTTGGGTAAAAAACATCAAGCGGAAAAACCTGTCTTTCATATGGTGGAATTCCGTCAGCGGGGGGCGCGCGCGAGCCGTTCGGTGATTTCGTTCCGACCCCGGCACTTCACACACGGCGTCATCCGCTCATCTGGGACCGCTCCGGACGCCCGATCCGAAAGCCCTGCGCATAGCGCACGCCGACGGCCAGAAGCGCTTCAACCTGCGCGTCTCGTTCGATCCCTTCGACAACCAGCGCGGTGCCGGTTGCGTAGCCATAGGCCTGCAGAAAACGGATCAAGGCCAATGCCTCGGCATCCGTATCCACCCGCGCCGCCATCGCGAGGTCGAGCTTCAGGATATCGGGTTTCAAGTCGAGGATATGGCGCAGCGTGGTGTAGCCGGCCCCCGTGTCGTCGATCGCGATACGAATACCCTGCGCGCGATACTGCGCCACCTTTTCACGCAATGCCGGGTAGTCCCGCACGGGCGCATGTTCGGTCAATTCGAAGATCACCCGCTCGGGCTGCACATGCGCGATCTCGGGCGCCAGGCGATCGGACAAAAGCGTCTCTTCGGACAGGTTCACAGCCACGGGCACATGCCCGAATCTCGATTCCGAGGCCGCCAGCACCGAACGGATGAAGGCCAATTCAAGCTCCGCCCCCATCCCGACGCGCCGCGCCAGCGACAAGAGATCCGGCACGGTATAGCCAACCGTCGCGTCAAGCCGTGTCAGCCCTTCGAGATAGAAATCCTGCCCACTCTCTAGGTCGGCCACCGGCTGAAAAACCGGCTGAAACGCAGCCTCCCGGATAACCGACCGGACAAGACCCCGCACCGCCTGCTTTCGCGTGTCTTCGGCGAACAGAAGGTCGAGACCAACGCAGGCAAGAGGCGCCCTGCCCTGCAATTCCCGACCGATCCGGGTGGCCTCATCCGGCGCACCCACGCGCCCCCCGAGCATGCCGAACAAGCGCTGATCCGACAGCGTCACCGGAACCGCGACGACCCCGTCATCCGAGGCCGGAATCGGCTTATGCGCGCCTGCCGACAAGGTATCCACCGGCTCGAACGACGTCGCTCGAAACACATCACAAGCCCCGACCGCGCAGATGTGGCCGACGTGGAGATCGGTTCGGCTCCCATCTATCACGGACAACGCCTCGATCCGACGCTCCCCGCCTGCGAGCCGCGCCAGCAGAAGGGTTTCGAACCCAAGGTCCTGCCTCAGACGACCCAGAACGCGATCGAGTTGCGCACGCACGGCGACGCCGATCTCCATAGGATCATCCAGTTTCGGTTGCTGCATCCAAATGTCTTTCGCTGCCGCAATGCTCCCCACTCCACCCTACCCCGTTCGCACCGCAATGCAACCTATGCGGGCATTCTTCGGAAGTGGCTGGCAGAAATGGAACGAAGAGCTCCACCCGTGCACACCACGTCATCCCGACCCGCTTTCCATTTGTCGCGCGTTGGGTGAATGTCGCGCCATGACGACTCAGCTGCGCAAAGACTTCTGGACCCTGCCGCTCGACAGCCTCACGCCGCCCGAATGGGAGGCGTTATGCGACGGGTGCGGCAAGTGTTGCCTGAACAAACTCGAAGACGAAGAAACAGGCGAGGTGGTTTTTACCTCGGTCGCCTGCCGACTGCTCGACAACGACACCTGCCGCTGTGCGCAATACGACATCCGGCTGCAATTCGTGCCGGAATGTATCGTCCTGAAACCAGAAAACATGGGCGACATCGCCTATTTCATGCCCACGACCTGCGCCTATCGCCTGCGGGCCGAAGGCAAGCCACTTCCCGATTGGCACCCGCTCCTGACCGGCGATCCCGACAGCGTGCACGACGCCGAACAAAGCGTGCGCGGCTGGACCGTGCCCGAGTTCGACGTGGCGGAAGACGACTGGGAAGACTACGTGATCGAAGGAGAACCCTAATGCATTTCGCCTCGGATAACTCCGGCCCGGTCCACCCGAAAATCCTGGAAGCCCTCACGCGGGCCAACGAAGGCTACGCCATGGGCTACGGCGCGGACGACCAGACAACCCGCGCCACGCAGATGATCCGCGATGTTTTCGAAGCCCCCGAGGCTTCGGTCCATTTCGTCGCCACCGGCACCGCCGCCAATGCCCTGGCGCTGGCCACGATGGTCGAGCCCTTTGAGACGGTGTTCTGTAGCGACGTCGCCCATATCCACGAAGACGAATGCAACGCGCCGGAGTTTTTCACCGGCGGCGCAAAGCTTACCCTCGTGCCCACCGATGATGGCCGAATGACGCCCGAAGCGTTGCGCTCGTCGATCAACGGCGAAGAGAACCGCGGCGTACACGGCCCGCAACGTGGACCCGTCTCGATCACCAATGTGACCGAACGCGGGACGGTCTATTCCGTCGCGGCGATCAAGGCGCTCACGGATGTCGCCAAGGGCTTTGACCTCGCGGTCCACCTGGATGGAGCACGCTTCGCAAATGCGCTTGTCTCGACCGGCGCGTCTGCAGCCGAGATGACGTGGAAAGCGGGCGTCGACGCGGTCAGCTTCGGCGGAACCAAGAACGGCTGCATGGGGGTAGAGGCGGTGGTGTTCTTCGACCCGAAACACGGTCGCGAATTCGAGCTGCGGCGCAAGCGTGGCGGCCACCTTTTCTCGAAATACCGTTATCTGGCGGCACAGATGACCGGATATCTAGAAAACGACCTGTGGCTCGATCTGGCGCGCAAAGCCAACATGGCAAACACGCGGCTGGTCGAAGGGCTGCGCCGGTCCAATTCCGCGGATTTCCTGTGGTCACCCGACGCCAATATGACCTTCGCGACCCTACCTGCCGAAACGCATGAAGCGCTTTTCGGCGCGGGTGCGTCCTATCACCTGTGGGAGGGGGCGCTCGACGGCGCTGCGCCTGACACGCCAATCGGTGCGCGCTTTGTCTGCGATTGGTCGATGACGGAGGCGACAGTCGACGCCTTCCTCGCCCATCTTAAACCTTGAGAAACTGGGCGATCTCGCCCGCGACGTTTTTCGGGTGTGTGATCGGGGCCATGTGACCGGCACCGATGACGACGACCCGTTGCACCTGCGGCAGCCGCGCGCAAATCGCCTCGTGCACCATGCGCACGCCCTTGGGAGGGTTGGAACTCTCCAGCAAGAGAACCGGCATCTTGAGTTTCTCCAACCGCCCCGGCGCCAGCAATCCGGGCGCGTCGCGTAGCGTCACATCACTTTCCGCGACGACCAAATCCAT